>SVQH01000040.1 GCA_015065425.1 Oscillospiraceae bacterium
GCTTCGGAAGTAAGGTCATCAGACTGAAGTAAAGCATTGATTTCTTCTGAAACAGCTTCATAAGCTGAGTAATCGGCACTCTTTACAGCTTCTGTCTTTTTTTCACCGCAAACAGTACAGGTGTAGGTGCAATAACCGTCCTTTGAGCCGAGAACTGCATCATATACGGGTCTTGTGAGTACGCCCTCATCCCATTCGTGAGCACATTCATAAGCGCAAATTGCACAGATGCCGTCTTTATTAGACCAATCGTGAGCATCGGGGTCAGCCTCGCCGAAGTATTCACCGCAGATCTCGCACTGATAGCCCTTACAGGTCTGTACACCGAGCTTGTGATAAAAGTCAACCTTTGCGCCCATAACATATTTTTCATCGGATACATCTTTAAATTCGCCGGTATAATGGTCAAAGAAGCCGTGACATTCAGCAAGATAATCATCAAGTGTGTCTTCAGTTTCAAACATTATACCGATACCCTTGTAAGTGCCGCTGTTGAAAAGGCAGGGAGCATAAAGATTAAGGCTTAAATTCAATTCGCCTGTGCCTACAGAATCGGTGAAGGTAACAAATGTATAAACGTCAATATAGTCGCTTGAGCCGGTATCCCAGCTGTTGCCGTTAAGGTCAAGTGTAATGGACTTATTGATTTCGTAGGAAGCAATTTGATTAAGTCCCTTCATCAGCTTGACGGTGCTACCCTCTTCAGCGTTTTCAAGGGCATCATCAAAGCTGTCGTAATAGCTGACAGTGTCACCGGTTATAACTGAGAATGTAAGCACATAATCACAGACTGTGCAAACACCGTTTACATTGTTTTCATGCTTGCAGAAGGTTTTGCATTTTCTGCAGTATCCGTCTTCATCCCAAGTGTGAGGACATTCCTTGATAGTTACATCAACAGTACCCTCAATGCCATAGTGGTTTTCATCAGCAAGAACTCTGTAATAAACTGTGTAGTTGCCTACATCCTTTGCCTGAGGAATACTTGTTGACCAGCTTGCACCGTCAAGGCTGTATTCGAAATCAGCACCCTCGACAATACCTGCAGAGACAAGATACTGTTCTTCGCCGTTATATGTAAGTGTATTGGGGGCGGGAGCAGTTAAGTTGTAATAAGCCTTTGTAATTGTGAACCACTTGCGGAATATACCGTCGTAGTTGCCCTCAAAGATGATGACTGCCGTTGCATAGTTTCCAACGTAAACATTGTCCTCGTAGCGTACGGTGTAGTCTGTACCTTCTGTCAATGTCACACCGTCAACAGTGATAGAGGTAACTTTGGGTTTCTTTTCGGTTCCGTCGTAAACGTAGCTGTACTGTTCCAGATTGATTTTCATTTCATCAATAATGTCGCCAATATCTATCTGTTCAACAGTCAGAGTACCGTCCACGAATGTGATCTCGTAGTTATCAGCGGTCAAGCCTTCGGGTGTGATCGAATAGTTACCTACATTGCCGTTCTGCGTATAGGTGTAGGTGTAAGCCAGCTCACCGCCAAGAACTCCTTCATTCTCACCATTAACAAAGCCGCTGTAAGTAACACCGTTATTTGTGGGAGCTTCGCCGTAGGTGATGGTTATATCGCTTGCTGTTACGGTCAATGGTGCTTTTTTGATGGTAACAGGCACGGAATCCTTTGCGCTGTCATTATGGTTTGCATTGCCCTTAACGTAATACCAAACCGTGTAATCGCCTGCATTTGTGCCTTGGGGGATGGTTGTGGTATACTCGCCGTTCTCGGTCAAGCTGTAAACCATCGTTCCGCCGACTGCCTCACCTGCGCTGATGAGATACTGCGCTTCGCCGATGTAGGTCAGCGTATCGGGGGTGGGTGCCGCTGCGATGACCGGGTTTGCATTTTCAATGATGAACTCTACGCTTGCCACAACGGCATTCTCGTTCTCGCCCATGCTAATGGAAGCGGTATAGGTGCCTGCATTCACAGGTTCGCCGGTAAAGGCTTCGCCGTCCTTGGTAAGGGTAACGGGAATAATCGTATTTTCCAAAGAGCCGGTCTTGGAAACGACAACCTCAACCGCATTGCCGTCATAGGTCTTGCCCTCTGCGCCGATGGTAGCGGTGCCGGTGTAACCGCAGTTTGCGGAGCAAGACTCTGTAATGATATTTCCGTTTGCGGAATAGGTCAGGGTGTGATTCTCGTTATTTACTACCACATCACCACAGTCGGAGCAAGCCTTATCGTGCGTACCGTCGCCGTTGTCGGTGTAGGTGTAACTATGATCCGCGTGTTTCAGCACCGTTCCCTCGGTCTCTCCGGAGTAGCTGGATACTGCCTTGCCGTCCACGAAGAAGTAATAATCCGCAGGCAGTTTGAGAACATCGCTGACATTGTATGTAGTGGGGTCCCAATAATCGGAATACAGTATAACATTCAGACCGGCTTCGGGAATCGTCGCATTGGTCAGTTCAAGAACGCCACCATACGCGCTGCGCAAAGAATTGTTCAGGGTAACACCGCTGCCAACAACGATTTTCGTACCTTCATCATTAGCGCTCATAAAAATATTGATGGAACCGGTACCGGTAATTTCTAATTCGCCATATTCGAGCAGGATACGCCCCCAAATAGGATCACTACATATGAGGGTATGTCCGTTCAGGTCAAGGGTATTCTTTGTTCCATCAGAATTTTCAATGATGATGGTATCTTTTATTGCAAGATCTGCCAGCAGGGTAATGGCTTGGTCAGCATAATTATTTTCTATCACCGTTCGCAATTCATCAGCCGTCAGATAATAGGTGGTGGTTTCACCGGTCTCGACCTTTGCGATGGCAAGCGAGGTTTCGCAATCCGTGCAGTTACCGGTAGCAGAGTCGAAACTGCTGTGGGGGCATTCCGCGCCGCAAACACAAGCGCCAGCGGGAGTGCCGGACTTGTAGTTGTGGGCTTCGCTGACGGTTTTGCCGCACACAGAGCATTCGAAGCTGTGGATGCCATTACCCTCGTCGGTGGCAGTGGTGTGAGTGCTGTCTTTGTGGTCACAGGCTTCACCGCAGACGCTGCAAATGCCATCGGTATAGTTGTGCGTAAAGCCGATAGACTTCCAAGTTTTGCCCTGCCATATGGTGCCATCCGTAACATCATTTTTCTTGTTGCAGTGCAACGTCAAGTCAATGTTAGCAAAAGGAAGACCTATCGTATTAAAATCTCTGAATGTGATGGCTCCTTCTGCGGAAAGCACAAGCTTGTTTAAAGCATCCAGTCCATCAAGGCCCCAAGCATCGATACTGGTCACATTGGGAAGATATATCGCCTCCAAATTCGAAACATACGTGATAGCCTCCATATCCAACGCTGTTGCACCGGGGAGTGTGAGGGTTTTCAATGCCAATGGGATTTTCGGTCCATCCGGAGTTAAGACCGTAATATTCGAAACAGCCTGCGCCCCGGCAATGGTGAGGTTGACACTGCCTGCAGCGGCAGTGGAGCTGCAAAAAGCCGTATTGATGGCGGTGAACATTTCTTCGTCTGCCTTTGCTGCAAGAACGATAGAAATATCGGTGTTACCTGCATTAAGCAGTTCCAACAAATCAGATTGCAGTTGCTCTGCTGTCATATTGACAGCAAAAATATCACAATGCACGTCGGGATTCACTTCACCGTAAGGAGCGTTACAATACTCGCAATAAGCCTGATGCGTATCGGTTGCCACACCGCCCGAACAAGCCACATTCGTGTCAAAGGTTGCTTCACCACAGTTACAGGTGGTATTGTGTGTGCCGTCTCCGTTGGATGCAGCCGTCTGCTCGGTATGGTTACACAGGAGCAATTCACCCTTTGCGTTCTGCTTTACTTCATAGCCATCCATAGCAGAAGCGAATTTGCCTATATCAAGGGTTATACCTTCGCCGGGGACTGCGAATATGCCGTCTGTAATTTCTTCCGTGTCAATTTTCACTCGCCATGTTTCACCATCGGCAGGCTGGGTGTTCAATGTGATCTTACTTCTCAAGTCAAATTCGCCGGCTCCGCCGCTTATGGTCGGTGTTCCTGATATGACTGCCTCTGTGGAGAAATAAGACCATATTGCATATTGACCGGCACCGGTGATTTTCGTATCGCCGCTGATGATAACGTTGCCGGAACTAATCCAAATACCGTAAGTGCTTCCGTAGATTTCTCCACCGGTGATCAGTACCGTATCGGTATCGTTGTTAACATCGAGCGCAGCGCCACTCTCATTTTGGATGGTGCCTCCGGTCATAGTAAAGATACCGGAAACTCCCACCTCTTCCAGTGTGCCGCTTTCCAAAAGCAGTGTGCCGGGACCACCATCATTAGTCCAACCAACATCCACACGACCATTGATATTGCCGTTGCCCTTGCTATCCCGAATCGTCAATTCGGAAGCGCCCCAAACTCTAAGTGTCCAAGTGTCAGCAGAAGCGAGAGTATGTCCGTTCAAGTCAAGAGTCAAGCCCTTAGCGGTAGTTTGGATGTAATCCGTCAAATTCATCACATCAGCCAGCAGTGTCAGCGTTGTGCCGTCAACCCAATTTGAAAGTGCTTCGTCAAAATCTGTGTACTCAACATCACCGATTTTCGCTACGGGTGTATCTGCCGCAAAGGCAAAGGGTACGCTCGTCACAAGCATTAAGATTGTGAGGATGATTGATAGGGTTTTCTTTAAGGTTTTGTTCATTTGATTCATCTCCTTTTGGGAAGTTGTTTTTATATAGTTATAATTTTTCTTTTTTCTTATTCTATTCACGCCGTCGCTGTTCGCATTTGCAAAGGCCGATGTAATCCTCCCGCTTATCAAAGTATATGCAGTTATCACACCAGCTTTCGCCGTTATTGTCGGGTTTGATTTTATAATGCTGACAAATATCCTGAAATGCCGTTGCAAAGGGAAAACCGTCTGCCGTGTAAACGGGCTCGGATATAAAATCGGGATATATGGGAGTCGGCTCCCAATTTTCACGCTCTGCATCCGTCCCGTAGCCGTAGCGGATAGTGAAACGGTTATCTGAAATAACAGCAACTTTATAGATGTCACCGTCACGGATTTTGTTTCCCATTTTTATACCTCCCTTGCAGGAAAATCGCCCTGCTGAAATCTGTGTTGACATTATTATATACTATTTTTTTCCTTTGCGGGGTAACTTTTTGGTCCAAAAAAGTATAGTTTTTTTTCCGAAAACGGCTGTTTTGGTTCCGTTTTGGAATAATAAACGATTTTTTCAAAAAAAATTGCAACCGCTAAAAAAAGCAGTTGCAAATTAAAATTATTCAGTTTTAAACAAAGGCTCCAAGCTCCTTTCTTTTGTTGACACCTGTTTTATTCATAGCATCGTAAAGAGCCTTTTTGGCAGAGGCTTCGCTTATCTTTAATCGTCTGCTTATTTCCGTGTTTGAACAGCCGTAGGCGGCAAGCCTTGCAATCTGTCTTTCACGAACGGTAAGCTCCGTTGAAATGTTGCGTTTAAGCACTGTGTTGTGAAGCTTCGTCCAGCCGTCAAGAAGAGTTTTATGTAAATTAAGATATTTCTGATAGGCTTCTTCATCTGCAAGGCGGAGTCTGTCGTCAAGAAGATAGTCAAACTGTCTGCGGTGCTCAGCAAGAATGCCTAAAAGTCCGTCGGGAAGTGCAAGGGCAACTGCTTTATCAATATGCTTTATTGCCGTTTCTTCTTCACCCGTCTGATGATAAGCAACGGCAACAAGCAAACGAAGGTAAATTTCCGGTATAACTGTTTTTGCAGCTACTGTCTGTGCAATCAGCGGCTCTGTTATATAAGGTATGGTTTTCATAAGTCCCATACCCGTGACATCAGGCAGAGTAAATTCGCCCTTTGCCATTTCCTGAGCAAGAACTAACAGATATTTAACATAAAACACCTTTGCGGCAGGGTGCGAATCAGCGGGGAGATGCTCAAACTGCCCGTGTGTGAACCATTCGGGATAATCGTTAAGGTCACGGATGGCACTGTCCACACAGGCAAGGGAAAGAGAAAGAATATCTCTGTCATTATCATCCTTTACGGGAGCCTCACAGATATGTACCTTTGCCTTATTCCACAGCGTGACATCACCCTGCCACATAGCAACAAGAGCAAGAAGCATACCTGCGGAAACCACGGCATACATACCCGAATGATGCTCTAAAAAATAGCTTGAATGCTCAAAAACCTTTTCAATATCACCACGGCTGTAAGCAATTTCAGCTTCAAAGAGCCTTTGTGCTTCGGGATGATTTGAAAGAGAAGCAATAACCTGCTGTGCCGAGCCGGGAACGGTGTAAAGGTCTGTCATATCAAGAAAGGGAGCCTTTCTTATAAGGGGCTCATTAAATTCATTGATTTTATCCATGCATACGCCTTCTTCTGAAGATAACCTTTAATACAGTTCTACATTATACTACAATTAACCGCCGAATGCAATTACCGTTTCTGTATTTCTTCTTTCCCGAATTACGTCCCGAATTAAAGCTGTACCGTTGCTTACTTCCAAGAAAACTGCCGTGATAAAATAAGTAAGTTTAGCGGACGCTTCTACTCTTTGCAAGACAGCCGCCGAATAAGGCGGCTTTTTGTATTGTCCTCATTAAGAAAAACGTCAAATGTACAATTTAGCAAACGAACATCCATGAAAAAAAGATTTTGACATAAAACAACTCCACTCTCATTGTATCAAAATAAGAGTGGAGTTATGGTGCGGATGACGGGAGTCGAACCCACATGAACTTGCATTCACTAGGACCTGAACCTAGCGCGTCTGCCAATTCCGCCACATCCGCTTATTATTCTGTGCACTGCAAAAGTGCTTTATTATGTTATCACAAGAAGAATAAAATGTCAATCTTTTTTATATATATCTTTACCTTGTTTCGGATTTTTCGGCTTTTTAGCTGATAGGTTTTATTGATTAAAAATATCTTTGATTTGACAAGTATATGTTAAGTAGGATAAAATATATATATATATCAATTTTTACGGAGAGATATTCATGAAAAACAAGTGTGCTGTTATTAAAGCGATTATCGGAAGTGCCGTAGGTGTTGCGGGGGTGTCCTCGGCAGGTTTTCTCGGGGCTGTTATAAAGGATTCCAAAAAGGACTATGACGGAGAGCTTCATTATCTTTTTGTACTCGGTGGGCTTATTATCGGAGAAGAAACTCCGAGTGAGCATCTTCTGAAAAGAATAAAGAAGGCGGCGGAATATCTTGACAGTCACCCGTCAACTTTTGCCGTTACTTGCGGAGGCTGCTTCAGGGACGGACAGAAAAAGAGTGAAGCACTTATAATAAAAGAACATCTTATTGCCCTCGGCATAGATGAAAACCGTATAATTCTTGAAGATAAGTCTACAACCACAAATGAAAATTTCAAATTCGGCAAGAAAATTGTTGAAGAACACAGCGGTAAAGAGTTTTATGAGTTGAAAACAGGCTTTCTTTCCAGTGATTATCACCTGTTCAGAGCAGGTGTCATAGCAAAAATAAACGGTCTTCCCGGGCTTCATAAAATAGGTGCAAAAAGCACGCTCAAGGATTTTACAAGAGGAGCTGTAAGAGAACTTATCGTAGCTCCTGACCTTATCAATAATTATATGTCGAACAAGTAAAAAAACACGCTCTGCAGTATTTTTTTCTGCAAAGCGTATTTTTTTGCAATATATCATTCTGTACTGCTGTTGTGTGAGCAGCAGGAGTTACAGGAACTGCAGCTGCCGGAACAGTTTTTGCTGTCAGGACAGCCTATACATTTTCTGCCGCTTTTCTTTGCTTTATATATGTATAGTCCTGCAAGTCCGATTATAAGAATAACTACAGCGATAATTATATAATTTTCCATATTATCAGTCCTTATTAAACGCTGATTTTTTCTTTTTTCTTAGCTTTTTCTGTCTTGACTTTGTTTTCACCTCTGATGCAGAGTATGGTTATGATTACAGCGAATATGACTACTGCAACAAGTCCGGGGACAAAGCCTGTACCGACAGTCTTTTCGGTTATAAGAGTACCAATCTGATACACGAGGAAGCCGACAGAAAAACCTGTCATGAGCTGAAGACCTATTCCGCCCCAGAGCCATTTTGCACTCTTCATTTCGGAATTCATGGCACCGATAGCCGCAAAGCACGGGGGAGTGAAGAGATTGAACATAAGATACGCGAGTGCTGCTGCCTTTGATATTGCCATAACGCCCGCAACCTCTGTACCTGCTCCGTCCATGAGTGCAAGTTCATCGGTGTCTATAAGATTTTCAAGTCCTGCAAAGCATACTGCAAGAGTACCGACGACATTTTCTTTTGCGATAAAGCCTGTAACGGCTGCTGCTGCAAGCTGCCATGAAAGGACACCTACAACAGGAAAGAGAATATAAGAGAAAGGCTCTGCAATGGAGGCAAGTATTGATTCATCTGCAGTTTCTGCAACTGTGAAGTGCCATGTGAATGACTGCATTATCTGAACGGCAGTATTACATACGAGAATAATGGTCGCCGCCTTAACTATGTAAGCCCATCCGCGGGAACACATGGATTTTATGGCTCTCCAAAATGAAGGTACCTTATATTCCGGCAGTTCAATAATAAAATATGATTTTTTTGCTGAATTGCCCGTAATCTTATTTATAATAAGTGCACCGAAGAAAATAATTACAATTCCGGCAAAATACATGAGCGGTCCGACCCATGAGGCGTCGGAGAAAAATGCACCGGCAAAAAGGGCAATAACGGGAAGCTTTGCACCGCAGGGCATAAAGGGGGCGAGCATTGCAGTTGCCCTTCTTTCCCTGTCGTTTCTTATGGTACGGCAAGCCATTACACCGGGAATGGCACAGCCTGTACCGATAACAAAGGGAATAACGGATTTTCCCGAAAGACCTACCTTTTTGAAAATGGGGTCAAGCACGACAGAAACTCTTGCCATATAACCGCAATCTTCAAGAAGAGCAATAAGAAAATACATTACCATAACAAGAGGCAAGAAACCGATAACGGCTATGACACCGCCTATAATGCCGTCTACAAGAAGAGCGGAAAGGAAGGGATTTGCATTTACAAAGAGCTCTCTTACTGCCTCCTGTCCCGATTCAAGAAGTGCCACAAAGAAATCTGCTATCCATACACCGGGACCTGCCTGGGATATCCAGAAAACAAGGAACATAATCACTGCAAATATCGGAATTCCCAGCCATTTATTTGTAAGTACGGAATCTATCTTATCCTGATAGTTTCTGTTTTTGGTAAATACTTTTCTGCTTTCTACTTCCTTTACTATTCTGTTTACAAAAGAATATCTGTTTTTGTCCTCATTTCTTACCGCCTTTTTGTCAGACATATTGATAATTCTCTGTGTATAAGGGGCAGTCTGTCCTTTTCCTGAAACGGACACAGCTGCAGATATAAGTTCTTTAAGTCCGTCACTTGATGTGGAAACGGTATTTATTACGGGACAGCCGAGCTTTTCACTGAGTTTTCCTGTATCTATATTTGTCTCTTTCTTTTTGTTGATATCTGCTTTATTAAGTGCCACAACTACGGGTATTCCCAACTCAAGAAGCTGTGTTGTAAAGAAAAGGCTTCTGCTGAGATTTGTTGCGTCAACTATGTTTATAATTACGTCGGGTTTTGCATTCTTTACATAGTCGCTTGTTACACTTTCTTCAGATGTGAAGGGGGACATTGAATATGCCCCGGGAAGGTCAACTGCTGTCAGTTTATCCTCATCGCAATAAATCTTTTTTATGGGTGCTTCTTTTTTATCTACGGTAACGCCGGCCCAGTTGCCGACCTTTTCATTTTTGCCTGTGAGGGCATTGTACATAGTGGTCTTACCGCTGTTGGGGTTACCTGCTAATGCGATTCTCATGTTTTCTTCTCCTTATTGCATGGAAGTCTTTGCTGTCAGTTTATAAGTTAGCAAATGCTAACTTATAAACGTAAAAACATTGCAGAGCCGACTGTTCAATTTTTAACCTATGCTTATGGCTTCTGCAAGATTTTTGTCTATATTATATCTTCCGTCTTTTATAGATACCACACAACTGCCTTTGAGGTGTGAAATAACGGTAATGGGTTCACCGCTGTAGCAACCCAATGAAAAGAGAAAATCCTCAAGCTCATCATCATCTGTTGAAATATCTTTGATTATATACTCTTTTCCTTCTTCGGCATTGCGTAAATTCATAATTTTCACCTGTATATAAAATTAATTAGCCGCTGCTAACTCCTAAAGTCTAAAAAAGCGATTAGCTTTTGCTAACCAAGAGAATATTATCATCAAAAGGTATTTTTGTCAATATGTTTTTAATATTTTTTCAATTTTATTTATCTCATTGTTTTACTGATATGCATTATTTTTGATAATAAGAAGCAAATCAGAAAAAATAATTTTTTTGTGTTTTTTCTCTTGACAAAGAATTCTGTTTGTATTATAATAACGCATGTTTCAGGGAGTATAGCTCAGCTGGGAGAGCACCTGCCTTACAAGCAGGGGGTCACAGGTTCGAGCCCTGTTGTTCCCACCAGAAAACGACAAGTTTCAACAGAAACTTGTCGTTTTCAGTTATATTCGCCTTTCGGCGAGTTATATGCACCTTCGGTGCGTGATATTTGCTTCGCAAGTGATATGCCGGCGGGCGTTAGAGGCGAATATTTCTCCGCAAGATACATCTTGCTACGAAGAATGACGGTGCTATGCACCTTATTGAATATCACTGAAATCGCAGGTTTCAATATCACATTTTGCATAGCAAAATATATCACTCCGTCGAAGACGGAATACCACTAAAAACCAATGGTTGTGTGAGAGTTCGAATTCATACGCAAAACTGCCGAAAACTTCTTTTTTTACATATATAAAATTACTCGCATTGTTAATAATTTGCTTATATTAAGAACCACCTGCATCCTCAAAGATTTGGGAAGGCAGGTGGTTCTTAAAACGTAAGATTTTTCTTATAATTTGAATTTGTGTTTTTCTTCAAGGTCGAGAAGCGTTATTATTCTTTCAAAGTTTTCCTTTGCCGTATCAAGAGCCGATGTTTTATGTGAATCACTTCCGAGATAGAACTTGCATCCGCAGTCTTTAGCGATAAAATACGGGCGTAAAAGTATTTCCTTTTCCTCTTCGGAGTTAAAAATGGTTTTAGTGTTAAGTTCAATTCCGAGCCCCTTTGCTGCACAAGCCGTGAATACATTATATAAATCCTCATCCGTAAGTAATTTTATTACTTCGGGTGTTTTTTCTTTAAGAATGTGTCCCGTAGTTATATGTGCAATTCCCATTTTGTGAAAGGGAAGGTCTTTTTTTAACAAAGTCCGGATTTTTTCGAGCCATATTTCAGCTCCCTCTTCGGGAGTTTTTATTTTTTCTCTGACTGTGTTCCCGTCAAGGTGCATGTGCGTAGTGGCAACAGTCACAAAATCAAGCTCTGAAAGTATTTCTTCACTTATTCCGAGCATTCCGTTATAATCCATATCCAGCTCCGCACCGAAAAGAAAATTAATACCTTCACTTTCCGGGAGGGGCAGAACGGATGTAAGATAGGAATAACCGTGTTCCTCTATCCACTCGGCTTCGCTTTCCACCTTTTCGTCCCAGAAATGATTTGTAAGACAAATTTTGTTGAAACCGTTTTCTTCTGCGTACCGAAGGATTCTGTCGGGTGTCTGCCCGGGGTCCTTGCAACAGCGGGAAACAGTGGAATGAATGTGAAAATCATGATCGGCAATATATCTCATAAATCCTCTTCTTAAAGCTTTATTTTCTTTTCCTCTAAAGGCATATTCGGTCTGAAATTGGGTACTTCCATGGTCTTTCCGCCGTTAGTTACGGAAAGATTTGAAAGAAGTCCGACTGCAGTCCATTCACAGGCTTTATATACATCAAGCTCGGGCTGTTCATTTTTGAGTATGGCATCTATGAAATCGTCAACAATAAAGAAGTCGCCGCCGCCGTGACCTGCGTTTATCTGCTCGGGAGTTGCATTTCTGTATTTTTCGGGAAGAAGATGCTTGTAATTCATAAGGTCTTCCCAATCCATTTCGCCCTTTTCGTTCTTGTTCTTTGTAAGTGAAACTCTGTCTACATCTCCTGCAAGATTGCCCTTGCCGTATTGTGCAGACTGGAAGATACCTTCTGTTCCCTGTAAAAGATAATTGTCCATGCAGTGAGGTCTCGGTGACATGCAGTCTGTTCTTATTTCAAGAAGATTTCCCTTGTCTGTACGGCACATTGTGGTGGTACCGCTGTCCTGCTTTACTCCGTAAGAGTGACGAGGGCCTGCCGAGAAACAGGATATTTCCGTAATTCTGTCATTCGGGAACCACTGCATAACGGGACCTATGCTGTGTGTGGGATAAAAATTACCTCTTGTACCGCACTGCCAGAAGCTTCTCCATGAAGTTTTTCCGTCGGGATAAGTGAGAAGGTCGCCTATATTGTGAAGATACATACCCTCTGCATAGTAAGGTGTTCCGAAAATGCCTGCCTTTACCATTTCTTTTACAAGCTGTACCTGAGGTGTGTATATGTAATTTTCGGCATACATATATATTTTCTTGTATTTTTCAACGGTTTCGCAAAGCCAGAACAGCTCATCCATGGAAACGCCTGCAGTAACTTCGCTCATAACGTGTTTCCCTGCTTCCATTGCAGTTATTGCCTGCGGAACATGGCACTGCATGGGTGTTGCGATAATGACGGCATCAATATCGCTTTCAAGCATATCCTCATATACTCTGAATGTTTTTACATCGCCTATTTTATCTGCGGCTTCCTTTAAGTGTTCTTCATTGAGGTCGCACATGGCTGCAATTTTTACATCTTCACGCATCTGAAGACCCTTGAGAGCTGAAAGTCCTCTTGTGCCTACAATACCTATTTTTACCATTTTTTTCTCCTTTGAAAATATAAATTTTTGTTTTAATATACCACGGACAAAAAAGCTTTTTTACTCCGTTATAATTATGCTCTCGGCATAGGGAGCCATCTGAGGATTCTGATACTGCATAATTGAACTTCCGTTAAGATTGCAGTTTCTGAAAATGATGGGGTCTGTTTTTGTATTTATTTCCAACACCCTTTTGCAATCACAGAGCATCTGAAGATTTTCAAATACTATGTTTTTGACTTCAGGTACGGGATAACCTCTGTGGTAGCTTCTTACATATTCATCATAAGCCGAATAAATTAATATCTGGATATTTCTCGGCTGCATAAATACAATATTTCTTACGGTAATATTTCTGCATGATGCGGTAAGGGGAAGCTCATCTTCTCTATATCCCTTGTGTGTTCTTACCCACCTTATTCCGTCATATTCTGCAAAGCCCTCTTCGTGAGTGGGGGGAGTAACGGAAGTATACGCTTCATTGTCGGGTCGCATAACCACCCTGTAAAGTCTGCCGTTATGAACAACAGCATCGGAGTGATATACCGTCATTCCCTGTTTCCATTGAGTCCATCCTCCTACAAGGATTCTTATAAAGAACGGATAGATAGCTTCTCCCTTAAGGTCAATACAGTTTTCTATTATCCCGTTTTCAATATCACCGCAATTCGGGTTTGAAACGGAATAGTCAAAACAGTTCAGTGCTATTGCATCATCGGCTGTTCTGAAGGTGCAGTTCCTGACAGCAAAGTCTTTGCCGGGACCGAAATGTACACCGTCCTTAAGTCCTTCAATATGGCAGCTTTCAACAACAGCATTATAAAAATCCGAGATCTGAATTGCATAATCCTTTTCTGACAGGTCGGTAAGCTTTATTCCGCAGAGCTTTACATTCTTAATGTATAAAAATGCGATATGCCCCCTGAGACCTGTTACGGTTTTTGTTCCTCCCGCTTCTGCCGGAGTGCTTTGCACACCGTTAGTAATCAAGTGCAGTCCGGTAATGCTTATATCTTCGTCATATTCTCCCGTAAATGCTCCGACATTTACAAAAAGATTGCCGTTATCGCCGTTTTCGTCTTCAATTCTTCGCAGAGTTACCCCTTCGGAAAAATAAAGATGTGTTCCGCTTTTAAGATATACGGTATTGCCGATATCATAAATACCGGGTGTTTTTATAACAATATCACCGCCGTTTTTTACGGCTTCATTCAATGCGGAAGCATTTTCCACTCCGCCTTTGCAGGGAAGAAAACCGTAATCTTTTGCATCTGTCATGTCAATTTACCTCACACAAAAAATAAAAGCATGTTTGTACATAAATTATATACCTGCAGAACTTGTAAATCAATAATTATGTTTGATTATTTTTGATGTATTTTTATGACTTGTTTTCTGTTACGGTAACTGTTGCTGTCTTTTTAGATAGTTCTTGACATTTTCTATTAATATATTATAATAAATATGAAACAGACTGACAAAATATGTGTAAATGTTTATTTTTTTGTTTGCAAAATAAATAATTAAGAAAATTTTGTAAATTTTTATATAACGGAGTCAATAATGAACAAAGACTTAAAAAGAATGGGAAGAGCAGAGTTGCTTGAAATTCTTATCTCTCAGATAGAGGAAAATGAGAGACTCAAGAGGGAACTTAAGGAATGTAAAAAAGAACTGGAAGACAGAAAAATCAAAATAGATAATGCAGGTTCACTTGCAGAGGCTGCCGTAAAACTCAACGGACTTTTTGAAGCTGCCGATGCTGCCGTTAAACAGTATGTCGAAAATGCCGTCAAGGAAAACGGTGCCGAGTCTACGCAAATTTCCGTTGTGCCTTCTTACGTCGGTGAAGAAAAAAAGGAGAAAACGGAAAACAAGAAAAATCCTGAGTCCATACCCGTAAAGGAAACTAATGATATAAGTTTTTCTGAAGAAAAGAATATTAAGGAAGAAAGTCTTAAAATATCTGAAGTAACGGAAGAAAAAGAAGATGCGGTTTCTTCAGAAAAAACTCCCGTTCCGGACAGTGTTTCAGAAAATGATATGGATGACATTCTTCTTACTGCAAGGGAAAGAATCGAAAGGCTTTTTAAGGAAGCTGATAATGCGTATAAATCCGAAAAATAAGCATTAATATAGTGTTGTTGCGTGAAAGGAAAAATAATGCCGGGAAAAAAGAAAAAAGTTTCCGAGGTTCCTGCTGTTGAAGACCTCAGAGCGGAGCTCAGACGCGTAAGATATAAAAAGCGTTACAGAAGCGTTGTAAAAAGTACTGTATACACTCTTGTGGTCGTTGCCGCAGCGGCTGTTCTTGTGGCTACAATATGGCTGCCTGTTCTTCAGATTTACGGGACGTCTATGCTGCCCACTCTTGATGATGGCGAAATAGTGGTTTCTGTAAAGGGTTCTGATTTTGAAGCAGGCGACCTTGTGTGTTT
Source organism: Oscillospiraceae bacterium (assembly GCA_015065425.1). GTDB lineage: Bacteria > Bacillota > Clostridia > Oscillospirales > Acutalibacteraceae > RUG806. The sequence continues at coordinate 15,303 of SVQH01000040.1, forward strand.
TTATCTCGGAAATAAAATACTTGTAAAAAGATATATAGCGGGACCGGGACAATGGGTCAATATTGACGAGGAAGGAAATGTCTATGTAAACGGACAGCTTCTTGACGAGCCTTATGTTTCTGATAAGTCTCTCGGAGACTGCAATATTGAACTGCCGTATCAGGTGCCCGATAACAGAATATTTGTACTGGGCGATCACAGAGAATCCTCCGTTGATTCAAGAAATACAGCGGTTGGCTGTGTTTCAGATGAACAGATAGTCGGGAAAATCGTGTTCCGAGTCTGGCCCTTCAATGCCATAGGTCCACTTGGCTGACAGACAAAACAGACGGATATTCCGTCAATTAACACTGTATACCCGAGGTAAAGCTTTGCAGACAAGAATGCAGAGTTTTCCCTCTGAGTATAAATATTCCGTGTATCAAAGAGTGATACCGCAACTCAGAATATACGGGAAATCAAAAGAAAGGAAAAAAATTATGAAGACAATCAAAAAGTTCTCAGCTATCGTTATTGCAGTTCTTATGGTACTCGCAATGAGTGCCCCTGCATTTGCAGCAGGCGACGGAAAAATTACGATTACCAACGCTGTTAAAGGTCAGGATTATACTGTCTATCAGATTTTTGAGCTTGATGAAAATTCTGATACAGAAAACGGTAAGTACCTTTACACTGTAAAGAATGAATGGAAAGCTTTTGTTGCAACACATACAGGCTTTGTTTCTGTTGACGAAAATGACTATGTCGTAATCAATGAAAGCCTTACTGATGATGCTGCCAAGGAAGCCGCTGCTGCAGCATTTGCAAAAGCAGCAATAGCTTATGCAAAAGCAAATACTTCAACCATAACAGGAATAACAAAGTCCGCTTCCGATGACAAAACAGTTGTATTTGAAGGTCTTGACCTCGGTTATTATCTTGTAGATTCTTCTGTCGGTACCATTTGTGCTCTTGATACTACAGATAAAGAAGTTACTATCGTTGATAAGAACGATGAACCCATTATTGATAAAGAAGTTCAGGAAGATGATAATAGCACATGGGGCAAAACAAATACTGCCGGTATCGGTGAGACAGTTAACTACAGAATTACTGTAACAGCTCAGCCCGGTGCGGCAAACTATGTTGTACATGATACACTTTCAAGCGGTCTTACTCTTAATGCTGATTCCATCGAAATTGCAGGTCTTACAAAAGGTACTGATTATACTGTAAATACAGACGCAACCGATGACTGTATTTTTGAAATCCGTTTTGCAAAGGCTTATCTTGATACTATCACAGAAAAGAATACAAAGATAGTTATCACTTATAATGCTGTTGTTAATAAAGATGCCTTAATTTACGAGCTGGTAAACCCCAATGAGGTTATTCTTTCTTATGGTGAAGATGCTACCGTTGAAACAGCACCTGCAAAAACCGAAACTTTAGTTTTCCGCTTTGATGTTGTTAAGACAACCTCTGACGGCACTCTTCTCAACGGTGCAAAATTTAAGCTTTATGATGCTGCAGAAAACGGAAATGTTATAAAGCTTATTGCTGACGGTGACAATCTTCGCGTCGCAACTGCTGCTGAAATTGCTGCAGGCACAGGTATCATAGAAGAATTTGAAATAGCTGACGGTACTGTTACCGTTGAAGGATTTGACAACGGTAATTATTATCTTGAAGAAACTGTTGCTCCCACAGGATATAATAAGCTCAAGGAAAGAGTTAAGGTTGAAATCGCAAATGGAAACAAAGATGCTGCCGTTGACCTTGAAAACAGCAAGTATACTGAAGGCGGTGTTCAGGTTATCAACAAGACCGGTGCTGAACTTCCCTCAACCGGTGGTATGGGTACAACTGTTCTTTATGTAATAGGTGCTCTTCTCGTTGTCGGTGCAGTTATCGTTCTTGTATCCAGAAGAAGAATGAGCTGTGAAGCTTAATTTTTAGTTATACATAAACCCGGTTTACTCTCAATTAAAATAATCGGCCTTGCCTGTGCGAGAGCACAGGTGAGGCTTGCGGTAACTTAATAAGGAGAATCCTGCTATGAAGGCAAAAGGAAAAAGGCAAAAGGAGAATATCGGTGAAAATGCTGTTCAAAAAAATGAAACGGCAGAAACTGTTGCTGAAAATTCCGAAAATGCCCCTGTCAGTGATAATCAGGAAAATGTGAATAATAAAAAGGGAAATCAAGGCAAAAAGAAAAACAGCCGTATTTCCACAATATTTATTCTGATTGTTTTGATAGCAGGCTTGTCCCTGTTACTTTATCCGTCTGTCAGTAATTACTGGAATTCCTTCCATTCTTCAAAAGCCATTGCTGACTATGCCAATGCTGTCAGCAATATGAATGAAGATGAATATGCAAAACTTCTTGAAAAAGCCCATGAATATAACAGGTCACTTGCAGGAAGGGACAATGTGTTTTATCTCAGTGATTCCATGAAAGAAGAGTACAATGAACTTCTTAATGTCACAGGTACGGGTGTTATGGGGTACATAGAGATACCTTCAATAAATGTATCTCTTCCCATATATCACGGCACAAGTGATTCCGTTCTTCAGATAGCAATAGGACATCTTGACTGGTCTTTTCTGCCCATAGGCGGAGTGAATACCCACTCCGTCATATCAGGACATCGGGGACTTCCCAGTGCAAAGCTTTTTACAGACCTTGATAAGCTCGTAAACGGTGATGTGTTTGTTATAAGAGTGCTTAATGAGGTTTTTACTTATGAGGTTGATCAGATACTTATAGTTGAGCCTGACGATACAAGTGCTCTCGGTGTTATTCCTGACGGAGATTACTGTACGCTTGTCACCTGTACTCCTTACGGAATAAACTCTCACAGACTTCTTGTAAGAGGACACAGAACAGAAAATCTTGAAGAATCAAAGGTAATAAGAGTCACGGCTGATGCAGTTCAGATTGAGCCGCTGATCGTTGCTCCGATTATTGCTATCCCCATACTCTTCGGACTTGTACTTATACTGTTATTCAAACCCAAAAAAAGAAAAAATACAGTATCTCCGATGATATCTAATGAAAATTAAAACTGAAAAAGGGAAGGGGGAGAAATTGTTGCAAAAAAGAAAACCGTTCAGAAAAACAGCACTTATTCTGGGTGTTGTTATGCTGCTGATGACACTTGTGACAGGTGTCAGTGCGGCACCGTATATAGATACGGATGCAGAAGTATCGCTTAGTATAGTTCATGTTGAAGCCGGTGTTCCCATTGCCGGTGAAGAATTTCGACTCTATAAAATCGCAACGGTTGATAAATCCGGCAATTTTACTGCTGTCAGTCCCTTTGACAGTTATCCCGTGAGCCTTCATGGCGAAAATGTCGATGAATGGCGGGGGATTGCAGGTGCTCTTGACGGATATGCACTGAGAGATGATATTGAACCTGTTGCAACGGGCACTACCGATGTAAACGGAAAACTTACCTTTTCTGCCAACGAGAAAATGCTCCCCGGACTTTATCTTGTAGGTGCAACGGCACATATTCAGGATAATTTCAAATATATCAGTGACCCTTTCTGTGTTACGCTTCCCACCTTTGATGAAGCCGACACGGAGCTTATATATAATGTAACAGCAAGACCCAAGTTTTCCTCCCGGGTTACCATTGATATTACCGGTTCTTACATTACAAGAAGGGTTCTGAAAAAATGGGACGACGAAGGTAATGAAGAAAACAGACCTGCATATATAACCGTTCAGCTTCTGCGTGACGGAGAGATTTTTGACACCGAGAGACTTAATAAAGACAATAACTGGTCTTATACATGGACAGACCTTGACAGTAATTTTCAGTGGGCTGTAATTGAGGAAGAATCTGAAAATTACAATGTTACAGTTTCTCTTAACGGTATAACTTTCCTTATTACAAATAAATATACACTTCCCCCCGGTGACGAGCCTACTACGGGAGCGGAAGAAACAACAGATCCTGAGGGGAGTACAGCCCCCGAGGTAAGCACAGACTCTGAAGAAAGTACAACCCCCGAGGTAAGCACAGGCTCTGAAGAAAGCACAGCTTCGGAGGACAGTACAACCTCCGATGATACTACTGTACCTGAGGAAGGTTCTGTAACAACTCCCGGTGATGAACCTACACTCACCCCTGAAGATGAAGAAAAAATCCCCAACACGGGACAGCTTTGGTGGCCCGTACCTATGCTTGTGGCATGCGGACTGTTCTCCATCACTCTCGGACTTTTGAAACGCAGAGGGGATGAAGATGAAAATTAAAAAAGGTTCAGTTTTTATCATAGCAGGACTTGCTCTTATTCTTGCTGCAGGAATCCTTGCATCATATAATTTATATGATGCAAAAAGGGCAGAAAAAACAGCTTTACTTGCTGCAGAAGAATTGAGCAGGTATCTGGAAGAAAAACAGAAGCAGATTGAGGGTTATTCCAAGTATGAGGATGTGGATTTTATCCCCGATTATGTCTTATATCCCGATATGGAAATGCCCACAACAGAGATAAACGGATATAAGTATATCGGTGTACTTGAAATTCCGTCATTGGAACTGACACTTCCCGTTCTTGATACATGGAGTGATTTTCTTCTTAAAATTTCTCCCTGCAGATATGAGGGAAGTGCTTATACAGGCAGTTTTATAATTGCTGCACACAATTACACATCACATTTTTCAAATCTTAAGCATCTTGCCCCGGGCGACAGGATAGTTTTTAAGGATGTTGCCGGAAATACATTTTATTATGATGTGGTTGTTCAGGAATCCCTTGAACCAACAGATGTGGAAGAGATGAAAGGCGGCGACTGGGATCTGACTCTCTTCACCTGTACCCCGGGAGGACAGTACAGAGTAACAGTACGCTGTGAGAAAACAGAAGGTATCCCGAAAGAATAAATCAACCGTGACGCTGTAGTACGCTGTGTCACGGTTTTTTAATTAAAAAGCACTGTATAATTAGATTCTGTACAGAAAGTTGAGGGATTCTGTAAATATGATTTAATGTCTTTAACTTGCTTGCAAGAAAAATGGTTTTGTGATATCGATGATAGAATAATAATTATATTAAAATGTTTTGCTTATATGTATATAGAGTGGTTTGTTCTATTGACAAATCTATATATTGTAGTAAAATATAAATTAAATTTTCTATATTACAATTTACATTTTATTCAGAGGAGAAATTAAAATGCAAAAACTTGCTCGTGGAAAAAAACTTGTTTCAGTATTTATTATCTGCACTATTATTGTTTCTTCTTGCATTATAAGTTCATCAGCAGCCAATCCAACCATAACTATGTCGGATACAAAATCAGATAATAAGGTTGTTATTTCTGTGTACTTTAATAATGCAGGCTGTCTTGCAGTCGGAGAAATTGATATTCTCTTTGATGCGAATATTTTTACATTTGATACAGCTACTCTCACCGGTACAGATGATGAAGATTATCTCAGAAATTTGTATTATACCAGCAATAAAAGAAATAGCTATACTTTAAACAATTACGGTGTAGATGTTACAGAAGCCGGAAAAGCAGATGTCGGTCTATTTTTTTTGGATGTTCTGACCAATAGCGGACAGTATTCTCAAAAGATAAATTTGTTCAATGTTGTACTTAATGTAAAAAGCGGAATGGAACCAAAAGTAAGGGGTTCTGTGATTTCAATTTCTTCATCTGTCGGATTTGATTATGGCAGTGGTGTTAATTATCAGAGAATAACTGCTGAACATGAATTAACTTCTTCCTATGTTTCTGAAATAAAGAATGCTCCTACCTATGCTTCTCTTACAGATAACCTCTCGGGAAATGATGTAGTTGTTTATTTATATCTTAAGGATGCACTGGAAATGTATTCCTGTAATCTGAATATTGCTTATGACAGCAATGTTTTTACCTGCAAAAGCATGTCTTATTACGGTACTTCTGCAGAGAATTATATAAACACCCTGGTTACCAACAGGATATTGATGTATTCTCCTAATATTTCTGCTGCAGGAAATGCAAAGCTGGGACTTTCTTTTCTTGATTGCCTGACAGAGGATTCGGGATACGGCTCTTCTTTCAATGTTGCAAAGCTTGTGTTTGAAGTGAAAAGCGGCAAGGAAATGAAGGTGGAAAACTCTCTTATTACGGTTACGGGAAATGTCAAAGGGTATCTCGGAGAAGCAACTATAAATAAAAACTATAATATAATCTCCTCCTTTTTTGACGGTTATCCTATGGGCGATGTGGATGATGACTATGTTGTTTCATCTGCAGATGCAAGACTTGTTCTCAGATATTCCGTGGGGCTTGAAGCTCTCGGCGAAGCTCAGCTGATTTATGCAAACATGGATTATGATGAAAGTATCAGTTCTGCCGATGCCCGACTTATTCTCAGAACCTCAGTAGGTCTTGAAGCTTCGTCAAAGCACGATTTTCAGAAAAACGGAAATTATTATAAATGTACCGACTGCAGTAAACAGTTCCATTTCCACAAATACGCCCATCATAATTGCTACAGCTCACAAAAATGCTTTTGCGGTGCCGAAAACGGAGTTCTTGCAGGCCATAAGTTTGATTTGAAAACCCTGAAGTGTTCTTCCTGTAATGTTAAACTTGCAGATTTGGGAGAGAAGGCATACACCGCAGTTAAAGCAATCAATCAGATAAAAACAGACAGAAAAAATGCTTATGATGCATATAATAAAAAAGATTACAGCAAATTTATGTTAAGCGGATATTCAGTAGCAAATAATTATGCTGTAGTGGGCAATGCACTTGAGAAAAATAAGGATTTTGAAAATGTATTTAATGATTTCGCATCGGGAGCAAGGATAATGAAAAATGTTACCGATCAGGTTTATAACAGTGCTACACAGGTACTTGATGCTTCCCCGAACAGTGTTGCACTTATGAAAAAAGCCCTTGATGAAGTAGAAAAATATGAAAAAGAAGCCGT
>SVQH01000041.1 GCA_015065425.1 Oscillospiraceae bacterium
ATGATTTATGATTTTATAATATAAATAATTAAACAGTTGATTTATTTATACAAAAGTAATATAATAATTATGTTTGATAAATTGCTTTTATTTCAGCAAGGAGATGTTGGTATGTGTTATGATGTTGCAATTATAGGTGCCGGTGTAATCGGTGCACTTACTGCCCGTGAACTTTCAAAGTACAACCTTAAGACGGTCCTTCTTGAGGCTACAAATGATGTTGCTATGGGTGCAAGTAAAGCAAACAGCGGTATCGTTCACGCCGGTTTTGATGCAAAACCCGGAACACTTAAAGCACACCTCAATGTAAAGGGTTGTGCAATGATGTCAGAAGTATGCAGGGAGCTTTCTGTCCCTTATAAAAAGAACGGTTCACTTGTTGTCGCATTTTCGGAGGAAGAAATGCAGACTGTTAAGGAACTTTATGACAGAGGCGTTGCGAACGGAGTTCCTGACATTAAAATATTGAATAGAGAAGAACTTAAAGCTCTTGAACCCAATCTCAGTGATGAGGTTTTCGGTGCTCTTGATGCAGAGAGTGCCGGAATAGTCTGTCCTTATGAACTTACCATTGCTGCTACTGAAAATGCTGTCACTAACGGTGTTGAGTTTATAAGAAACTTCAAGGTTGATGCCATATCATTTGATGACGGTATTTTTACTGTAAAAGCTGATGACAGAGAAATTAAAACAAAGTTTATTGTAGATGCTGCGGGTGCTCATTCTGATGATATAGCCGAGATGATAGGTGATGACTGCGTAAAGCTTATTATGCGTCGCGGTGAATATTTTATTCTTGATAAAGCTGTCGGAAATATGGTTTCTCATACTATATTCCAGTGTCCTACGAAAATGGGCAAGGGAATTCTCGTTTCGCCTACAGTAGACGGAAACCTTCTTATCGGTCCCACAGCTGAAGATATGGATCATAAGGATGACACCGCAACTACTGCAGACGGTCTCGGTACGATAAAGAAGTTTTCTGTTAAAAGTTGTCCTGCTGTTTCGACAAGAAATGCTATTACTTCTTTTACCGGTCTCAGAGCACATCCTGTTAATGACGACTTTATTCTCGGTCCCAGTAAGGTAAATCCTCAGTTTATTCATGCATCGGGTATTGAATCTCCCGGTCTTACTTCAGCTCCTGCTATTGCCGAGTATCTTGTTGATATTATCAAAGATGCCATTGGTAATGTTGAAGATAATGAAAAGTTCAATGGTGTAAGAGAAGATGTTTTTCGTTTCAGACATGCTACTGATGAAGAAAAAGCTGCTGCTATTGCTGAAAATCCTGCTTACGGAAGAATCGTCTGCAGATGTGAAACAATTACCGAAGGTGAAATCATTGATGCTATAAAAGCTCCTGCAGGTGCTCGTGATGTTGACGGTGTAAAGAGAAGAACAAGAGCAGGTATGGGTCGTTGTCAGGGCGGTTTCTGCGGTTCCAAGGTAGTTGAGATTTTAGCAAGAGAGCTCGGCTGTGAAATTAATGATATAACAAAATTCGGCAACGGTTCCAATATTCTTTTTGATAAAACTAAGTAATGGGGGTAGATGTCATGATTAATTTTGATCTTGTTGTTGTCGGTGGCGGTCCTGCAGGCATGGCTGCTGCCCTTAAAGCAAAAGAATGCGGTGTTGAGAGCATAATTGTTCTTGAAAGAGCAGAAACTCTCGGCGGCATTCTTGAACAGTGCATTCATACAGGATTCGGACTTCATTATTTCGGTGAAGAACTTTCAGGACCTGAATATGCTGCCAGATTTATTGAGCAGGTTGAAAAGACAGATATTGTCGTAAAAACTGATACAATGGTACTTGATATTGACGACAGTAATGTTGTTACGGCTGTCAATAAAACTGACGGTCTTCTTAAAATAAATGCAAAAGCCATAATTCTTGCAATGGGTTGCAGAGAGCGTCCCAGAGGTGCACTTGAAATTGCAGGTACCCGTGCTTCGGGAATTATGACAGCCGGCACTGCACAGAAATATGTGAACCTCGACGGCTATATGCCCGGCAAAAAGGTTGTTATTCTTGGTTCAGGTGACATAGGTCTTATCATGGCAAGAAGAATGACTCTTGAAGGTGCAGAAGTAAAAGTCGTATGTGAACTTATGCCGTATTCGGGCGGTCTTACAAGAAATATCGTTCAGTGTCTTGACGATTTCGGAATTCCGCTGAAGCTCAGCACTACCGTTGTTGAGACACACGGAAAGGACAGACTTGAAGGCGTAACCATTGCCAAGGTAGATGAAAAATTGCAGCCAATAGAATCTACTAAGGAATACATTGAATGCGATACTCTGATGCTTTCAGTCGGCCTTATTCCTGAAAATGAGCTCACAAAGAACGTAGGAATCGGCATTGACAGAATAACAAGCGGTGCTGTTGTTGATGAAATGCGTCAGACTGACCACAAAGGTATTTTTGCCTGCGGTAATGTTCTGCATGTACATGACCTTGTTGACTATGTTACACTTGAATCACAGATTGCAGGTAAGGGTGCAGCAGATTACATTCTCGGAAAATGTGATAATTCTCCCGTATATGTAAATACAACCACCGGAAACGGTGTCAGATATCTTGTTCCTCAGCGTGTTAACATAAATAATAAGGAAGATATAAAACTTTATTTTCGTGTTGGTCAGATATTTAAGAATGCAAAAGTTGTTCTTGAGTGTGACGGCAAGGTAATTTCTTCCAAGAAAAAGGTTAAACTTGCACCCGGTGAAATGGAAAACGTAGTTGTCCCTGCTGATGTTCTTGCTTCAATGAATGAAAACAGTACTATCGTTGTCAGAGTGGAGGAATAATATATGACAAGAGAACTTACATGTGTTGCATGCCCTCTCGGCTGCAGTGTTACTGTAGAATATAACGATGCAGAAATTATTTCTGTTACCGGAAATACCTGTAAACGCGGGGAAAACTATGCAAAAACAGAGATTACAAATCCTACCCGTTCTCTCACTACTTCGGTAAAAGTTTGTGGCGGAATTCATCCCGTAGTTCCCGTAAAATCAAGTAAGCCTGTTCCTAAGACTATGCTTTTTGATTGTATGGAGGTTATTAACTCTGTCTGTGTAGAAGCACCCGTTACTCTCGGTCAGGTGATTATTGAAAATATCCTTGATACGGGTGCTGACATCGTAGCAACCAATAACGATTGAAAGGATAAACCTGATGGAAAAAGGTTATAAATCAACTGTCAATATAGTACCTTCTAAACGGCAGTTTGAATGGCAAAAAACCGAGTTTTACGGTCTTATAAGTTATGGTATGCCTGTTTTTACAGGAAAACAGTACGGTGATGGTTTTACTCCTCCCTCTATGTTCTGGCCTGAGGAAATGAATACAGATTCTTGGTGTGCTCTTGCCAAAACAGCAGGAATGAAAGGTCTTGTGCTCACTTGTAAGCATTATGACGGATTTTGTTTATGGCCTACGCAATTTACTGATTACAGTATTAAAAATTCAAATTGGCTTGACGGAAACGGAGATCTTGTCAGGATGCTTTCGGATTCCTGTAAAAAATACGGACTTAAATTCGGTATTTATCTTGCACCGTGGGACAGACATGAAAAAAGTTATGGTTCAGGTAAAGAATATGATGACTTTTTCTGCGGCATTCTTACTGAGCTTCTTTCTGATTACGGTAATATTTTCTGCGTATGGCTTGATGCTGTATGCGGTGAGAATGAAACCCGTCTGCAGAAGCATGACTGGGGAAGATATTACTCACTTATAAGAAAGCTGCAGCCTGAAGCTGTTATATCTTTCCGTGGTCCTGATGTTCGCTGGTGCGGAAATGAAAAAGGTGTAACCCGTACTGATGAATGGAGTGTTGTTCCCGCTTATCTCGGTGTTAAAGATGACGGAAGTGAATCGCATTCTCTTTCAAAGAAATCAGTTCATACTTATGACCTTGATCTTGGCAGCAGAAAGGCAATAAAAAAGGAGACTGATTTTATCTGGTATCCTTGTGAAGTATCTCTACCCATGCGTTCACATTGGTTTTTTGAAGAGGATGATAAGTATTCAATCAAGACCAAGGACAAGCTTCTGAAACTTTACTATAATACTGTTGGTAACAATTCCTGTCTTATGCTCGGTCTTTCTCCAAACAAAAGAGGAGAAATTGATGATATTGACACTCAGATACTCACTGCCCTTGGCTGTGATCTTAAACTGTATTTCGGTTATAATCTTCTTTCACAAAGTAAAAATATTTCTGCTTCCAGCTGTTTTGATAAAACTTGTAATCCTGAAAATGTTGTATCTGATGAATGTGATTCTTTTTGGAGACCTGCAGACAATGACAGAAAGCCTGAAATTTCCTTTGAAATTGCAGAAGGTGAGTTTTTTGATAAAATAACAATCAGTGAGAATATACTTCACGGGCAGCATGTCGAGGAATTTGAACTTCATTGTTATGACTATGAACGTAAAAAATGGAAGAAGCTGGAAACTTATGGAACTATAGGATATAAGAGAATAATTAATATAAGACCCGGCAATTACAGTAAAGTAAAATTTGTTTTTAAGGAATTCAGAGAATTTTTTGAAATATCTTATATTGCAATTAACTGATTTTTTGGGATCGGATAATCCGGTCCCATATTTTTTTAAATGTTTTCTTAAATCCGTTTACATTCAGAATTATTTTTATTATAATATAAACATAATGTTTAGGTGGTTATATTTATGAATATAAATTTTTATATGCCCGTAAGAGTTTATTCAGGTAAAAATTGTCTGAATGATAATTATTCACAGCTTCTCAATATGGGTAGGCGTTGCTTCATTGTCACGGGAAGGACTTCAGCAAGATTAAGCGGTGCTCTTGACGATGTGCTTGAAATTTTTTGTAAGCATGGTATTTCATATCAGATTTTTAATGAAATTGAAAGTAATCCGCTTACTTCTACTTGTAAAAAAGCAGGAGAACTTGCAAGAGCTTTTGAAGCTGATTATATCCTTGGTATCGGCGGCGGTTCCGTTCTTGATGCAACAAAAGCTGTTGCTCTGTTCTGCGAAAATCCTTTCTGGAAGCACAGCGATATTTACGAAAGAGCCGTTCCCTCTTTTCATAAACCTGTCGCCCTGATAGGTACTACTGCTGGGACAGGAAGTGAGGTCACAGGAGTCAGTGTACTTACTAATTCCGAAACGGGTATTAAAAAGAGCATTTCAGGACTTGATTGCTATGCAGATATCGCTTTTTGCGATTATACTTATACTCTCAGTGCTCTTGATGATGTGCGAGTATCAACTGCTCTTGATGCTTTTTGCCATGCAGTAGAGGCTTTTTTGTCAAATGCTGATAATGAGACCGTAAATATTTTTTCTTTAAATGCTATAAGTTTACTTGTACCGTATATACTTAATAAAAATTTCAACGAACACTCTGAAATTGATTTTGAAAAAATATATATTGCATCAATATATGCAGGTTATGCAATAAATACAGCAGGAACTCTTTTTCCGCATACTGTCGGATATTATCTTACAGAGTCTCATAATATTCCGCATGGTAAAGCTTGTGCTGTTTTTATGCCCACACTTCTCGAAAGAGCAAAAAAATATTGTCCCGAGAAACTCGGAACAATACTCAGCACATTAAATTGTGAACTTGATTGCCTTGTATCTGCAGTGAATTCCCTTTGCAGTGTTGATGTTTCGTATTCTAAAGAAGAAGCAGAAGAGATTTCACTCAGATGGATAAACGGAGTTAAAAACTTTGACCGTTCTCCCGGTGGATTTTCTTATAAAGATGCAGAGCAGGCGTTGAAATCACTTATTTTCTGAACCTTTTTTTATTTGGATTCGGTTCTGTACTTACAATGTTCTTGAACAGGGAAGTGTGCGTTTCAGAAATAAATTTATCAATATGCATACTGCCGAAAAACCATTTCTTATATTCACACTGCTGAGATAATTCGTCAAGATATGCACCGAGTGCAGTAACTCTCAGAGTTTTGTTTTCTGAAAGCAGCAGAAAGTCACGGATTTTTGCAGGTGGCTCATGTGTTATGATATAGTCAACCTTGTAACCGTGCTTTTCGATATTTGTGACACCTGTCAGCATTTCCTGTGCAGTCGGAATTTCTTTTCTTAGAGTCATGTCGTCGTTTTCCTGTAAATCAAGCTCAGGGTCTTCTCCGCCTCCCATTGTGAAAATCTTTTTACCGTCAATTTCATATATCTGCCCACGCATGAGATGAAAAACATTATCTCTGATTTTATGCACTCTTCCTGAATGCCATAATACAACCGGAAAATTGTTCAGAACATCAAAGTTTTCATGTGTTCCGTCAATAAAGCAAATATTGTACTTTCTTTTTTCAAGGAGATTCAGATATTGTTTTTCTTTTTTATCATCATTCCATATAAAGCCAAAGTCTCCGCAAACTATAAGTGTGTCATTTGCATTGAGCATACTTAATTCTGTTTTACTGAGTCTTTCGGTATCGCCGTGGATATCCCCGGTAATGTAAATCATTGTTTGTCCTCCGGTCAGGTATTTATTGTAGCCATATTTATATAATACAACAAGAGGTCGGTGTTGTCTATGAAAAAATCAATTATTTTTATATTAACATTTTGTGTTTTATGCTCTTCGCTTTCACTTTTTTGTTCTGCTGCTTTTACAAGTTCTTTTGAAACAGATGCACCGATTGCATATCTTGTCAGTTCTGATGAGGACGCAACCGTAATATATGATAAGAATTCCGAGCAAAAATGTGACCCCGGTGAAATTGTAAAAATTGTAACCGGAATTCTTGCCATTGAAAATTGCACCAATCTCAGTGAGACAGTTACTGCTTCAGAAACAGCGATTCATACCGTTGAGCGTTACAGAACAACAACTGCTGGTATCCTCGTAGGCGAGGTTATGACAGTGGAAGAGTTGCTTCATTGCATGCTTGTTTATAATGCAGGTGATGCTGCAGAAGTTTTAGCCGAATATATTGCAGGAAGCCGCTCTGCTTTTATTGATATGATGAATGACTTTGCAATTAATCTCGGGCTTTCTGATACTAATTTTACAAATCCCATCGGAATTAACGAGGAGGGACAGTATTCTACAGCTAAGGATATTGCTGTAATTTTCAATTATTGCATGAATAACTCTGCATTTTCTCAGATTATTTCCACTTTTCTTTATGAAATGCCTGCTACAAATAAATATACTCAGCCCCGTTATCTTAAAACAACAAATAATCTTATAAACAGCGGAATCGGTGACTACTATTTCAAGTATGTTAAAGGTGGTAAATCGGGTTATACCTCTGCTCTAAACTGTAACTGCGTTTCTATCGCATCAAAGGACGGATATAATTATATTTGCGTTGTAATGAATGCTGACAATAAAGATTATGATGCTGATAATGTCAGTGAGAATATGTCTTTTGTTACATCAAAAAAGCTTTATGAATGGGTTTTTGAAAATATTAAATTGCGTGAAGTGGCAAATGTGTCCACTTATGTATGTGAAGTTAAAGTCAGATTATCTGATGATTTTGATTATGTGAGTCTTGTGCCTGCTGAAAATGTAAATGCCCTTGTACCTGCAGGCGTAAATGCTGAAAGTGTATTTATTGAACCTATTTCTGAAATAACCGCTCAGGAAACAGATGCTCCCGTTAAAAAAGGTGACAAGCTCGGCCGTGCAGTAATTAAATATGCAGGGGAGTCAGTTGCGGAAGTTGATCTTGTTGCAGATTTTGATGTTGAAAGAAGTACATTCAAATTTATGCTTGATAAGCTTGTTAATGTCATAAAAAGTCCGATATTTATTATAATAGCCTTAATTATAGTAATTTTTATTGTGCCGTTATGCTTAATTTCGTATCGGAATAAACAAATACAGAGAAGAAAACAACGCAGAAAAGCGTTTGAAAATAATGAAAAGCGAGGATAAAGATATGGATTCAAAAATTAAATATGCCATGCTGATTGGAATGGGTGCAGCATTGGCATCTATCCCTGTTAAAGCATACTTTTATAAACCTGAAAAGGTTTCTTCAGAGAAGCTTCCTGAAGAAAAAGTTGATCTTGACAGATTCAGAAAAAATCTTTCCGATGCAATAAAAATTCCTACGGTCGCCAATAAGGATCCTGAACTTACTGATTGGTCAAATTTTGACAGATTTCATGAGTTTCTTAAGGAGAGATATCCTCTTATTCATGAAAAACTTGATATGATTGATGTATGTAAAGGTGCTCTTATGTTCAAATGGAAGGGAAGTGACTCTTCCTGTGCTCCTATTGCCCTTCTTGCTCATCAGGATGTTGTTCCTATTTCCGAAGGTACTTATGATGACTGGACCCATCCTCCGTTTGAAGGCTTTGATGACGGCGAATTTATCTGGGGCAGAGGTGCTCTTGATATGAAGAACCATCTTATAGGTGTTATGGAAAGCGTTGAAGACCTTCTCGCTGAAGGATTTGAACCTGTAAGAGATATTTATCTTTGTCTTGGTCATAATGAAGAGGTAATGAGTTCTGATGCTTCGGGTGCAGTATTTATGTGCGATTACTTTGAAAAGAACGGTATTCACCTCGATTGTGTCCTTGATGAGGGCGGTGCAATACTCCCTGTCAATGTCAAGGGTGTTCTTAATAAGAACCTTGCGGGTATCGGTGTTGCTGAAAAAGGTTATGCAGATTTTGAAGTTGCTGTCACCGCAAAAGGCGGACATTCATCACAGTCACCCAATCATACAGCTCTCGGATATCTTGCTGATGTTATCAAGGATATAGAAAATCATCAATTTAAAGCTGAACTCTCACCTATGATGATGGAATTGTTTGATAAAATCGGTAGAAATTGTTCATATCCTGTCAGACTTATTACCTGTAATCTTAAGCTTCTTAAGCCTCTTATTACAAAAGCTATGACTTATATTCCTCCTGCTGCAAGTCTTATAAGAACAACACAGGGTGTTACAATGGCTTCGGGCAGTCCTGCTCCCAATGTTCTTCCACAAAGAGCAAGTATCAATGTTAATGTAAGAATTTATCCCGGAGAAACTGTAGAAGACGCTAAGAAGCACCTCAGAAAGGTTATCAGAAATAAAAAGGCTGAAATTACGGTAAAACCCGGCTGGAAAAATCCTTCAAAGCTTTCGCCCACAGATTCCAGATGTTTTAAGACCATTGAAGATATATGTATGAGAACAGACAGCAATAATATTGTTGCACCTTATCTCGTAATGGGCGGCACCGATGCCTGTCATTATGAGGCGGTCTGTGAAAATATTTACAGATATTCTCCTTTCCTTGTAAGTACATCACTTCTTCTTACAACACACGGTACCAATGAAAGAATTCCCGTAAGTTCTATGGCTGACGGAATAACCTTCTTTAAGAGATATATAAGAAAACTTTCCGATAAATAAGCATTAATTATAAAAAAACTACAGCAGAAATGCCGTAGTTTTTTTATGCCCCGCTTTGCCGTAGACAGCAATAATAACCTGCTCTCTATAGCAGGTGGGTTTCCTCCCATCCGGTTCACGCTCCCTTCGTCCGATAAAATCGGGAGGTCTGCAATCCGCGGACGGAGTATCAGGAATCCCTTAAAATGTGTGTTGGGTTAATATTGGCTGTCGGGTACCCGCACAAAGCAGGGTGTATTAATTTTTGTTAATTATTATTCTTCTTCCTCAAAATCAAAGAATTCTGCAAGTCTTTCTTCAAAAGCAGATGAAATTTCTTCAAATTCATTATCATCTTCAATGGGTTCAAGAACTGTTTCACCGTCAGTTTCAAAAACTCTCAGTATTATAAGTTCTCCTTCGTCTTCTGTTTCTTCTTCATCATACAGGGGAACCAATGCGATATATTTTTTGCCCTCTTCAGTTTCAATTCTGTCGAGCTCTTCAAATATATGTTCATTTCCGTCATCGTCAATTACGGTAACGATGTTTTCAAAATCATCCATAATTAATTCTCCTTTTGCTTACATTATAATTTTACTGTAAATTTGCAGTTATGTCAACACTCAATCAATAAAAGTTGCTTTCCAAGTGAAGTTAAAAATGTCTTCGCTATCCAGTTTGTTTATAGCATCTTTTTCAGAAAAATCATTTTTCTTTGTAAAAGAATCATTTACACCGAACCACGGCTCTATGCAGACATAAGGTGCACCGGGTTTTGCCCAGATGCCGAGATATGGTGCTTTTCCGAGATTGAATTTTACAGTATGCTTATTGTCATTATGAATAAGGGTAATATTCTCTGATTTTATACCATGTAAAATGAGAGCATCTTCATTAAAGATATCCTGGGTAATAATTATATCGGTTTCGTTATTAAGGACAGGATAAGTTTCAGGTAATCTGAGAGAATTGACCAAGTCAATTTTTTCAGTGCTTAAGCACTCTTTTGTATCAAAAACAAGTCTATCACCGATTTTACAGTTAAATCCGGGATGAGCACCAAGAGAGAAATACATTTCTTTGTCATTTTTATTTACAACACAGTGATTTACCGTAAGTGTGTTCTCATTGATAGTATATGTAACAATTAAATCAAATTCATAAGGGAATATTTTCAATGTGTCTTCACTTTCAGACAGAATAAAAGACATTGAGTCATCTTCTTTAGAAAGAAGTGTCCACTCGGTTTTTCGTGCAAAGCCGTGTTTAGGCATAGTATACTCTGTATTATTAAGAGTATATTTGTCATCAATAAGCCGTCCTACAATAGGAAAAAGAATGGGCGATTGACCGTACCATATACTCTCGTCACCCTGCCATAAATATTCGTAACTGTCATTTTTTGAATATATGCTTGTAAGCTCACAGCCATATTCTTTGACTCCGACTTTCATGCTTTCATTTTCAATATAATGTATCATAGTAAACCTCATTCTGATATTATAGTTGTTTTGAGTTAAATCCTACGAAATAGATAACTGATATTATAGATTTGATAAAAATATTATTGATATTTCAAGATTATTATTTGATGTTACAAAAGATATACTCCTGAGTCAAGAATGACAAATTCATTATCATCAACCTTAATATATTTATATACGGGTTCATCAAATTGTTTATAGTTTTCAACTGAAAAATCTGTAAGGCTGACCTTACTTATCCTTTGAGAATCTCTGTTACATACATAGAGATATCCGTCATATTCACAGACTGAAACAGGATAAGAAAACGTATCTGATGTTTCTCCGCCTATTCTCATTACTACACGATTTTGCAAAAGAGAATACTTGATAATCAGATTTAGTTCAGGAACAGCACTCCATATAAAATTATTTTCTACCGCAACATCTCTTGCAGGAGACTCACGATATTTTATATCGGTAGTTTTTATCAAGTTACCTTGCTCATCAAATATGCCTGTTTCACCCGTTGAATAGATAACAAAAATTTGACCGTTCCATAGTTTTGCCGCATCACAGGAAACATAATCACCGAGCTGTCTTGCAATGGGGGAGTATGAACTTCCGAATTTTGTAAGAAGGTACGCATTTTTTGTTACTGTGGCAATGGATTTTGTTGCGACATCAAAACTGTAGAAAGATACCTTAACAGAGGAATCATCCTGATTTTCCTTCAGTACAAATAAAATACCTGAGGGAAAACCTATCAGATCAAGAATATCAAGACTGACGACTTTTATCATAATTATTCTCCGTTACTGTTGTTTTTAATAATAAATGACAGTGTCATGAGTGAATCGCTTAAATGAACATTAGCAACATTCATCTGGGGATATTTCCTGTGAATATCGTAATGCGAAAAATTCCAAAAACTTCTGATGCCGAGAGACACAAGAGAATCAACCATTTCGGGGGCTTTATCTGCAGGAAGACAAAGTACAGCCATGTCGGGCATATTCTCTTTGCAGAAGGATTCAATACGGTCGTCAGTAGAAATAGGAATATCCCTGATTTTGATACCGTTGTATAATGGGTCGCAGTCAAATATGCCGATAAGCTTAAATCCTTTATCTTCAAATGACATCTGACTTGCAACGGCTCGCCCGAGATTTCCCGCACCTATAAGTATTGCGGTTTTGAGCTGATTAAGACCGAGTATTGCAGAAAACTCACCTATGAGTTGTTCAATATTATATCCGTAACCTTGCTGCCCGAAACCGCCGAAACAGTTAAAATCCTGTCTTACCTGAGACGCTGTAAATCCCATGATTTCTGCAAGTTCTTTTGATGATATACGCTTTTTTCCGTTTGAATATAATTCACAAAGAAATCGGTAATAACGAGGTAAACGGGATATTACAGAAGACGAAATTTCACCCGGAGTTTTCATTTAGATCATTTCCTTATCAGAATTAGTTATTTTTACAAGTGTATCCATGACAAAATTACCGAAATCAGTACATGAACAGCCGTCATCTCGACCGGTTATCTTCATGCTTTCATCTGCCATACAGATATCAAGTGCTTTATCAAGATTTACACTTTCTTCAATATATCCTATGTGTGAAAGAAGCATAGCAGCAGCGCGGAGCATTGAACAGGGATCAGCATATTGTGCTCTTCCTTCTTTAACCATTCTCGGTGCCGAACCGTGTATTGCTTCAAACATTGCATATCTTTTACCGATATTTGCACTGCCCGCAGTTCCGACACCACCCTGAAATTCAGCGGCTTCATCAGTAATTATATCTCCGTAAAGATTGGGAAGAACGAAAACCTTGAAGTCTGTTCTTCTCTTTTTATCAATGAGTTTTGCAGTACAGATATCTATATACCACTCATCTGTCGTAATTTCAGGATAATCTTTGGAAATTTCACGGCAGATATTAAGGAATTTACCGTCTGTTGTCTTGATAACATTAGCCTTCTGAATAATTGAAACGCGGTCTTTTTTGTTGTTTTTTGCATAATTATATGCAAGACGGGCAATTCTTTCTGTACCTTCTGTGGTTGTAACAACAAAGTCCAATGCCAGTTCGTCAGTTACATTGACACCTTTTGAACCTACTGCATAGGCACCTTCTGTGTTTTCACGGAAGAATGTCCAGTCAATGCCTTCTTCGGGAATGCGTACAGGTCTGAGATTTGCAAAAAGGTCAAGTGCTTTTCTCATGGCAACATTTGCACTTTCAATGTTTGGTAAACCGTCACCTGCCTGAGGAGTTGTTGTGGGTCCCTTAAGGATGACATGACATTTCTTGAGTTCTTCCATTACATCATCGGGAATGGGCTGCATTTTTGCAATACGGTTTTCAATGGTAAGTCCTTCAATATTGCGAAATTCAATTTTTCCTGCTTCTACATCCTTTTTGAGAAGAAATTCAAGCACTTTTGCAGCTTCAGAAGTGATAACGGGTCCGATTCCGTCGCCGCCGCATACACCGATAATGATTTTTTCAAGTGTAGAATAGTCAACAAATTCCTTCGTTTCTTTGATTTTTTCATTTCTTTCAAGCTGCTCTCTTAACAGCTTTTCATAAGAAGCAAGAGCAGCAGAGATTTTTTCTTCGTACATAATTTTTCACCTTTTAATTGTTAGCAGTATAGTTGAGCATGCCGCCTGCGAGAAGTATGTTTCTTGCACGTTCGGAAAGTTCAAGTTCAAGTATAAACTCTTCGCCTGTAGTTTTATTTAAAAGAACAGCCGTGTTTTCATTTTTGACAGCATCAGATATATTTTTAAGCATAAGGATATCTGACTGAGAGATTTTTTCGTAGTCGTCGGGATTTTTGAATGTCAGAGGAATTATGCCCGAATTTATGAGATTAGCTTTATGCATTCTTGCAAATGACTTTGTAATTACAGCTCTGACACCAAGATATAAGGGAACGAGTGCTGCGTGTTCACGGGATGACCCTTGACCGTAGTTAGCACCGCCTATAATTATACCTCCGCCTTCCTTTTTACATCTATCAGGAAATTCAGTATCACATACACCGAAACAGAATTTTGAAAGATAAGGAACATTGGAGCGATAGGGGAGTATTTTCGCTCCTGCCGGCATTATATGGTCAGTTGTTATATTATCACCGACTTTAAGTACCGCTTTAGCTTCTATCGTATTTTCAAGAGCCCTACCTAAAGGAACAGATTTGATATTCGGACCGTATAAAACTGTTCTGCTCGATGCTTCCTCACAGGAATCGGGCATAAGAACCATATTATCATTGATAAGGAATTTTTCGGGCATTATAATTTCAGGCATTTCTCCGAGAGTACGGGGATCGGTAAGATAACCATTTATTGCTGATGCTGCAGCTACTTCAGGGCTTACGAGATAAACACCAGCATCGGCTGTACCTGAGCGTCCTTCAAAGTTTCTGTTAAAAGTTCTGAGTGATACACCTTTTGAATTAGGTGACTGACCCATGCCGATACATGGTCCGCACGCACTTTCAAGAATTCTGGCACCTGCAGCTATCATGTCGGCAAGAGCTCCGTTTTCTGCTAACATGGTAAGAACCTGCTTTGAGCCCGGGGCTATTGAAAGGCTGACATTTGGTGCAACGGTTTTTCCTTTAAGAATTGCAGCAACCTTCAGCATATCAAATAAAGATGAATTTGTACATGAGCCGATACATACCTGATCAATATCAATTTTGCCGATTTCTTCAACAGATTTTACATTGTCGGGCATGTGAGGCATTGCAGCAAGAGGAGCAAGCTTGTCAAGTTCAATAACTATAGTCTCGTCATAAACAGCATCGTCATCAGCACTTAAGGGGGTGTAAGCATCTGCTCTGTTTTGTGCAGCAAGGAAATTTTTAGTAATTTCGTCAGACGGGAATATTGATGTAGTAGCACCAAGCTCCGCACCCATGTTGGTTATTGTTGCTCTTTCAGGTACAGAAAGCGTTTTTACGCCGTCTCCGCAATATTCAATTATTTTTCCGACTCCGCCTTTGACGGACATGATTCTGAGAACTTCGAGTATAATATCTTTTGCGGCAACCCAAGGGCTGAGTTTTCCCTTTAATTCTACTTTAACTATTGTTGGCATGGGAATATAATATGTACCACCACCCATGGCAACTGCAACATCAAGTCCGCCTGCACCCATTGCAAGCATACCTATGCCGCCGCCTGTAGGAGTATGACTGTCAGAACCGAGAAGAGTTTTTCCGGGAATGCCGAATCTTTCAAGATGTACTTGATGACAAATACCGTTGCCCGGACGAGAAAACCTGATGCCTCTTTTCTGAGCTACAGACTGAATAAATCTATGGTCGTCAGCATTTTCAAAACCGTTCTGAAGAGTATTATGGTCAATATATGCTACAGACAGTTCAGTTTTCACTCTGTCTATATTCATTGCTTCAAACTGAAGATATGCCATTGTACCTGTAGCATCCTGAGTAAGTGTCTGGTCTATTCTGAGACCGATTTCTTTGCCGGGAATCATTTCACCGCAAACGAGATGTTCTTTTATTATTTTTTGTGCAAGAGTAAGTCCCATTTATGTTTCTCCTTTAATTAGTATTACTATTTTAATACCACAAGAGCAATATGTCAATTAAACATATAAAAAATAATATATTATTTTTTTTAATTTACATATACTATAAAAAAAGATACCAGGTGATGCAAATGGTAAAAGGAAAAAACTTTCAGATTTTATCTTTATTAAACGATTTTTCTGATGATGCGGATGCTGAAAATAATGAAACCGCACAGAATGATGATAGTGGTTGTATCGGCGGTTCAGACGGATATTTCTTTGTCAGAAGTTATAACAAAATAATTTGTTGTATGACTGTAATTGGTCAGATTGAAGGTCACTTTGCTCTGTCTTCTGAAACAAAGACAACAAAATATGAAAACATGATTCCAAGAATAGTCAGTGTTGACAGAAATGATGACATTGCGGGACTTCTGTTGATTCTGAATACTATCGGCGGGGATATTGAAGCAGGACTTGCTATTTCAGAACTTATTGCGGGCCTTGGTAAGCCCACAGTATCCTTTGTTCTCGGTGGTGGGCATTCTATAGGTATTCCTCTCGCCGTATCTGCAAAATACTCTTATATTGCACCTACAGCTACAATGACAATACATCCTGCAAGAATGAACGGTCTTGTCATGGGGGTACCTCAGCAGTTGGAATATTTTCAGAATATGCAGGAACGCATAATAGAATTTGTCAGCAGAAACGCAGACATAAAGCCCGAGAGATTTCGTGAAATGATGTTATCATCAGGACAGCTTGTAAGTGACTTCGGTACTGTTCTTAACGGTAATGATGCTGTAAAAGAAGGCATAATTGACTCTGTCGGTAATATCAGCGATGCATTCAATAAACTGAATGAGCTATTGAATTAAGTGTTGATTTTTAGCTCCCATAGTAGTAAAATATATAAGATATTACTTAAGGAGCGAATCAACGTGGCACAAGCTTCAGGAAAGAAAAAAAATTCATCAGTAAAAAAATCTTCCTCGAAAAATAAATCAACATCGAGAAAAAAGAATAAGCAGATTTCAATGTATGAAATTATATTCAAAAGAGAATTCAGTGCGACCGTCACTTTTGTTGCCGGTCTTTTATTACTTATAATTTCTTTGTTCCCGGGTGCTGACGGTTCTGTATGGAACAGCATTTATTCCATGTATTTTGCCGTGTTTGGCATCTGCGGATACTATATACCTCTTGCAGTATTATTTTTCGGAGTTGTCTGTGTGTTGAATAAGCATCAGAAAATTCATTTCATCAAAGCTGCCGAAATATTTGTATTGTTTATACTTGTTTGTTCTTTGTTTCATGTCAATGCTTTTGCAGATGTTTCCGTCGGTTACTTCGCATCTGTAGCAAAGGTATTTTCGCTGAATTTTGAAAATTCCGTTGATTCACTTACAAACGGCGGTGTTCTTGGTGCACTGGTCGGCGGAGTAATTTTTCAACTCAGCAAATCAGTTGTTATTTCTAATGTCATTCTCGTTATTGCTGTGCTTGCTGATTTTATGTTTCTTTTCGGTGTTTCTTTGTTTAAACTTTTTTCAAATTTTGAAAAGCCTGCAAAAAAAGTCGGAGAATTTACAGGCGAAGTTCTTGAAAAATCAAAAGAGGAATATGAGAAGCAGAAAAGAATCCGCGACCGGGAAGAACAAAAAGAGGGAAGCAGTCCGAAGTCAAAAACAAAGGATGTTGATCCTGCAAGAATCGTCAGTGATTTTTTTGCTTCAGGTGACGTAAGTGAAGAAGAAGTTTTTGCAGTCGGCAAAAAATCAAAAAGAAATCAAACAATTAAAAAAGATGCTGATGACAATACAGATAATCCTGAACTGAAAAAAGCTGATGACAAAAATGTAGTTGAAAATAATATTTTCTCCTTTTCTGAACTTGTCAGAAAGCCTGTATCGGAAAATGATATTATTGAAAATGAAGATGTTACTTTATCAGATGATACTACAATAGAATCTCAGGATAAAGAAAAATTAAAGCCCTTGTCAAAAAAAGAATCTCAGGCACTTCTTGATTCACTTGATAATGCAGTTGCGAGTGTTCAACAGATTGAATATAAACTTCCGCCGCTTGATTGTCTTAACAGACCAAAACCGGGAAGCACAGATTACAGTGAAGCTGAACTTCAGTCTAACGGCGAGAAGCTTATAGCCGCTCTCGGAAGTTTTAATGTAAGTGCGAGCATTGTAGGTGTTGTTCCCGGGCCTACTGTTACAAGATATGAGCTTTCTCCTGCTCCCGGTGTTAAAATAAGTAAGTTTGTCGGTCTTGCTGATGACCTGGCTTTACACATGGCAGCTCCTGCAGGACTCAGAATAGAGGCTCCGATTCCCAATAAAGCTGCAATCGGAATTGAAATTCCAAACAGGAGCAAAACAACGGTTACATTCCGTGAAATTATTGACACTGACAAGTTCAGAAATGCAGGAAGTAAGCTTACAGTGGCACTTGGAAAAGACATTTCGGGTACTCCGATTTATTCAAATCTCGCAAAAATGCCACATTTACTTGTTGCGGGTACTACAGGCTCAGGTAAATCTGTCTGTCTAAATTCAATGATTGTAAGCTTGCTTTACAATGCTTCTCCCGATGAAGTCAAAATACTTCTTATTGACCCTAAACAAGTAGAATTCGGTGTTTATAACGGACTGCCTCACTTGCTTGTTCCTGTGGTTTCTGACCCGAGAAAAGCATCCGGTGCTCTCGGATGGGCCGTTACAGAGATGCTGTCACGATATAAAACCCTCAATGCCAACGGAGTAAGAGATATCAGTGCATATAACAGTCTTTGTGAAGAACGTGAAGATCTTACCAAAATGTCGCATATAGTCATTTTTATTGACGAACTTGCTGACCTTATGACCGTTGCACCCGCGGAAGTTGAAGATGCCATTCAGCGTCTCGCTCAGATGGCTCGTGCTGCAGGTATGCATCTTGTTGTTGCAACGCAGCGTCCGTCCGTTGATGTTATCACGGGTGTCATTAAAGCGAATATTCCCAGTCGTATTGCACTTACCGTAAAATCACAGGTAGACTCAAGAACCATAATAGATTCAGCAGGTGCTGAAAAGCTTATGGGTAACGGTGATATGCTTTATTATCCTGTCGGTATACCAAAACCAATCAGAGTACAGGGATGTTATCTGTCTGATTCTGAAATTGAAAATGTTGTTTCTTTTATTAAGGCTAATTCGTCTTCAAATTATGATGATTCTGTTCAGCAGGAAATTGACAGACAGGCTGTCAGTGAAAAGAAAAAGGCTTCTTCTGACGATAATACTGCTTCCGGTGGTGTGGATGCAAATGATGAATTGCTTATGCGTGCTATAGAGCTTTTTGTCGGTGCACCTGAAAAAGCATCTATTTCGGCCTTACAGAGACATCTTGGGCTTGGTTTTGCAAAAGCAGGTCGTCTTATGGATACTCTTGAGCAAAAGGGTATTGTAGGACCTCACATGGGAAGTAAACCCCGTAATGTGCTTGTAACAAAAGCTCAGTGGTATGAAATGAATGCCCTGAATTCTTCTCAGCAGACACAACCTGAAAAAACAGATGAAGAAGATGTTTATTTTGATACGGAGACTGAATAAATATGTTTTTACCAATCTCTAAAGAAGATATGTCGGAACGTGGATGGCATTACGTTGATTTTGTATATGTCAGCGGAGATGCTTATGTTGATCACCCGAGTTTCGGTGCAGCTATAATTACAAGAGTCCTCGAAGATGCGGGTTACAAAGTTGCTTTTTTGAGTCAACCTCGTTGGGACAGCACAGAAGACATAATGCGATTCGGAAAACCAAGGTACGGCTTTTTTGTTTCGTCGGGAAACATAGATTCCATGGTTGCTCATTATACAGTTGCAAAACGCCGCAGGACTGAGGATCTGTATTCTCCCGGCGGTAAACCGGGACATAGACCTGATAGAGCTGTTGAAGTTTACTGCAAGCTTATTCGTGAAGCTTACGGTGATATTCCCATTGTAATTGGCGGACTTGAAGCTTCTCTTCGCAGATTTGCACATTATGATTATTGGTCTGATACTGTTTTACCGTCCATTCTTATATCCTCCGGTGCTGATATACTTTCTTTCGGTATGGGTGAAAAACAGACCGTGCAAATTGCTTCTGTATTAAGTCACGGAAAAAAAACAGAAGACATAAGAAAAATAAAAGGAATCTGTTACTTATGTGACGTTACAGAGACACCTTTCGGTGGTGTAGAATGCCCGTCTTTTGAAAATGTTTTAAGCAATAAAAAAGAGTATGCCGTTGCAGCTCGGATTCAACAGGATGAACAGGATTTTTTCCGCGGAAGAATAATTAAGCAAAAACATGGGAAAAAGATGTTGGTTCAGAATATTCCGATGGAGCCTTTGACAAGTGATGAACTTGACAGAGTATATAATTTCCCCTATATGAGAAATTATCACCCCAGTTATGAAAAATTCGGTGGTGTGCCTGCCATTGAAGAAGTAAAGTTTTCAATTACACATAATCGAGGTTGTTTTGGTGGCTGTAACTTCTGCTCCATTGCTTTTCATCAGGGAAGATATATTACATCGCGAAGCAAAGAGTCTATTATTAATGAAGCAATGCTTCTTACATCTTTACCTGATTTCAAAGGATATATACACGATGTAGGTGGTCCTACCGCAAATTTCAGATATCCTTCCTGTGACGGTCAGGAAAAGAAAGGGCTTTGCAAAGGTAAAAAATGCCTTGCCCCTGTGCCTTGTAAAAATCTTAAGAGTGATCATTCTGAATACCTTGATATTCTGCGTGAGCTTCGTGCAATAAAAGGTGTAAAAAAAGTTTTTGTTCGCTCAGGTCTCAGATTTGATTATATGCTATGTGACAAGTCAGATACTTTCTTCAAAGAACTGGTGCGTTTCCATGTAAGCGGTCAGTTGAAACTTGCCCCGGAGCATTGTTCGGCTGCTGTTCTTGATAAAATGGGTAAGCCGCATATAGAGGCCTATAAGAAATTTGCTGATAAGTATTTTGCCTTTACAAAGAGTATTGGCAAAGAACAGTATATTGTGCCGTATCTCATGTCATCCCACCCGGGTTCTACGCTTGATGATGCCATAGAACTTGCACTTTTTATCAAATCTCAGAAACTGCATCCTGAGCAAGTACAGGACTTTTATCCGACACCGGGAACTATTTCAACCGCTATGTTTTACACAGAGCTTGACCCCTATACAATGGAGAAAGTATATGTTGCAAAAACATCGGAAGATAAAGCTATGCAAAGAGCTCTTATGCGTTATTTTGCACCGGAAAGTCGTGAATTGGTTGTAAAAGCTCTGAAAAAAGCTCACAGAACCGATTTGATAGGAACCGGTGTGCAATGTCTTGTGGCGGGAAACAAGCCGGCTCAATCGGACAAGATTAAAGGTAAACGAAGGACTAACAGGAGAATTACAAGATATGAAAAGAAAAAATAACGGCATTTTATCAAAATTATTATTAGTTTTTCTTGCTGCACTTTCGGTTATAGGTGCATCTGTTGCTGCTCCGGAGCTCCTGTTTTCCGATGAGAATTCAACAGAAAATTCTCAGTTTTATGATTACCCCTTACATGTAAGTTTTATCGATGTCGGACAAGGAGACTGCAGTTTATATTCTTGTAATGGCTTTAATATTCTTGTTGACGGCGGTGAACGCGAATATGCCGATGATGTTCTCTCTTATCTTGATATGGCAGGCGTTGATAAAATAGATTGTTATGTGCTGTCTCATCCGCATTCTGATCATATCGGAGCTTCAGCAAAAATAATTAAATCCATTCAGGTTGATAAAGTTTTTACTACATACTTCAGCGAATTCAATACACCAACAACATCATGTTATGAAGAGCTTATTGAGGCACTCGATGTAAATTCAACTCAGGTCATTGATGTCGTGGCAGGTGACAGTTTTACATTCGGGGATGTCAATATTGATATTATCGCTCCATTTAATGAATCTGATGAATATAATGACATGTCTATCGTTTTCACTGCTGCTTACAAAGATATCACCGTATTATTTACCGGTGATACAACAAAGGTTGTTGAAAAACAGATTCTTGAAGGCGGAGCAGATATTGATGCTGATGTTCTTAAAGTAGCTCATCATGGCAGTACTACTTCCAGCACCTCTGAATTTATTGATGCAGTTTCTCCATCTCTTGCAGTTATATCTTGCGGTAAAAACAATTCTTACGGTCATCCTCACGATGAAATTATGGAACTTTTCAAAGAAAAAAGCATATCTGTAAAAAGAACTGATGAACTCGGCACTGTCGTTTATTACGGTGACGGAAAAACTATGTATACAGGAGAACTGAAATGAAATATATTGTTGACAGAATTTCGGACGGTTATGCTGTACTTGAAACTGAAAACAAAAACAATCTCACAGTTAAGGAATCCGATTTGCCTGTGGGAACAAGAGAAGGAAGTATTCTCATATCAGATAACGGGAAATTTGTTCTTGATAAATACTCAGAAGATGCAAGAAGAAAAAAGCTCTTTGCAATGAAACAAAAGATTATGAACAGAAACAATTCTCAGAATAATCAATAAT
>SVQH01000056.1 GCA_015065425.1 Oscillospiraceae bacterium
ATTGATTATGATAATATTACGGAAGATGATGCAAAACGGGCAATAGATTACATAGCAGAGAATATTTATGCAGACAAAACCTTCCGTTCTTCAGGCAAAGTGGCACTTGTAGGTCATTCTCATCTTGATATTGCATACTATTGGAGAAGAATTCATGCGGTTCAGAAGAATATGCGTACAGTTCTTATTCAGATGCGGCTTATGGACAAATATCCTGATTTCAAATATGCCCACACTCAGGCATATACTTATGAAACAGTAGAAAAGTATTATCCCGAAGTATTTGCGGAACTTAAAGAGAAGATAAAAAACGGCAGCTTTGAAATTGTGGGTGCAATGTATGTAGAGCCCGATTGTAATGTTCCCTCTGCAGAAAGTCTTATAAGACAGTGTCTTTACGGTCAGCATTATTTCAGGGAAAAATTCGGCATTACCGTCGATTCCTGTTTTCTTCCCGATGTATTCGGAAACTCATGGATACTTCCGCAGATACTCAAAAAAAGCGGTGTAAACTATTTTATTTCAAATAAAATGAGCACATGGAATGATACGAACCGTTTCCCGCACAATAATTTTATCTGGAAGGGTGCTGACGGCAGCGAAGTTTACGCTTGTGTTCCCCCTACACACTTTATAACATGGAATGAGCCCTCACAGGTCATTGAAAACTGGGAAGCATTTCAGGATAAGCGCACAGACACCGAAACTCTTTCCATGTTCGGCTACGGCGACGGAGGCTCAGGTGCTACAGAAGAAATGATAGAGCTTATGCATCGTTTCGAGAAACTCTCAATAATGCCCGAAACGAGACATACAACCGTAAAGAAGTTTTTACACGATAATTTCAATCCGGAACACAAATTCGATGTCTGGGACGGAGAGTTGTATCTTGAAATGCACAGAGGTACTTTTACCACAAAATCCGACATAAAAAAGCTCAACAGAAAAATTGAAAACAAGTTCAGGCTTTGTGAGCTTTTATGCGTATTAAGAGAAAAGAACGGAAAAGAGTACCCCAAGGAAAAAATCAAAGACCTGTACAAAAAATTCCTTGTAAATCAGTTTCATGATATTCTCCCGGGAAGTCACATTACCCCTGTTTTCAGGGATTGCATGAAAGACTATGAGGAAATTAACACCGAGCTTAACAGAATCATAAGCTCGGGCGATACACTTTTTAATCCCCTTAATATAACAAGAAATGCCGTTGAGTTCATTGAAGATGAAGACGGCAATTTTATCAGAGAAGGTAAAAAAGGCACATACAGAAAAACAGAATTTGCCCCTCTGTCATCGGGTAAATTATCTGTTTCCGGCGGTGCTTCTTCATGGATAACCGTAAACGGGCTTCATATTGAGACTCCCCTTTACAAAGCGGAATTTGCACCCGACGGAAGCTTTATTTCACTTTATGACAAAGAGTTTCAAAGAGAATTTGCAGACGGTGATTTCAATAAACTGAAAATATATGATGACCGTCCCGGAAATTATGATGCATGGGATATTCTTCCCGACTATAAGGATAAGGAGCTTCCCCTTGAAGTTTCAAATGAAATCCATTTTGTAAAGGCAGACGGAGAAGCTGCCGAGTTTTCAGTTACACAAAAAACTGAGAAAAGCTTATGGGAAAGAAAAATCAGATTTTTCAGAGATTCAAGAAATATTGAAGTTGAAAATATCGTTGATTGGAATGAAAGTCATAAGCTCATGAAGGCGGCTTTTAACTGCAACATTCTAACAAGAGAACTTGTGTGCGATACCTCCGCGGGCTTTATAAAAAGAGAATTGCACCGCAACACCACCTGGCAACAGGCAAGATTTGAGTGTTGTCATCATAAATGGTTTGATATTTCAGAAACGGGCGGCGGTATAGCAGTAATAAACGACTGCAAATACGGTGTAGGTATTTGTGAAAAGGAAATCACCCTTTCGCTTCTCAGAGCCACCGAACGTCCTGACCCGCTGTCTGACCTCGGACATCATAATTTTACATATTGTATACTCCCCCACGGTGAGATGAGCTATGGTGAGATAAATAACGAGGCTCTTATATTTAAC
This sequence comes from Oscillospiraceae bacterium, assembly GCA_015065425.1. GTDB lineage: Bacteria > Bacillota > Clostridia > Oscillospirales > Acutalibacteraceae > RUG806. The sequence goes on from SVQH01000056.1 coordinate 2,059, forward strand.
AATCCGCTCGTAAAAACAGAGGTACTGACAGTTCCCGAAGCGTGGAATGCAGAAGAAAAACTGATTCTTCAGAGCGTAAAAAAAGCCGAAAACAGCGATATGACCGTTCTCAGATTTGTTGAAGCAAAAGGTGCAAGAGGGAAAATACAATTCTCTGAAAAAGTAAAGGTTCTCAATATGCTTGAAGATGTCGAATATGAAACCGACACGGTAGAATACAAGCCATTTGAAATAATAACAGTCGGAATATAAAAAGCTCCGATAAAAAAATTAAGCCTTCCGAAAAACTCGGAAGGCTTAAGCTAAATTATGCAAACAATGCCTTAATGTAAGCAAAAATCATCTTGAACCAGGAAACAAACTTTGTAAGGTCGTCGGTTGTTCTTGAATATGCCTGATATCTGTAGAAAGCTACTTCATCATCGCCGTAAACATCGAAATAACCAAGAACATAAGTTTCATAGGTTGAAGTATCATTTTCATCAAGAACGATAACACGGGAACCTACAGTATCATCATTATAAGAGCTGAAGCCTACACCGGGTGTGTTAATAATATCAATGCCCTTATAGGGAACTACAAAATCATTTACATGGTCATGACCGCATACTGTTGCAATAACATCGCCCTGCTGTAAGAAAGCCTGGAACTGACCGTTTGAGTAATTGGGAGGACAGGGAGCTTCATGAAGAACACCTGTGCTGCCTTCGGGAAGAGTAAGGAACTTTCCGTCCTTTTCAATTGAATTGGGAGTACCTTCTTCACATTCAACAAGTGCATCATAGATATCGGGAACGATAATGTGCTGGAAGTTAATAGAAGGAACAATCTCGCCGCCATTCTGTGCTTTGAGTTCATTGGATTTTTCAACATACCATGCTATCTGCTCTTTTGTGGTACAAGCATATCCGCCGAGGTCATTTTCGGAATTATAAGTACCGGAGTCTGTCATCCAGATATTGAACGCAATCTTTTCACCGTCGGAGGACATAATGGGAAGATTATATGTACCGACACCGGGGATAATATCGCCTTCGTTATAGCCTACGAAACAGTCATAAGATTCATAAACTGACATCTGGAAATCCTTATCAGCAAGTGCACTTTCGTCATCGTGATTTCCGAAAACAGCAGCTGTGGGAATGCCAGCTTTTTCAAAAATGCTCATATATTCATTAATTGCTGCACGGGTAATAACTTTCGTCGTTGTGCTGCCGCCTGAAATATTATCACCTGTAAGAACGATAAGGTCAGGCTGCACCATCTTGATTGTGTCCTGAAGGAGCTTCTTTGTAATAGTCATAAGAGGATATCCGTCCTGAATATCCGCAAAATTAAGGATAGTAAATTTTCCGTCATCGCCGAATTTAAGTGTTGTTTCCTCCTCAGCTGCAAATGCAAAAAGTGAAGCACAAGACAGCATCATAAGAACACTTAAAACAACAGCAATAATCTTTTTTGTTCTGTTCATATTAATCTCTTCTTTCTGTATATTTCCGCAAAACGCGGTTTTGGTATAATTATTTTATCATAAATCATACTTTTTTTCAATCACTAATTGCAATTTTTGTAAAAAAGATATATTATGAAAAAAAAGCCGAATGGGGCGACTATATGAAAAACATAGTTAATATCATCAATTTTGTCCGTAAATGTGAGCCGAGAAGTGAAGATGACAGCTTTCTTTTCACTACGACTCAAGAGGAACTGAAACTTTGTAAAAAATATAATTTTCCTTCAACGGTACTCCTTCAGTATGATGCGTTGATTGATAAAAAATATATTGAACTTATCAATGAATATAAAGATAATACTGAAATCGGTCTGTGGTTTGAGGTAGTAGAACCGTTATGCGAAGCAGCAGGCTTAGAATGGAAAGGAAGATTTCCCTGGGACTGGCATAATGATGTAGGTTTTCTTGTTGGCTATACCCCGCAAGAAAGAGCAAAACTGATTGATGAAGCATTCAGCAAATTCAAAGAGATTTTCGGATACTATCCCGCTTCCTGCGGCTCGTGGCATATTGATGCGTATTCACTTAAATATATGCACGAAGAATACGGAATCACGGCATCATGTAATTGCAAAGAGCAATACGGTACAGACGGTTATACAATCTGGGGCGGTATATATTCGGGTGCTTACTACCCATCAAAATTTAATATGCTCTGCCCTGCAAAAACAAAAGAGAATCAGATAGACGTTCCTGTTTTCAGGATGCTGGGAGCTGACCCGATATATCAGTATGATATGAATATGGGAGACACTGATGCCTGTCAGCATGTAACTTCTCTTGAACCGGTTTACGGAAATTCGGGTTGCAATAAAAACTGGGTCAAATGGTATTTAGCAGAGAATTTCAACGACAAAGGAATATCTCTTTCTTATACGCAAACAGGACAGGAAAACTCAATGGGCTGGGAAGATATTTCAAAAGGACTTCCCATGCAGTTTGAAATTCTTCATAAAATGCAAAATGAAGGCAAAATAGAAATTATGACTCTTGCAGACAGCGGAAAGTGGTTCAAGGATAATTTTGATTCTACTCCACCTCAAGCTCAGATGTTTGATTCAGATATCAACGATAACAGATGCAAAACTCTCTGGTATAACTGCAAAAATTACAGAATCAATGTGCTTTACGAAAAAGGCAGAATATGGATTAGAGATCTGTATTTATTCAATGAGCTTTTTAAAGAAAAGTTTCTTAACACTCGCGAATATACACATAACTGCTCCTACTATAATCTTCCTGTAATTGACGGATTCCGTTTCAGTGACAAAGAAACAAGAGCAGGGCTTTACTTCTGCCGTCACGGTCATGAGCTTGAATTCTCTTCTCCTTGGCGGACATTTGAAAATAATAATACCGCAAATATCTACCTCGGTGAAGAATTAAAAATCACGACAGATGAAAGCAGCATATACATCAGATGCAACAAAGTAAGCTGGTATCTGTCTGCAATTAATGCGAAAAATGCTGATATACCTTATATTTCTGCTGACAATAAAACATTACAAATGCAGTTCGCCAATTATAAAAACAACTTTTCGTATGAATTAAACACCGAGAAAGGTTATTTTAAGTCATCAGAAAACGGATTTATGATATTCCCTGAAGACGGTGAAATAAAAATAGTGCTCTAAAAAAACACAGTCACAAAAAAAGTGACTGTGTTTTACTCATCTGTCAATGAACATTTATCAATTTAAGTGATAAACAAGTTATTTCATTAAACATCAGCTTTTAAGAAAACGTAATAATCAGAATATAAAGTACCATCGTGGCCTATAAGAAGCTCATCAGATTTTACAAAACCAAGTTCTGTTAGAGCCGCAATTCTGTTTTTCGCTGCAGGTATTGCTTTTGTAGATACCGTTTTACAGTCAAACAAATCAATGTAAGAATCAAAAACAAGAGAAATCAGTGATTGAATTACAGAACCGTTTTCATAATCACTGCGTAGATCTAAACGAAGAAGAACAGTATCAGTAAAATAATCATTAGCAACACGTTTAAACATTTCAACGGTTCCTACAGCAATATTTGATTTGATATCAATAATACTTAAACGAACAAAACCTTTTCGTGAATACTCCAACTGCCAATATTCTATAGCTTTTTTCATCCGCTCATAAGTAGTATAATAAAAATCATCGCCGCCGCAATTATCGGAATTAAAAAAAGGGACAGCTTTAACATCGGAATATACTTTTAATAGATGAACACAATGACTAAGTTCGGTTAATTTGAGTCTGAATAAATCATTCTCTGCTATCGGGCAGTATTCATAAATTGACACAATTTTCAACTCCTATAATATACGCCTTATTATAGAACATTTGTTCTTGTATGTCAATATTAATCTTTAATAAAAAAGAAAAAACCGTGTAATTAATACACGGTCTACTACTGATTATTGGAAATACACCCTCAAAACTGAACAATGAGTGAAGAAGAACCAAGTAAAGAGGTCAAGCCCTCGACCTATTAGTACTG
>SVQH01000014.1 GCA_015065425.1 Oscillospiraceae bacterium
GACATAGAAAAATCCCCCTAAAGTAGTCTTGAAATCTTTTTGTTATTTCAAGTGTCTACTTTAAGGGGATTATATCACATCCAAAGCTTGAATTGAACGTAGATATTTTTCAATTCTGTCGCTTACATCTACATATCTATCATCAAAAATTTTATATAGATTTTTGAAACCATTCTTTTCCGCAATGGCTTTGTTCGTTAGAATAAATACTTTTGAATTATCGGTATTTTCTCGTGCTTTACTGATTAATGAGTTTACAAGTAATTGGTATGCATCCTTCTCATCTTCAGTACTATGAGAATGTGGCTTTTTGTCAACTACGGAATATAGCACCCTAACAGAACCGTGACGAGATTCATCGGATTCAATTGTTCCGTCACCAAGCTTTTTCAACGCGACATTTTGCTGAATATCGTCTAATCTGAGCGTATTGATTAGATTAATTACTTCGTGAGAACATCTGAAATTGTCAGGCTTTGGTATTGATTGTAGTGTAGAATCTTGAATGTACTCATCAATATTTCCAATGCCATCTTCGTATATAGATTGCATACTATCTCCAAATAAACCAACAGTTAAATTATATGTTTGAGATAGTGATAGTATATCGGTTAAGATGTCGGCGCTAGTGTCCTGGTATTCATCGATAAATATATAATCATATTTATCAGCAACGATCTTTCCGATTAGTGGATACTTAGTAAATAGAAGATGAAAAAGAACAAGCAATCCATCATGTCCGTAACTAAGTTCGTTAAGATTATCAAACTTTGTCTCATTATAATAGATTTTAGAGTAATCCTTTTCGCCTATCAATTCCAGTATTTTTGTGTTCAAAATATCAATGGCATTATTAAGCGCCTGATTATAAGCTACTGGATCTTTATCGTATTCGCGTTTGCCAACTACTTTATCACAGTTTTCTCTGCAGACAGAATATAGCTTATTTGCGTATTTTCCGTATATCTTCTTGTACTTTTCGTGTTCATCCTTCTTGTATTTTGTTTCATCGGTGCTTTCATTTTGCTCAGCTCGAATTATATGCGAAACACAGAAGAGTTCTGAAATGACGGATTTAATATTTTTCTTGTAATCTCCTATTAACTTATACAAAAATGAGTGAATGGTACTTATGGTCTATCGATCGCCTACACGACTAATTATCTCATCTACTGCAGCATTGGTATGAGTGATACAGATAACGCGTGCATCAGGATGAGTTTGCTTTATGTAAAGTAGCAACTCTTTTAATGATTCGGTCTTACCACTGCCAGCACCACCTTGAAGGATAAAGCTTTTGCGCAAGTCAATACATTGCTTGCAGGAATCAAGCGCATTTACAGTTTTTGCAGCCATTCAAACCCCTCCCTTATATATGATGGAGCTTTCCAGTTGATATCTTTGGCGTGAGCCAAAAACAATAGTGAGGAAGCAAAATCAGACTTCTCGTCGATTACAGTTTGCGTAAATTCGTATAAATTTGATGGAGAATCTTCGAACGCGTCATTATTCTTTAATCCATGTATAGCATCGATATTGGATTTTATTAAATCAAAATTTACATTTATAAATGCATCTTCGAAGCTTCTGGCAAAGTAACCGTTTTCTTCAGCTTGATATGAAATATTGATATAATGACTAATACTATCTAAGGCATGCTTTTTGGCATTTTCGAACCAAGTGGCATAAGTTTGGTCTCCATTCTCAAATTTTGGAGCATGGAGATAATACATTATTGTGCCATTACTGGTTTTGCAGCAGTCTACATCATTTACAGCACATTTTACATAACGTGTACCTTTGGATGTCTGTTTGGGTTTTGATGTGTCTATATCGGTTATAACAAGCGAGGGGATTTGTAAAAATTCAAGAAAATGACGAAAGGCCGCTGCGTTTGCACCTGCCTGAACAACGGTTATGTTTTGTGCTGCTAATGGAATATATGATGGCTTTAACTCCGGATTTTCAGCAATTGCGGCGCGTTCTTCATCGAGTTTAACTTTATCAAATTGTGATATAAAATGTTGCAATAATATTGCTTCTGAAATTCCTTCAATAAAGATAGCTTTATCTGCAAAAAATAATTCTGCAGATTCAATTGAGAGATATTGCTGAAGAAATTTGAATTCATCTGGTTCAGATTCATATTTCTGACTTAAATCCTGATGAAAATTTTTGATGTCAATGTTGAAAAAGCTGTTCTCATCTTTACGTGCGGACATATAACGAATGTTTTCGAATGGATGACTTGCAACAATGTGTGGGGAGTGTGTAGTAATGACTGTTTGCATACCTGGAATCCCATCTACAATCTCGCTAATCTTTCTTGCAAAGATATATTGTAATTGAGGGTGGGTATGTGCTTCGGGCTCCTCGATAAACAAAAGTTTTATATCTTTCTTATTTGCCTCAAATTTGTTCTTTTTAATTTCTATATTTAAAAGAAGATATAGAATATTCATGTGTCCTAGGCCATTTAAGTATTCCGGAAGAAGTGTCGAATCATCTCCATAGACTACTTCGGACGCATCTGATAGTATTTCGCTGGCTTTGAGGTTTGATTTTACCTTAAGCTCTCCCATACCTAAAAAATCTTTGGCACTTTTCAAAAAGTTCTCAAAAAATGAACTATACTTTGAATCCAGCGAACTATCCATCTGTTCTATTAACTGATTAATCTGCTCAAATTTGTCTGGCGCAGTTGTATTGAGACCGTTAAAGAAAGAGGTGGTAAGACCGGATAATACCTTCATTCCATGCTTTTCTTCCGAACTAGATACACTTCTCTTTGCATGGATGATCTCAAAATCAATAAGTTTGCTTACATCTTTAAAACTTTTTTCAATAAGTCGATGCCGATTATCCTTGTTTAAATCTTCGATGCTATCAAAAGTGTATACTTTCTTTTCTAGAAAGTCTTGAAGATATTTCTTGATGAACTTTTCTTTTGTAATATTTCCAGAATTTTGAATTGCTTCCAACAGTTTTTGTTTCTTTATTGCACACTCAAAAAGTAGATTTACATCTTTTCTTCCAGGATCTAAGTCGACAATAAACTCAGAGACGTTACACAGATCATCATCCTCTTCGTAATGTATAGTTAAAATGAGTTGTATTGCAAGTGATGTTTCATCTGTATACTCGTCAATTTCCAATATTTTTTTGCGTTGGATTAAAGAGAAATCATTAAAACCAAAGCTAATCTGACCGAGGAATTTTTCAAATAACACCATAAATGATGTTTTTCCTGTGTTGTTTCTTCCTATCATTAGACATAGTTTGTCCGAAAAATCCATCTGCGTATTAGATAAAATTCTGAAATTATGAATGGCGATCTCTTTTATATACATATTGATTGACCTCCTGAATGAGTAATGTCATGCGTTCTTTTTCTTATAAATATCCTTCAAATCATCAATAGCCATATTCACACTCAGGGTGTGAAACCCCAACCAACTTTGATTCATAATATCTGGACCGGCAATTTGGCAAATTTCTTTACTGGATTCTCCGGTATAATAGTGCCAATATCGATAGGTATAACCTGTCCAATACAAGACCTCATTGGAAAAGGTTTTTCCTGCCGGTGTAAGACCACCGACCTCCTCGTTTAGTTCTTCAAGGATGTATTCTTCTCCAGCCCACTGAAGGCGATCATAGGTGTCGTCTAATGCTACAGCGGCTTTGCTGTTCATAAATGCTTTAATGAAAGCAGGGGAGTCGTATCCGTTTTTGAGGGATAACTCGAAGAGTCTTCCTTGAATATCACACATTTGCAATTGCTGTTGGTTAAGCTCATTCATATCATTCACCAGCCTTTATAATTTCATCGAAGAACAGACCTTCGCGGCGATATTTCATACATATCTCGTTGGCTAAGGCGATGCCTTTTGTTCGGTTTTCTTCGCTCTCGTACTTCAAATCTTCTCGATCTTTTTCCGTAAGTACCTTTTCTTCAACGATTTCGATCTGTTTGCAGGCTTTTTCTGTAAGAGCTACATACTGTTTCCCTAACTTTAATGCAGATAAGCTGTTTATCAATGCTGCATCGGTGATTTCTCCGTTAAAGAAACGGTCTAGAACAACGAACATTCTATCATTTGCGATAAAGCCGATGATCATATCACAGCCGTCAGCCATTTCTGTAATTCTTTTGTATATGGAAGTACCTTTAGCAGACTCCATTTTTCCACGGTTATAGGCAACAAGTAATGCCCAATCAATGCCCACTTCAATATCGAGTACTTTCAACCCGTCTAGGTTGGCATTTACTGTATATAATTTAGCATCAGGGTAATTACAAATAAGAGTTAACGGTTGCGTTTTATCAGTTCCCATATAGAATCCTTTGCCGAAATCACATCGATCTCTACTAATAGGCTTAATCGTGCCATCAATACCGGATTTGGATCCGTGATACAGCAATATTGAACCGCTACCGATATAATAACTATTTCCTTCGTATTGTGAGTAATCGATGCTATTTTGCATGCAAAGATTTTTGATTGCGTTTAAGGCAATCTGAGACGGCTCGCAATGACCTTTTTCCCACCGATTTACTGTCGCAAAGCTTACACCTAATTTTTCCGCCAGATCTGCTTGACTTAAATTTAATTTTGTCCGGATGGACTTTATAATATCTGAGTGTTTCATATAATCAACCTCTTTATCGCAGTATAACATTTGTGCAAGAATATTATAACATAACGCAACTCGCAATACAATAGAAAATTCAAAATATGTTTTACTTGCTTTTCTTAATGCCATGTACAATATTTTTGTACCAAATTTATAAAGGAGTGTTTGTACATGGCAAAAACAAAAAGTGACGCATTTTTCTACAACGGATCGTGGTATCATCGAACTAAATATTTTCGCGAAGATTACTCCGTTGGATATAGCAAGAAGGGTGGTTTTAAATCTGCACAAGAGGCCAGGGAAAGTTACAAAAGAATGCTAAATGATTTTGAAAAGCAGAAACGTGGTTTATATCCTTCGAGTCGTGGTGATATGCTATTTGCTGACTATTTGAAGTATTGGTTTTATGATGTATATGTACCTACAATCGAATCCTCGACGCGGATGGTGTATGAAATTGTTCTTACAAATTTTATCTTGCCGAATGTGGGAGATGTTCCTGTAAGATACTGCAATGCAGACTATTTCGATGCCTTACTTGAACGCATTTCCGGTTATACAAAATCTTCTGCCAATAAGGCATGTGAGTTACTGAATATAGCAATGCGAAATGCAGTGGCTGAATGTTTTATTAACACTAATCCAATTGTTTGCACAAAACCTTATCCCAGGGGCAAGACTAAAACTACAATTCTACAAGTTGATCAACTGCGTAGATTGATGGCTGTAATTTGTAATACAGAGTGGTTGACGGAAACCATGTTGGGACTGTTATGCGGCTTACGCAAGGGGGAAATACTGGGACTCAAATTTTCTGATTGTGACTTTGAGAACAGAACAATTTCTATCTCGAGACAATTAGCTAATGAATATATTTTTGATGATAGTGGCAAAAGAATTGGGCAGAGATTAATTGAAAAGGCTCCTAAAACAGAGAATAGTTATAGAACAATAAGGATCCCCGAAATTGTTTCTATAGAACTGCAAAGGCAAAAAGAACGAGTTAAGAAGAATAAAGAGAAGTATGGAAATGGGTATCACGACTATGATTATGTTTCTTGCCAGAAAAATGGCGAACCGCATAGCTTGTCCGCTTTTAACAATGCGTTAATCCGTGCGTGTAAAAGAAGTGGCGTTCCAAAGATCACAGCACATGACCTGAGGCATATGTTTGCTACAGTACTATTAGAGAAAGGTGTTGGATTAGAAAAGATATCCGGTCTGCTTGGACATAGTTCAATTCATACGACTTTTGAACACTATTGTGATGTGATGGAAGGAAATAAACAGATTTTATGTTTCATTAACAAAACTTTCCCTGTTGATGAAAGCAGTGAAATACAATGAGAAACTATGTCGATTTCAGGATCGGGAAAGTAATGAAAATGAGAAACAGATATGGATTTCGTTTGCTGTTAATTTTTTCAGATGGTACTCAGCAGAGAAAACAAATCGGTGGTTACAAGAAAAAATCGGATGCGGAAACACGACGAAATCAAATTATTGCCGAGCTGTATAGTGGGAGGTATGTGTTGAATGAAACATTGACTGTTGGCGAATATTTCGATATGTGGTTAAATGACGTGATGAAACCTAAAATTAAGGCTTCTACGTATAGCACATATTATTACAATTTGAAGAATCATATCATTCCAAAAATTGGAGGCATAACGGTTTCAAAACTAAATAGAGGTCACATAGTTGAACTGTATCGAGTGGTATCCCAGCATTCTTTAGAATCTGCCAAACTAAGCAGGGTTATTATTCGAACGGCCCTTAGATATGCAGAGCAGAACAACTATATTTCTTCTAACCCTGCAGATGGTATTCGAATACCTAAAACAGAACATTCGAATAAGGGCTATCGTAGCGTTGACATTGATTCACAAAACACACTGTCTATCGATCAGCTAAAATGTTTAATAGAAATCAGCATAGGTACAACAATGTATTTACCGATACTGTTTGCGGGTTTGCTTGGCCTTCGAAAAAGTGAAATACTCGGTCTAAAGTATTCAGATGTTGATTATTTGAATAGAACAATTCATATCCAGCGGCAATTAGGGAGAGATCTGAATAAAGACACTATAATGCCTAAAACTGCAACAAAACAGGAGATTCCTCTGAAGACAAAGTCAAGTGATCGTATAATTTACTTGCCAAATATTGTTTACAATTCTATTATGGAAGAGCGTCAACGGTATGAGAATAATAAGCGTAGGAGGTATAATCAATTTCAGGATCTGAATTACATTTGTTGCTCAACTTATGGAAGACCGCGGAGCGCTTCTTTCATATACAAACCCTTTAAGAAGTTGCTAAAAGAAAGCAATTTGCCGGATATCCGTTTTCACGATCTCCGGCATACATACGCTACACTGTTGATGAAGGACGATATATCATTAAAAGCAATTTCGTCAAGTCTTGGACATGCGAAAACCATAATTTCGGTTGATGTGTATGGCGATATGAAAAAGATAATAGAGGATTGCTCATCCGATTTGGATTCATTTATTGCAGAAATACTGCCTGAAGAAGTGCTTTTCGAGAGACCAATAATCAACGCCTACACAGACGAACAAAGTTTTCTGAGCAATACTTTAATCAGGCGTATGTTGGGAGAAAAATTATATGGTTTTTTACTTGCCAAATAAAACGCCTTATATAATAATCTTATTGCAATAAATGAAGAGAAGGTTTTTTAGAAAGTTCACGCGAAAATCTTTCATTTTAATTGCGTTTGTGGTATACTAACTTAATAAGTGCAAATATTTGTTGCAAAATTCGTCAAAAGACCTATTCGAAGTGACGAATTGCTGCAGAGAAAGTATTCATTATTTTTAAGAAAAGGAGGAGCAAAAGCTGCTATGGATAAGTTTGAATTAGTATCACCCTACAAGCCAACAGGTGATCAGCCTGAAGCTATTAAGAAGCTAACAGAAGGCATCCAAAACGGTTTGAAAGAGCAGGTTTTACTAGGTGTTACGGGTTCTGGCAAGACATTTACTATGGCAAATATTATAGCGAATGTTAATAGGCCTACTCTAGTTTTAGCACACAACAAGACCCTAGCAGCCCAGCTCTGTTCCGAATTCAGAGAGTTTTTCCCAAACAATAGTGTCGAGTACTTCGTATCCTATTATGATTATTATCAGCCTGAGGCATATATTGCATCAACCGACACTTATATAGAGAAGGACTCTGCCATAAATGATGAAATAGACCGTCTGAGGCACTCTGCAACATCTTCTCTTTCGGAACGCAGGGATGTAATTATTGTTGCAAGTGTTTCGTGTATATATTCTCTCGGAAATCCCATTGATTATAAAAACATGGTTATTTCCCTGAGAACAGGCATGGAAAAAAGCCGTGATGAGCTGCTTCAAAAGCTTGTTGAGATACAGTATGAAAGAAATGATATAAATTTTATCAGAAATAAATTCAGGGTAAAAGGCGATGTTGTTGACATTTTCCCTGTATATAACAACGAAAATGCCATTAGAGTTGAATTTTTCGGGGATGAAATTGACAGGATATGTGAAATAAATCCGCTTACGGGGGAAATAAAAAATTCCTTGTCCCATGTGGCGGTATATCCTGCTTCCCATTATGTTGTTTCTCCCGAAAAACTCTCGGCAGCAGTAAGTGAAATAATGGCTGAGATGGAAGCACAGGAGGAGTGGTTCAAGTCTCAGGGAAAGCTTATAGAAGCACAGAGAATAAGACAGCGTACTGAGTATGATATGGAGATGCTTCTTGAAACGGGCTTTTGTAAGGGAATTGAAAACTATTCAAGAATAATGTCCGACAGAGAGCCGGGCTCTGCACCGTTTACTCTGCTTGATTTCTTTCCCGATGATTATCTTCTTTTTGTTGACGAATCTCATGTCACACTTCCGCAGGTGAGGGGAATGTTCGGCGGGGATAAATCAAGAAAGGACAGTCTTATTGAATTCGGCTTCCGTCTTCCCTCTGCTTATGATAACAGACCCCTTACCTTCAATGAGTTCTATGAGAAAACAAGACAGAAAATTTTTGTCAGTGCAACTCCGGGAGACCTTGAAAAAAGTCTCAGTGTTCGCACTGCAGAACAGATAATAAGGCCTACGGGGCTTCTTGACCCCGAAATTGAGGTTCGTCCCGTTGACGGTCAGATTGATGACCTCATTGGTGAAATAAATGAAAGGGTGGCAAGAAAGGAAAGAGTTCTTGTTACTACGCTTACCAAAAAAATGGCTGAGAATCTTACGGATTATCTCACTGATTACGGCATAAAGGTCCGTTATATGCACTATGACATCGACACAATGGAGCGAATGGAGATAATAAGAGATTTAAGGCTCGGTGAGTTTGATGTGCTTGTAGGTATCAATCTTTTAAGAGAAGGACTTGACCTTCCCGAGGTTTCTCTTGTGGTGATACTCGATGCGGACAAGGAAGGATTTCTTCGATCGGAAACCTCACTCATTCAGACTGTGGGCAGAGCCGCAAGAAATGCTGACGGTAAAGTTATAATGTATGCCGATACAGTAACACCTTCCATGGAGAGAGCCATTACGGAAACCTACAGACGAAGAGAAAAACAGCAGAAATATAACGAAGAACACGGCATAACTCCGAAAACCATAGTTAAGGGTATAAGAGAGATAATTGAAATATCCAATACTCACAAAGCAGCAAGAAAAGCAAACGGCATGAAGCTTTCAAAGAGAGAAAAAGAGATGCTCATAAATCAGCTTACAAAGGAAATGAAAGCAGCCGCAAAGATACTCGATTTCGAGAATGCCGCATATTTAAGAGACAGAATAAAAGAATTACAGGATAACTGAGTTATGATTTGATTGGAGTTTTATATATATGCAGAAAAAAATCAGAATAGTAGGTGCAAAAGAACATAATCTTAAGGATGTTTCTTTGGAGATACCTCGTGATAAGCTTGTGGTTTTTACGGGACTTTCAGGCTCGGGAAAATCTACCCTTGCATTTGATACCATATATGCAGAAGGGCAGAGAAGGTATGTTGAGTCCCTCTCATCCTATGCCCGTCAGTTTCTGGGGCAGATGGAAAAGCCCAATGTTGAACTCATAGAAGGACTTTCTCCCGCAATTTCCATAGATCAGAAGACTACCTCAAAAAATCCCCGGTCCACCGTAGGAACGGTTACTGAAATATATGATTATCTGAGACTTTTATATGCCAGAGCAGGCATTCCTCATTGTCCCGTGTGCGGAAAAGAGATTCGCCCCCAGAGTGTGGATCAGATGACAGATAAGGTCATGACACTGCCCGCAGGCAGTAAATTCATGATAATGTCACCTGTTGTAAGAGCAAGAAAGGGCGAGCATGTAAAAATACTTGACGATGCGAGAAAAGCAGGTTTCGTAAGAGCAAGAATTGACGGCGAAATGCGTGAGCTTTCCGAAGAAATCAAACTTCAGAAAACAAATAAGCATGTAATTGAAATAGTTGTTGACCGTCTTGTAATGAAGGAGGGGATAGCCGCCCGAGTTTTCGATTCACTTGAAACAGCTCTTAAACTCAGCGAAGGCATAGTTCTTGTTTCCGTTGTCGGAGGCGAAGAAATGCTGTTTTCGCAGAATTTTTCCTGTCCCGATCACAATGTGGGAATAGGGGAGCTTAGCCCGAGGCTCTTTTCTTTCAATAATCCCTTCGGTGCCTGTCCCAAGTGTGCGGGACTTGGTATCTTCAAAAAGGTTGCCCCCGAGCTCATTATTCCCGATAAGCATCTTTCCATCAATAAGGGAGCGATAAAGGGCTGCGGCTGGACAAATGAAAAATACGGCACCATTGCCCGTATGTATATGGAGGGTATTGCCAAAAAATACGGATTTTCCATGGATGACCCCATAAAAGATATACCTGAAGAAGGTGTAAATGCTATTCTTTATGGTACGGGGGATGAAAAACTGAAGCTTAAGAGAAGCTTTCATGCAGGTACAACCGAATATGAAGCTCCCTTTGAAGGCATAGTCAATAATCTTGAACGCCGTTACAGAGAATCAAACAGTGAATGGGCAAGATGGGAAATTGAACTTTTTATGTTTGACCATGAATGCCCCGAATGCGGCGGTGCAAGACTTAAAAAGGAAATACTTGCCGTTACCGTTGGCGGCATTAATATCGATGAATTTACCCGTCTTTCGGTGTCCGATGAAATTAAATTCCTTGACGGACTTGAACTTTCGGAAAGAGATCATCTTATAGCCGACGGAATTATAAAAGAGATACGGTCGAGACTTCAGTTCCTTGAAAAAGTCGGACTTGATTATCTCACTCTTTCAAGGTCATCAGGTACTTTATCGGGCGGAGAAAGTCAGAGAATCCGCCTTGCAACACAGATAGGCTCGGCTCTTACGGGAGTGCTTTATGTGCTTGACGAACCGAGCATCGGACTTCATCAGAGAGACAATGAAAAGCTAATTGAAACGCTTAAAAATCTCAGAGACCTGGGAAACACTCTCATAGTTGTTGAGCATGATGAAGACACAATGAAAAATGCAGATTTTATTGTCGATATAGGACCCGGGGCAGGTGTGCACGGCGGTGAGATAGTAGCCGCAGGTACACTTGACGACATTAAAAAATGCCACCGTTCAATAACGGGGCAGTATCTTACGGGAGAAAAGAAAATAGAAGTTCCCCGTGAGAGAAGAAAAGGCAACGGAAAAACTCTTAAAATTTTCGGTGCCGCACAGAACAATCTTAAAAATATCGATGTAACCTTCCCTCTCGGAAAGTTTATTGCAGTGACAGGTGTCTCAGGCTCGGGAAAATCTTCTCTTATCAATGAAATCCTGTACAAGCAGCTTGCAAATGAACTCAACGGTGCCAAAAAATTCCCGGGTAAAAATGACGGCTTTGAAGGTATTGAAAATCTCGATAAAGTAATAGATATAGACCAGTCTCCCATAGGACGTACTCCGAGGTCAAATCCCGCAACATATACGGGAGCTTTTACGGATATAAGAAAACTGTTTTCGGAGACAACCGATGCAAAAATCAAGGGCTATGCCCCGGGAAGGTTTTCCTTCAATGTCTCAGGCGGCAGATGTGAAGCCTGTTCCGGTGACGGTATAGTAAAAATTGAAATGCATTTCCTTGCCGATGTATATGTCCCCTGTGAAGTATGTAAGGGTGCAAGATACAACAGGGAAACTCTTGAAGTCAGATATAAGGGTAAAAATATAAGCGAAGTTCTCGACATGACGGTTGAGGAAGGACTTCACTTTTTTGAAAATCAGCCTGCAATAAAAAGAAAACTTCAGACTTTATATGATGTGGGACTTGGTTATATAAGTATAGGTCAGCCTGCAACGCAGCTTTCGGGCGGTGAGGCACAGAGAGTAAAACTTGCAACAGAACTTTCCCGAAGACCCAGCGGCAAGACCATGTATATTCTTGATGAACCCACAACGGGACTGCACACTGCAGATGTTCATAAGCTCATTGAGGTTCTTGAAAAGCTTGTTGATACGGGTAACACCGTAATTGTCATAGAGCATAATCTTGATGTGATTAAATGTGCCGATCATATCATTGACCTTGGCCCCGAAGGCGGCTTCCGCGGCGGCGAAATAGTAGCCGAAGGCACCCCCGAAGAGGTTGCTAAGAATGAAAAGAGCTATACGGGAAAATATATAAAGCCAATATTATAAGTCATAATTTATTACCGTTTGAAGGGGATGATGACCATGGCAGCATCCCGAATTGCTATGTAAGAATTACAAGCAAATTTTCCGTAATTCAACAATGTCCCCTTTGACAGTGTGTCATCCCTAAAAAAATGGTGCGTCCGCACATCGAACGCACCGTTAAATTATGATTTGATTTTTCCTTTATGTGTGGGTTCTATTATGTTGGGGGCAAATCTGAACAGTGATACTATGCCGTCTGCAAATTTTCCGCCGCCTATCATTTTTTTGAATCCCGGGGCAAGGTTCATTGCTATGGAATATACCGAAGGTGTGCTTGACGGACGCATGAGTACTTTCCCGTTGGCTTTGAACTTAAAATCAAGCGTGCGTTTGCCTATGGTTTCAATGGGACGGACCTGTAAAACAAGTCTGTCTCCCTCGACCCACAGTCCCGTTGAACAGACTTTATATTCAATTCCTCCGAGTGTCATTGTACCGTAACGGTATCTGCCGTCAAGTCCTACGGGAATTGTGTTGTTTTCGTCACCTTCATCCCATGTAAGTGTGCAGTCGGTTTTTTTGAATCTGAAAATAACATTGTCAATATTACCTGCTCTGTCCGTAGTCATATATACTACTGCAAGAGGCAACATGCTCATGGGGAAGCCTACTATATTCAGAAGTATTTTCTTTCTGAAGTGAATTGTTTTTCCTTCAATTATTTCTTCAAGATATGAATCTGTCATTCTGTCGGCTTGTTCAAGAACGGCACTTTTCAGCCTGTCATAAAGACCTTCTTCGGGTGAAATGTTGCCCTTGTCAAATTCCTCGAAGGCTCTCGGGAAGAACTTCCACAGAAGGTCACGGCAGACCTGTGCTTCTGCCACTGCAGAAGTCACGGCAAGAACAGCATCGTAATCCTGAAATACTATTCCGAACTGCGAGAACATCCCGTCTGCTCTGTAGCCGTTAAAGGGAGCACAACGCCAGAGACAGCAGCCGTAACCGACCTTTGCATCGCTGTCAAATTCTTCGCTGTTGTCTGCGTGTTTTAAGGGGGCGAATTCTGCCCATTTTTCAGAGAATATACGTGTGTCTCCGAAAAGCCCCTTGTTCGAGTAGACAAGCATAATTTTTGCAAGGTCTTCCGTTTTCAGATAAAGTCCCCATCCGCCGGCTTCAATTCCTTCACTGTCTGTCTCCCAGAAGGGATAATCTATTCCCAGTACATCAAAAAGTCGCGGTTTAAGGAAATCTCTGACACACTGTCCCGACACCTTTTTTATAATTGCCGAGAGTATGTATATGTTTTCGTTTATATATTTGAATTCTTCTCCCGGCTCATTGTACCACGGTGCTTTGAAAAAATATTCTGCCCAGCTGCCTTTTGTTTTGTCGGCAAATACACTCGGGTCTTTACCGCTTGTCATCGTCAGAAGATGACGGACAAGAAGACGGTTGAGCCTTTCATCTTTGATTTTTTCGGTAATTTCGGGGAAGAAGTCACGTACCTTGTCATCAAGTGACAGCAAATTTTCATCTATGGCAATTCCTATGGCTGTCGCTGTTACAGTTTTGCTTATTGAGTACATGGTGTGAGGACGGTTCGGTGTAAACGGTGCTCTGAAGCATTCAGCAGCCACTTTGCCGTATCTTATTACCATAAATGAATGTATTTCAATGCCTGTGCTTTCAATGGCATCCATAAATTCATTTATGACTTTACCGGATACACCCGCTTTCTCGGGAGATGATACTCTCGGAAGTGAAATTGCTGTTTTTTCCATGTTTTACATCACCTTTCCACTGTTATGTTTCTATATTAATTCTCAGTTTATACATATTTTATGTCGAATTGTTAAATTTTTGTTTACTCTCTTTGTTTTCAGGAGGTTTTATGTCGAGAACCGTTGTTTACACCGTCCCCAAAGAGCTTGACGGAGAAAAGCTTATTGTTTTTTTAAGAGGACACATAAAAATATCTGCAAGACTTTTGCCCAAACTTAAAAATGACCCCTTGGGACTTCTCAGAAACGGAGAACATATACGTACTGTGGACAGAATTTATGAAGGGGATGTAATTTCAATTTCCTTTCCCGATGAAAAAGGTATGATTCCTCCCGGAGACAGCAAAGCACTTGATATAGTTTATGAGGATGATGATATTCTTATTATCAATAAGTCCCCGTATATTGCCATGCATCCCACTCACAACCATCAGGGAGATACCCTTGCAAATAATATATCTGCATATTTTACAGAAAAAAACAGAGATATCGTTTTCCGTGCCGTGGGAAGACTTGATAAATGCACTTCGGGGCTTGTTATAATTGCGCTCAATGCCCATGCTGCAAACATTCTTTCAGAAAATGTGGATAAAGAATATCTTGCCCTTGCAGGCGGCTGTTTCAGGGGCGAGGGAACTATTATTAAGCCTATAATTCGTCCCGACCCCGGAAAAACCTACCGATGGGTAGGAGAGGGCGGTGAATATGCCGTAACTCACTGGAAAAGCGAAATGACAGACGGCAGCCGTTCTCTTCTGCGTGTCACTCTTGAAACGGGAAGAACACATCAGATAAGAGTTCATTTTGCCTCTGAGGGTACCCCTCTTTTGGGAGATGATATGTACGGCTCAAAGGACAGAAGCCTTGACCGTGCCGCCCTTCACTGTGCGAAACTGAGTTTTTCTCATCCCATTACAAAAGAAAAACTCACCTTTGAAGCACCTCTGCCCGAGGACATGAACAGGGTAGCAGAGGATATTTGTAGTAAGATTGATAAAGAATTAACGGAATTAATAAAAGATTAACACTAATGTTAATAAATTCACAGAAATTGTTCCAAATTGTGAAATATTTTAGTTATACTATAAACAGGAAGTAAATTTACGGAGAGATAGAAATGGCAAAAATTATTATTCCTGTTGTAACTTTCTTAATTACCGCCGGTGCAGCAGGTTTTTTCGGAACAATGATTAAAAAAATCACCCCTGTTTTTGCAACTGTAAAAAGATAAAATAAAAAAGAAAAAAAGAAAAAAAGACTGCAGTATTACCGTGTTTTTGCATGGTAACTGCAGTCATTTATTTTTTTATTATATTTAATCTATTTGTTGTATTTTTTGTTTATACCCGGTTCGTCACACCGTCCTGTCAGATAATCGAGACTTACATTGTAATAATCTGCCAGTTTAATTATAAGGTTTAGAGGAATTTCTCTTTCACCCCGTTCATATTTAGAGTAGAGAGACTGATCGCACATAAGCATTTCTGATATCTTCTTCTGTGTGAGATCATTGTCCTCTCTCATGTCTTTTATGCGTAATTTCATGTTTTTGTTCACCGTATAAATTATACAATGGAGAAAATATAACTGTCGATAAATAGGACAATATGTCCTAAACTTATTAATTGTATGTATAAATGATTAAAAAATCTTTAATAAATGACGGTGCTGTGAAAAAATCATTTCGGGTTTCTCGTTTCAATAAGGCTTATGACCTTAGCTTCGCTGTCAGGCTTTCTTGATATAGCATTCCCCGAAATATTATTGCAAAACATATTTACTCCAAAAAACTGCAAATTTTTCGATATTTTGTCGCTGTTTTGTTCTTTTATGTTGACAAATAGGACAGATTATCCTAAAATCAAATATGGTGTTCTAACCATAGATTTATAAAAAGGAAGGTTATTATGAAAACAACGATCAAAAAATTCATTTCCGTCCTGTTGGTATCCCTGATGCTACTGACCACCGCTCCTCTGTCGGGCTTCGTCGGCTTAGAGCTCCCCGAAATCCCATGGACTGAAATTTTCACCACCAAAGCCGGAGCTGCTGCAAACGGTACCTGCGGAACTAATCTTACATGGACCCTCGATGATGAAGGTACCCTGACTATAACCGGTGCGGGTGCTATGACGAATTATTCATATTCATCTGTTCCGTGGTATCAGAACAGAAACTCTGTGAAAAAAGTTATTATTGAAAAAGGTGTGAAATCAATAGGAAATTCTGCGTTCTTTAGATGTAGTTCGCTTACTGCTATAAAAATTCCCGAAGGTGTGACATTAATAGGTGATGATGCGTTCTGCTATTGCACTTCGCTTACCGCTATAGAAATTCCCGAAAGTGTGACATCAATAGGAATTTCTGCGTTCTTCGGATGTAGTTCGCTTACCGCTATAGAAATCCCCGAAGGTGTGACAACAATAGATAATTTTGCGTTCGAGCGTTGCACTTCGCTTACCGCTATAGAAATCCCTGAAGGTGTGACATTAATAGGTGCTTTTGCATTCGCCGGATGTAGTTCGCTTACCGCTATAGAAATCCCCGAAGGTGTGACATTAATAGGTGATTATGCATTCGCCGGATGTAGTTCGCTTACCGATGTGTATTACGGTGGCACGGAAGAACAGTGGAATAATATTGTTATTATACCTAGCACCCCAATTACTAATGCCGAAAAACATTTTAACTTCAAGTATACTCTCGGAGATATAGACAATGACAATGAAACATCTTCGGCTGATGCCCGTATTGCTCTCAGAGCCAGCGTAGGACTTGAAGAACTGTCCTTCGAAGAGAAAAAAGCCGCCGATGTAGATAAAGATTTCATTATTACATCAGCAGATGCGAGAACTATTCTCAGAGTCAGTGTTGGTTTAGAAGAGTTATAATATAATTCAGGTCCTGTAAGAGGTTTTGTAAAATCCGGGATGGTTTAAGACAAGTATCAGAAAGAAGGGGCTGTATCAAAACCTCGTAAGCAGATGTTTTTGATGCGGTCCCTTGGTTTTTGCTTGTCGGCAAATTGCATCAAAAACGGCTGAAAGTGTTCAGAAATATTGACAGTAGGCTTAATACAATATAATAATAAAAAAGTGAAGGAGTGATTTATTTTGAAAAAGAAAATAAAAAATATCGTGTCACTTATGCTTATTGCTGTAATGCTTCTTTCTGTTGTACCGTTTTTTGAAATATCTGAATGCGGTATGATTGCTTATGCTGCTTCAAACGGTACATGCGGTGAGTCACTTACATGGGTACTTGATAATAACGGGACGCTTACCGTATCGGGTACAGGAAAGATGTCTGATTACGCCAATGCCGAAGCATTACCTTGGTATGAAAAAATACAGGATATTAAAAAGGTTGTAGTTGCTGAGGGTGTGACTTCCATCGGAGATTTTGCATTTTATACTTGCAGCAACCTTGTTGATGTTGAACTTCCCGAAAGTCTTGAATCCATCGGAATGTATGCTTTTGGTGCTTGTGGGGTTCTCGAATCTATTAAAATTCCTTCAGGGGTTACATATATAGGTAATCTTGCCTTTTTGGAATGTCGTAAACTTTTTGATGTAGAATTGCCTGAGGGATTGACTTCTCTTTCACACGGTACTTTTTCCGGTTGTTTTGCACTTAAAGAAATTGAACTTCCGAAAAGCCTTACTTCAATTGGCAGTTCTGTATTTTCAGGTAGTAAAGAGCTTGCCATAATAGATATTCCTGACAGCGTTACTTCAATCGGTCGCTCTGCCTTTGAACGCTGTGCAGCTCTTGTTTCTGTTGAATTCCCCGAAGCTCTGAAGTCTGTTGACGCTTATGCATTTTCTAATTGCAGTTCTCTTGTTGCTGTTAATATTCCCGACGGATGCTCTGAAATCGGCACAGAGGCATTTTCATACTGTATCTCATTGAAATCTGTTAACCTTCCTTCAAAATTAACTGCTGTCAGTATGTTTTCATTTTCAGGTTGTAACGCACTTGTTACAATAGATATTCCAAACGGTGTAACGGTAATTGAAGATTTAGCTTTTTCCGGTTGCAATGCACTTGAAACTATCAATATACCTGTAAGTGTGACGGCAATAAAAGATTTTGCATTTAATAATTGTCCTTCTCTTAAAAATGTCCTTTATGGCGGAAATGAGGCTGAATGGAATAATATTACAGTAGGTGTCAATAATGATGCTTTGATTAATGCTTCAAAGCAGTTTGGTTTTTCCATTGTCAAAGGCGATGTTGATATGGATGGCAGCATTTCTTCTTCTGATGCCCGACTTGTACTCAGAGCAAGTGTAAATCTTGAAACTTTAAGCGAAAAACAGATATCTATTGCAGATGTTGATAACGATAACTCTATTTCATCTGCAGATGCAAGACTTATATTACGGGCAAGTGTGGGACTTGAAAAAATATAACAAGTAATATCATGCAAAGAAAAAAGCTCTCGGAAACCCCGGGAGCTTTTGTGTTAATGATAAGTTTTTATATTTTGATTAATACATTCCGCCGCCCTGGGCACCTGCCATGGCTGCGGCTGCGGCTGCATCGGCTGCGGGGTCGGGCTTATCTGTTACGAGGGATTCTGTAGTAAGAACCATTGCTGCAACGGAAGCTGCGTTCTGGAGAGCAGAACGGGTAACCTTTGTGGGGTCAAGAATACCTGCTTCTGACATGTCAACATATTCTTCTGTTGCGAAGTTGAAGCCGTAGCCCTTCCTGCCTGAACGGTTAATCGCATCAATAATTACGGAACCTTCAAGACCTGCATTCTGAGCAATCTGACGAATGGGAGCTTCAATAGCCTTTAATACTATCTTGATACCTGTAATTTCATCAGTGTTTTCGTTGTTTTCAAGAAGGGAAGCCACTGTGGGAATTGCGTTGAGAAGAGCAACACCGCCGCCTGCTACATAGCCTTCTTCAACTGCTGCCTTTGTTGCTGCGAGAGCGTCTTCAATTCTGAGCTTCATTTCCTTCATTTCAACTTCTGTAGCAGCACCTACGTGGATTACTGCAACACCGCCTGAAAGCTTTGCAAGTCTTTCCTGAAGCTTTTCCTTGTCAAATTCAGAAGTTGTGGTTTCAATCTGGCTCTTTATCTGACCGATTCTGGAAACAATACCTTCCTTTTCGCCTGCACCGTCAACGATTATTGTGTTTTCCTTGGTAACCTTGACCTGCTTTGCACGACCGAGCTGAGATACCTGAGTATCCTTGAGTTCAAGTCCCAAATCGGAAGTTATAACTTCACCGCCTGTAAGAATTGCGATATCCTGAAGCATTTCCTTTCTTCTGTCACCAAAGCCGGGAGCCTTAACGCATACGCAGGTAAATGTACCTCTGAGACGGTTTACGAGAATTGTTGCAAGTGCTTCGCCTTCAACATCTTCTGCGATGATAACAAGCTTCTTACCTGCCTGAAGAATCTGTTCAAGAAGGGGAAGGATTTCCTGAATGTTAGAAATCTTCTTGTCAGTTATAAGAATGAAAGCATCATCAATAACAGCTTCCATTTTATCTGTATCTGTTACCATATAAGGGGAGATATATCCTCTGTCAAACTGCATACCTTCAACAACATCACATGATGTCTCAGCAGTCTTTGATTCTTCAACAGTGATAACACCGTCTGCGGAAACCTTTTCCATAGCTTCTGCAATGAGAGCACCTACATTTTCATCGCCTGAAGAAACGGTAGCAATTCTTGCAATATCGGAAGAGCTGGAAACGGGCTTTGCATTCTCTTTAAGAGAAGCTACAGCAGCGTCAACTGCCTTCTGGATGCCCTTTTTAACTGTCATGGGATTTGCACCTGCAGCAACATTCTTCATGCCTTCGTTTACAAGTGCCTGAGCAAGAAGGGTAGCAGTAGTAGTACCGTCACCTGCAATGTCATTTGTCTTTGTGGAAACTTCCTTTACAAGCTGTGCACCCATGTTCTCGAATGCATCTTCAAGTTCAATTTCCTTTGCAATGGTAACACCGTCATTTGTAATGAGGGGAGCACCGTATTTCTTGTCAAGAACAACATTTCTTCCCTTGGGGCCAAGGGTAATTTTAACTGTGTTGCTGAGCTTATCTATACCTGCCTGAAGAGCCTTTCTTGCATCTTCACCGTAAAGTAACTGTTTTGCCATAATAAAAATCCTCCTGTGAAAAAATTATTCAACGATAGCTAAAATATCGCTCTGTTTTACGATTACGTACTCATCGGCACCGAGCTTTACTTCAGTACCTGCATATTTGCTGAGAATTACCTTATCTCCTGCTTTTACCTGCATAACGACTTCTTTGCCGTCAACGATACCGCCGGGGCCTACAGCGATGATTTCAGCAGTCTGGGGCTTTTCCTGTGCGGAAGAAGCAAGAATGATGCCGCCTTTTGAGGTTTCTTCAGCCTGTGTGAATTTAAGAACGACTTTGTCGCCTAAGGGTTTGAGTGTCATAATAAAAATTCCTCCCGGATAAAAATATGTTAAATTTTTGAAAATTAGCACTCACACTAATTGAGTGCTAAGTATATTTTAACCATTTTTCAGAAAATTGCAATACTTTTTATGAAAAAATTTGCTTTTTTTTCCATTTTCTTTTTTTAGTATGCTTCAACCTTTGAAATTATATAAGCATTCCTTTGAAAATTCTGTAAAATTATTATCTTTGCCGAAATTTTTACTTGTTATTGCGGTAATGGATATTATAATGTATAATATTTATATATTATTATCGGAAGAAGATTTATATGAATAAGAAAGAATATAAATATGAGCTTCACTGCCATACGGCTGATGTAAGTCTCTGTGCAAAATCAAAAGCTGAGGATGTTGTCGCTTTTTATAAGGAAAGAGGATATGACGGAGTTGTTATAACCGACCATTATTCACCTCAGACCTTTCTTCTGAACTCATTTTCTCCTCATAAACATATAGATAAATATGTAAAAGGATATAAGAGGGTGAAGGAGCTTGCAGGGGAGGATTTTACCGTTCTTCTCGGCTGTGAGGTGCGTTTCTTTTGCACTATTGACGATTTTCTCATATACGGAATTGATGAAAATTTTCTTAAAAACAGCGGAAATCTTATGATGAAATATCTCAGAGGGCTTTTTAGGTTATGTGATAAAAACGGCTTGATTTTACTTGAAGCACACCCTTTCAGAGAGCTACGATTCCGTCATAACCCTGTGCTTTTACACGGTTGTGAGGTCTTTAACGGCAAGGATGCAGGGAGACCTGCCAACGAAAAGGCGAAAGAATGGGCAAAGAAGAATAAGTTTCATATATTAACCTCAGGCGGTGATTTTCATGACAAGGATGATACCACTCCCGGCGGGATAATCACCGATGAACCCATAAAAACAAATGCAGACCTTCTCAGAATACTTAAAAGCGGCAAGTACAGGCTCATTGAAAAATGATGTCGGCATCTTGCCGTTTTTTCTTTTTTTGTATTGACGGTATTGTTATTCAAATTTTTGTAACCTTGAAGCCATTGAAGAAAGACAAAAAACTCGCCCTGACATAATCTGAACGAGTTTTTAGGCTAATATCATTTACGGTGAGTTGATATTCTTTTTGCAATAAGAATCGTTCCTGCTGCAAGTGTCAGAGTACCTGCTCCTGTAGCAAGAATTGCCAGACGTTTTACCTGTTCCATGCTTGTGGGAATGTGTGTCAGTGCAAATTCTTTCAACGGAGCAGAGAGTTTTTCATCCGTCAGCTCAGCATAAGTTACGGTGTAGGTTCTGAAAGAGGAAAGGTCGTTTTTATCAAGCTCGATAATTCTCATTCCTCTTTTAAGCTTCGGGCCGTATACATTGAAGCCTGCACACTGGGTATATATGAGCTTTATTCCGTCCTTTTCTCCCACAAAAGAATTTATGTGGTCATGACCTACAATCAGAGCAAGAATATTTCCTTTTTCTTTGAGTATGTCAAACTCTCCCGAGTTTCTGTCGGGAACAGCAGGGCTCTCACCCATAAAACCGCCCGTATTTCTGATTTCCTCAGGAAGAATGAAAAATTTTCCTTTATAGTTTCTGAAGGCTTCTACAGCCCCTTTTGTGCCGAATTTCACCTGCTGTAAAACATCATAGAATTCGGGGACAGGAATATGCTGAAAAACGATACCACCCGTGTATTTTCCGTTTTCTTTAGCCTTTTCTCTTTCGTTTCGGAACCATTCAAGCTGTTTTTCGCTGACAGGAAGATATTCGCCTGTTACAGTCTGACCGTTGGAATCAATAAGATAGACATCAAAGACGTGTTCTTCTTCGTTGAAAAGCGGAATTCTAAAGGTGCCCTTATCATCTTCTGCGGCATATTCTCCGTGGATGCAACAGGGGGATTCATTATAAATTTCCGCTTGTCGGGCGTTTGTAAGCCCCACCTGACAGTCATGATTTCCGAAGGTAACTGCAAAAGGAATCCCTGCCTTTTCAACAGGTTCAATCAGAGTTTTTATGGTGTTTTCGGCATTTTTTCTTTTGTCACCGATATAAAATGAAGGATGCACTCCGTAAAGCTGATCCCCCGTAAACACCACAAGGTCAGGCTTTTCCCGTCCCAGAGCAAGTTTCATAAGCCGAAGCGTATCAGTTGAAACCTTAGCTCCCTCCTGCACATCAGCAATCTGCATTATCTTAAACTTTCCATCGGAGTTAAACTTTAATTTATCATCATACATAATACTGCCTCGTTTGTATCATTTTGAGATTATTATAATATATCAAAAAAAATTTTTCAACTTTAATCCTTTTAGTGACAATTTTCGTTTATATATGTGAAAGGGGGAGAAAAATGAACGGCAATATTCAAAATGCACTGCTTGTTCGTCGGATAAAAAACGGTGAGAATGAGCTTACTAAAGAGCTTATTATAAAAAATTATGAACGAGTTTATAAATATCTTCATTATAAAACAGGAGATGAGCATTTAGCTTATGATCTGACGCAAGAAACATTTCTGCATCTTCTGACAGGTATCGGAAACTATTACGAAAAAGCTCATTTTAATGCGTATCTTATGAGAATAGCTCATAATGTTTTAATTGACTATTGGAAGCTTAGAAAAGAAGCTTCAAGTATTGAAGACATTGAATTTCTTCTCCAAATGAACACATTTGAAGATGCTGTTTCAGATAAGGATGTCCTAAGACGGGCACTTATGAAGCTTCCCGCGGAACAGAGAGAAGCCGTTCTTCTGAAATTTGTTGCAGGGCTGAAAAGCCGAGA
Source organism: Oscillospiraceae bacterium (assembly GCA_015065425.1). Lineage (GTDB taxonomy): Bacteria > Bacillota > Clostridia > Oscillospirales > Acutalibacteraceae > RUG806. The sequence continues at coordinate 23,311 of SVQH01000014.1, forward strand.
AATTGCAGAAATTACAAATACTAATGTTTCTACGGTAAAATCCCGTATTCATCTCGGAAAAGAGAAGCTGAAAATAATACTTAAAGAGGAGGGAATTGTATGACAGATAAGAAGCTTAAAAAAATTCTTACCGGCAGTGTTTCTTATGATTGTTCGGCGGCAGAAAAAACTGCAATGCTATTAAGCGAAAATATTAATTTAAAACACAAAAACCGTATTACATTTTTCAGGAGATTTAAAAACGTGATTTCTTATATTTCGCCGCTTTTCTGGTGTATTCAGGCAGTATTTCTTTTGATATTCATTTTTATTGATTATGAAAAATTCTCAATTCTCCCTGTAATTCCGATAGTTGCTGTTGCCGCTCTTTGTGAAATACTGAAAAGTGCATATTTTGAAATGTGGGAACTTGAACGTACATGTAAATATGATTTGAGAAGTCTTCTCATAACAAAGCTTTTAATAACAGGCACCATGGATTTTATATTAGTAATAATAGCCGTAATTTTTGGCGGCAGTGAAATATACGGCTTATTGTATTCAGCCTGTATATATGTTCTCACCTGCGTTTTATGCCTTACGGCTTTTAAGTTTTTCAGAAACAAAAGCTTAGTTTATATTTTTTCGGTGATAGGAATTATTCTGTCGCTGACAGTATATATTCTTTTGAATTTTCAGAGATTTGATATTTTTTCACTGAAATATATTCATTTGTGGTGTATGTGCTTTATTGTATTTCTTATTTTATATTTTATGAGAATAAAAAGAATTCTCAAAACGGAGGGTGTATATGAAAGGTAATGAACTTGTAATTGACAGACTTACTAAAAATTACGGAAATAAAATTGCCGTTGACAGATTTTCGGCGGTTTTTACTCCCGGTGTGTACGGACTTCTCGGTTCAAACGGGGCAGGCAAAACAACGCTGATGCGTCTTATTTGCGATATACTGCCGCCCACTTCGGGAGAAGTTCGCTTTAACGGCGAAGAAATACGCTCTCTCGGGGAGAATTACAGGGAGATACTCGGTTATCTTCCGCAAAAGTTCGGTTTTTATCCGAATTTTACTGCTGAAAAGTTTCTTTACTATATGGCAACACTGAAAGGGATAGATAAAAACACGGCAAAAAAAAGAATTGAAGAATTGCTTGAAACCGTGTCTTTAACTGACGTAAAAAAGCATAAAATAAAGACCTTTTCTGGCGGTATGAAGCAAAGGCTCGGAATCGCACAGGCTATGCTTTCAGAACCGAAGATACTTATTCTTGATGAACCGACAGCAGGGCTTGATCCGAAGGAAAGAGTAAAATTCAGAAATCTTTTATCAATTTTTTCAAAGGACAGGATAGTAATTCTTTCAACGCATATCGTATCGGATATAGAGTTTATTGCCGATGATATTCTTATTATGAAAAAAGGTGAGCTGATTTTAAGAGGTACGGTGGATGAGCTTGTAAGTAAAATAAAAGACAGTGTCTGGGAAGTCAATATTCCTGTAAATAACCTTTCTGAAATTGAAAGTAAATACACTGTAATAAATATAAATACAGAAGGAGATTTCGCCGTTGTACGCTTATTAGCTGCGGAAAAACCGTTTGAAAATGCGAAGGCTTGCACGGCACGGCTTGAAGATCTTTACTTATACTGTTTTAATGAAAGCGGGGTGACGGGAAATGTTGAATCTCATATTAAATGAAAATAAAAAGCTCTTAAAAAACCGCATAGTTCAAGGCATTATTCTTCTTTTCTGTGTGTTATTCATTTATTTTGCCGTTGATATTATATTTTTAACTCACAGCGGATATGATAAAAAAGACGGGGAGTTTAAGATATATGAGGGGCTTCAAGCTATTGAATGGGAAAAGGAACAGTGCAAGCCATTTGACGGAAAAATACTTAATGAAGATTTTTTAGCCGAAGCAGAGAAACTGTACGGATTCGATTATATCGTGAGTTTTACTGAGATTTATTTCATATATAATTCTTTTATTGACCGTAGCCCTTTCGATACGGTATATGACCCTGTCAGCGGTACTGCAACAGTCGGCGAGGTTATAGAAGGCTTCAAAAAAATTGAAGATGTAATCCCTGCCGCTTCTTCACCGGCTTTATACTGTTACAGCGGTGCTTATGAAGTGCTCTTCCAGAAACTTGGTTTTGTAGGGATTTTATCGGTGGTTGCCGCACTGATAATTTCGGCACTTGTATTTTCGCAGGAGTATACATCAGATACGGATGTTCTGCTTCTTACATCAAAATTCGGAAGACGAAGGCTTGCAATCGCAAAGAGTATTTCAGGAATAAGTGTTTCTGTGGGACTGTTTATTATATTCACTTTATTATCTGCACTGCTGTGTTTTTGTTGCTACGGTTTTTCGGGAGCTGACGGAGATATCCGTCTTTCGCTTATCAGAAATTGCGATGCTAAAGTATTGGAAAATCTCAGTTTCTTCGGTAACAGTGTATCTAATATAGAATTTCTGAGCTTCGCATTTTTAGTTTTTTTCTCAGCGGTCTCAATCGTTAGTTCAATTACACTTTTGATTTCAGCATTATCTTACGGTTCATTTTCTGCTCTGAGTATTTCAGCAGGTGTTTTTATCTTGCCCTTTGCCGTAAGAGCGATTGTCAATACTTATGAATATATCAATGCTTATTCAAAACTCCATTCAATATTCGCTTTGTTCCCCGTAAATCTCATTGCAGATTGGAATAAAGATTTATGGTGGGGAATTAACTATGAAATTTTCGGAAAATTATACCCGTATGCTGTCATATTCCCCACAATTGCACTTATTCTTACAGTCTTATTCTTTTTCTGCAGTATTTTTGTATACGGAAAGAGAAAAGTTAAGGTCTGATGTTCTATAAAAGCAAAATAACCGTTCTCCGCATTGTTTGGAGAACGGTTGATTCTTATTCTTGGGAGTTAATAGAAAGACCGAGGAGCTTTAACTGTTCGTCGTCTACCTTTGAGGGGCAAGCTGTCATGGCTTCTGTTGCATCTTTGAGTTTGGGATATGCGATGACATCACGAAGGCTTTCTGCACCAATCATCTGCATTACAAGTCTGTCAAGACCTATGCCCATACCGCCGTGGGGGGGAGGTCCGAAACGGAAGGCATCGAGGAGATAACCGAACTTGTTGTGTGCTTCTTCATCGGAAAGACCTAAAAGCTCGAATATCTTACCCTGAAGCTCGGGATTTGTAATTCTGATGGAACCGCTTGAAAGCTCAATGCCGTTGAGAACAAGGTCATAAGCCTTTGCTCTTACATTGCCCTTGTCGCTTTCAAGATATGGAATGCATTCATCAAGAGGAGAGGTGAAGGGATGGTGCATTGCAACCCAGCCGCCTGCTTCTTCATCCCAATCGAAGAAGGGGAATTCAACTATCCATAAGAAGTTGTAACCGTCACCTATGATATTGAGCTTCTTTGCTGCTTCGTTTCTGAGAGCACCGAGGACGGAGAGAACAAGGTTTTTCTTTGTATCGCCTATAATGAATACAACGTCGCCCTTTTCTGCACCTGCTCTTTCGAGTATCTCAGACATCTTTTCTTCTGAGATAAATTTACCGAATGAGGAGGCAATACCGTCATCGGTATATCTTACCCATGCCATACCTTTGGCACCGATACCTTTTGCAAATTCTGTGAGCTTATCAATTTCTTTTCTTGTATAAGTTGAAACTGCATTCTTTGCTGTAATACCTCTTACCGTACCGCCTGAAGCGATGGTGCCTTCAAATACGCTGAAGCCGCATTCCTTTACAATGTCGGACAAATCGAAAAGTTCCATACCGAAACGGGTGTCGGGCTTGTCCGAACCGTAACGCTCCATAGCATCCTTATATTTGAGTCTGGGGAGGGGAGTGGGAATGTCAACATTTATTGCTTCCTTGAAAAGCTTTACTATGTAGCCTTCAATCATGTCAAGAACATCATCAACATCAACGAAGGACATTTCAAGGTCAATCTGAGTAAATTCAGGCTGTCTGTCGGCTCTCAAGTCTTCATCTCTGAAGCAGCGGGCAATCTGCATATATCTGTCAAAGCCTGCAACCATTGAAAGCTGCTTGTAAAGCTGGGGAGACTGGGGAAGTGCGTAAAACTCTCCGTTGTGAAGGCGGGAGGGAACGAGGAAGTCTCTTGCTCCTTCGGGAGTTGATTTCATGAGTATGGGAGTTTCAATTTCAACAAAGCCGTTGTCATAGAAGTAGTCCCTTGTAATTTTTGTTACCTTGTTTCTGAGAAGAATGTTGCTCTGAAGGTCAGGACGGCGAAGGTCCAGATATCTGTATTTAAGTCTTGTAGTTTCGGCTGTCTGACAGTTGGGAACTATTTCAAAAGGAGTTGTCTCACTCTTTGCAAGAATTCTCAATTCTGTTACAAAAACTTCAATGTCGCCTGTGGGTATCTTGTCGGTCTTTGCACTTCTTTCTCTTACAATACCCTTTGCTGCAAGAACATATTCACTTTTTGCAGTTGCAGCCTTTTCAAATACTGCCTTGTCTGTTGTTTCATCAAAGGCAAGCTGTATTATACCTGTTCTGTCACGAAGGTCAATGAAGATAAGACCACCGAGGTCTCTTATTCTCTGTACCCAGCCGAATACCGTTACTTCTTCACCGACGTCCTTCTGTCTGAAATTTCCGCAATAGTCGGTTCTTTTCATTCCTGCTACAAATTCCATTATTGTTTTCCTCCGTCTAAAAGAGTCAGATTATTTAATATGCTGTCATCCATGCCCAGTGCCGCATTTATTGACAGATGCATAAATTCATTTGTAAATTTATCAAGAGACAATTCTGTTGATTCGCCGTTATCCATGTTCTTTACGGCAGCTTTTCTGTTTTTGATTTCGTCTTCGCCTAAAACCAAAGTAAATCTGGCATTTTTCTTGTTTGCATATTTCATCTGAGCCTTAAGTGAACGCTCACAAAGGTCAGTTAGTGCAGAAAAGCCTTCATATCTCAAATCGTTTACAAGACGCATTGCTTCAAAAGAATAATCGGGAGATGCCGGTGCAATGTATATGTCAGGTCTTTCAGCTTCCATGTTCCCTTTTCTCTGTGCATCAAGAAGCATGATAAGTCTTTCCATTCCCATGCCGAAACCGCAGGCGGGAAGCTCGTTTCCTCCCAGTTCCTTTATAAGTCCGTCATATCTTCCGCCACCGCATATTGTACCCTGTGCACCGATTGAGGATGATACAAATTCAAAAACAGTCTTTGTATAATAGTCAAGCCCTCTTACTATTCTCGGATTTACGGTGTAATCCATGTCCATTGCATCAAGATATTTCTGTACTTTTCTGAAGTGAGTGTCACATTCTTCACAAAGGAAGTCAAGTACTACGGGAGCATCTTTTGCTATTGCAGAGCAAACGGGAGATTTGCAGTCAAGTATTCTCATGGGATTTCTTTCAAGTCTTGAAAGGCAGGTTTCACAAAGCTCTCCTTTTTTTGATTCAAAGTATGAAAGCAGTGCCGCATGATAATTTTTTCTGCAGTGAGGACAGCCTATGGAATTTATTTCAAGGCTTATACCGTCAAGTTCAAAGAAGTCAAAAATATGACGGGCAAGTGCGATTATTTCTGCATCTGCCGCAGGAGAAGCCGTACCGAGGCTTTCAATGCCGAACTGATGGAATTCTCTGAGTCTGCCTGCCTGAGGCTTTTCATATCTGTAGCATGAAGTCAGATAGAAATATTTCTGAGGCAGGGGTTCGTTGTAAAGTCCGTGTTCAAGAAATGCTCTTACCGTTCCAGCAGTTCCTTCGGGACGAAGGGAAATGGAGCGGTTGCCGTTGTCATTGAAGGTGTACATTTCCTTTTGTACGACGTCAGTGGTATCACCCATTCCGCGGCAGAAAAGCTCTGTATGTTCAAACACGGGAGTTCTTATTTCTCTGAAACCGAATGTCATTGCAGTTTCAGCAAGTATTTCTTCTATGCGTCTTAATCTGAAACTCTCTGAAGGGAGAGTGTCCTGTGTGCCTCTGGGGGCTTTTGTCAGAAGTGCCATTATATCATCCTCAAAACCTTATTAAACATTCGAGACGCCGTCCTGTAAAAGAACGGGACAGCGACTGAAATCTGTATTATCTTTTATCTTACAAGCTCACGCCAGTCAAGGTCGCCTCGTTCAAGACCTCTGACGAGAGATTCGGCAGTCGCGATGTTGGTTGCAACGGGGATGTTATGCACATCGCAAAGACGAAGCAGGTCATTGTCATCAGGCTCAAAGGGTTTTCTTGTGAGGGGGTCCCTGAAAAGCAGAAGAAGGTCTATCTCGTTGCAGGAAATAAGCGAGCCTATCTGCTGAGCTCCGCCTTGTGCTCCTGCAAGAAATTTCTTTATGGGTATACCCGTTGCATCTTCAATAAGCTTACCTGTAGTTGAAGTTGCACAAAGTGAGTGATGACTGAGAATTCCGCAATATGCAATGGCAAATTGGGTCATAAGTTCTTTTTTGGAATCGTGTGCTATCAAAGCAATGTTCATAAATCCACCATCCTTAAATATATTTCAGATTTTTTGTCATCAATTAATAATTAATAATAACATAATAATTTTTATTTTTCAATACCTATTTCAGCTGTGAGAGATTAAGTCCTACATTTTCACCTTGTATCCGTCTTGAAATACGGGAAAATGCCTCATCACTTTTCGCTGTTTTCAGCTTTTTCGGAGAAATGCCCGAATATACAAGGTTCTTGTCTTCAGGAACTATTCCTATAAGCTGTACTGCAGTTTTTTGTATTATCTCATCTATTGTGAGAAGCTTAGTTTTTTTCGCTGCTTTTATTTCATATTTATTTATAAGAAGTCTTATCTGGGATATTCCCAAGGATATGAGAAGCGAGTCAAGTGCAGCCGCACCGAGAACGGAAACCTCATCTGCGGTGGCGATAATAAGTGCATTATCCGAAGCGGATGCTGCTCTTAAAAGTCCTCTTCCGAGTCCGGCGGGGGCATCAAAAAGAATGATATCATATTCATTTTCCAGTTCACTTATTACCTCAGAGAAGCTGTCCTCATCAAAGTCTTCTCTTATTGCGTTTTTCGGTGCAGGCAGAAGTGCGATATTTTCCGAAAGAGTAAGCACACACTCCTTTGCAGTGCATCTTTCAAGCATTGCATCAAGCCATGAAAAATTAACTCTTTCACTGCACGAGAGAAGTGTATCAAGGCATGGAAGTCCCGCATCGCAATCCACGACCAATGTTTTTACTCCTCTTGATGCAAAACATTTTCCGAGTCCTGCCGTGACTGTGGATTTCCCGACACCGCCTTTGCCTGATGCTATCGTTATTTTATTTGCCATAATTCCTCCCGATGTTACCAGATAACTGTATTTTCCTGCTGAACAGAAGGTGTATCGTCTATTGTTGAGAAATAATACTCAAAAATATCTGCTGCGACCTGTGCTGTGGACGAGCCGCTGCCCGCATTTTCAATTACTACGGTAACGGCTATCTCAGTGTTTTCATACGGACCGAAAGCTATAAGGAAACCGTCGGTGCCCTCAACTATATTTCCGTTGACCACAAGTGTTTTTTCTGCTGTACCTGTTTTGCATGCGACTTCATATTTAAGTGAACCGAGATAGGGCTGACATGAGCCTGCATTGGCAACGAGCCACATTCCTTTTTTTACGGTATCAAGGGTTGACTGTGATATGTTGGTTTCAACCGCCGTTTCGGGTGTATGATTGTATACTGAATCGGAATAGTCAGAGGGAACAATCTTTTCAATAAGATAGGGAACATATCTTGTACCGCCGTTTGCTATGGTTGCACAGTAATTTGTAAGCTGTATGGGTGTGAAGGAGTTATCTGACTGACCAATGGCAGCAAGAAGTGTTTCACCTGCTTTCCAGCCGAGCCCCAGAGAATCTCTGTATTCTATACCTGCAAGAATACCGGCACTTTCGGAAACTTCTATTCCTGTTTTCTGACCGAGACCGAAAAGGGAAGAATATGTGTTCATCTTATCAATACCCAACTGTCTTGCCATTTCAAAGAAGAAAATGTTACATGAGTGTTGAAGTGCCTGTTCTACATTTATTGCTCCGTGTGCTGTCTTGTTGAAACATGCAAAGACCTGGTCTATATATTCATACTGACCCGTACAATAGCATATCGAAGAAGAGTCTATAAGTCCTTCTTCAAGAGCGGCAATGGCAATTACGGGTTTCATTGTTGAACCGGGGGAGTATGTACTCTGACATGCTCTGTTCCACAATGGCTTTCCCGGGTCATTTGCAAGGGAAGAATAGTCTGAATAATAAGTGTTGAGACTGTAATTCGGGTAGGACGAAATTGCAAGAATTGCCCCTGTTTTTACATTCTGTACAACGGCGGCACCTGCAGGGGTAAGTCCCTTTGCTATGGCTTCGTCTGAAGTCACGGAAAGTATCTGTTTTTCAAGGGATTTGTCGGTAATTTCCTGAAGACTTTGGTCTATTGTAAGAAAAACCGTATTTCCCGAGGAGGGAAGAAGAGAATAATTTTCAAGTATTTCATTTGCTGTGGTAACGGATATATCAAGAGTTCCTTTGGAACCTCTGAGATAATTCTCCATTGCGTATTCAATGCCGTTTTTTCCTATTTTATCTGTCAGAGAATAGCTTTTGTTTTTGATTTTAGCTATCAGTTCTTCGTTTTCAGCGGCATTTTTTATTTCTTCGTCGCTTTGTTCTTTATAATATGAATATTCTTCAGAACTTATAGCTCCCGTAACACCGAGGATGTGAGATGCACTTTTACCGTCACCCGAATATTTTCTTTCGGATGTGACACCTGCATCAACCCCCGTGAATATTAGACTGTTCTCTTTTACGTGTGCTACGGTTGTAATTGATACCTTCTCTGCAAATGTATATGGAAGAGATGCTGAAAAATACATTTTATCCATATTATAACGGACAGATGCGATGTTTCTAGCATCCGTGTCACTGTAAGAATCAAGTGAATATTTTTCTTTTAATACATCAAAACAGTCCTGAGCCGTGGCATAAGGATTTACGGCACACATATTCTTTGATTTCAGATAACTTATTGCAGTTTCCGAATTTTCTTTATATGATATTTTCCGGTTTTCGTCAAAAACAAGGGGGAGTTCATCTGTCCATTGTTCATTTTTTGATGAAAGATAATTAATTAATTCATAAATAATTCTGTTTATTTCTTCATCTTCGTCAGGGAAAACAAGGGCGTTGAATGTAAGAGTATTTATTTGTTCATTGTAAACGAGAGCATTGCCGTTTTTGTCAAGAATTTCACCTCTGGGAGCATCCACCTTTACTGAATATGTGGATACTGCTCCGCCGGAGGTATATTCTTCCGCATTTGCTATCTGACAATAAAACAACACGGCAACAAAACCTGCAAACACAAGGGAGAACAGGCTGAATATGAATATGACTCTTTTATTGTTTGCGTTACGGTTCATAATTTACCTCAGGCTGATTTTTCGTTTCTGAGTGCAACCGAAATCTTTCTTACTCCAAAATACACGGGAAGAGTGAGAAGTGAAGAAAGAGCAGTAGCAGGTAAGTATACACTTACAACAATTTCTCTGAGAAGGATTGGATCCGATGAAAAGTCCGTTGCCGGAAGTGCCGCCGCAGAATATATCACGCATGCGGCAAAACTCAGCAAGAGTGCACTTAAAAGGGTGTTCCTTGTAAGATATCTCGTAAGAAGCCCTGTTATAAAAGCAAAAATGCAAAAGCCCAGGGCAAGAATACCGTCAGGCATCGGGGATGCCATATCCCAAAGTATTCCCGCCAACAGTCCGAACAACATACCCGAAAACTCTTTTTCAAACATGGCAACCGAAACAGAGAGGGGTATAAGAACATAGACGGGAAAAGGCAATGACAAAGTAGGAATATATGTAAATTGTAAAACAAAGGCGGCAAAAGTGAGAATGATAAATATCACACGCCTGAATATTGTATTTTTAGAGTGTTTCATATTTTCCTCAGCTGTTTTTTCCTTCAAAATCTGTTATTACAAAAACATCCGTAAGAAGAGAATAGTCTGCATCGGGAATTATCAGTGCGTATGCGGAAATACCTACTTCATCGGTTTTTATCTCTTTTACGGTGCCGATAATAAGGTCTCTCGGATAAACACCGCCGATGCCCGATGTGCATACAATACCGCCTGATACCACAGGGGTGGTTTTTGTAAGACCTGAAAGTTTTATGAAGCCGTCCCTGGAATATTCTGTTTCTGCTTCCGTATAACAGTCTTCTCTTGTCCGTATTTCATAAGTACTTACACTGACAGAGGGATGAAAAAGGGTATATACCGTAGAACTGTTTTCCGTCACTTCTCTTATAACTCCCACAAGAGCGTTGCCTGAAATGACGGGGTCACCTATACTGATACCGTCGGCACTTCCGCTGTTAAGAGTGAATGTGCCGTATATTTCGGAAGTATCCCTGAGAATTATGGATGAAGGTACGAATGTAAAATCGGGGTTTTCATCCTTAACCTCAAGAAATTCTTCATAAGCGTCGAGTTTATGCTTTGTTTTTTCGTAATCTACAAGCCGGTTCTTGAGTTCTGAAATTTCTTCTTTTAATGATGAGACTTCTTCGGCATAAGAATGTGATGATACAAAATATCCCGTGAAATCTGAAAAGAGTTCGCCGGCAGCTACAGCCACATTCTGAAGGGGAGTTGTAATAAAACTTACGGCTGAGGACACGGGAGAAGTACCGCTGGTTGAAACAGCAGCAAAGAATACACCGAGAAGCAGTGAAATGAAAAGAGCCAGTGTTATTTTGAATTTTGTTCCCTGAAAAAAGTTCCGCATCAGTTTTCTCCGTGGAATTTATGATTTGATAATGTTGAGTGTGTCTTTTCTGAGACATATTGCAATTCCCGTAACGACACAGTCTATGGGTTTTTCAGCTATATGTACAGGCATTTTTGTTTCCTGCTCAATGAGTTTGTCAAGTCCTCTTAAAAGAGCAGAGCCGCCTGTGAGTACTATTCCCGATGAGATTATGTCTGCTGAAAGTTCGGGAGGTGTTTTTTCAAGTGTGTTTCTTATGGCATCGATTATTTGTGAAAGAGGATCCTTCAATGCCTGTCTTACATCCTGTGAGGTTATTTCAACTGTTTTTGGAAGGCCGTCGGAGAGGTTTCTGCCCTTAACTGACACTGCTGCCTCACCTTTATAGGGATAAGCAGAGCCGATGCTTATTTTTATGTCTTCGGCTGTTCTTTCTCCGATAAGGAGATTGAATTTTTTCTTGACATACTGAACTATTGCGTTGTCAAATGCATCGCCTGCCGTTTTTACTGTTTTTGATGCGACAACATCGCCCAGTGAAATAACGGCTACTTCGGACGTACCCGAGCCGATATCAACTATCATGCTGCCTGTAGGGTCTGCAACAGGTAAGCCGGCACCGATGGCAGCAGCCATGGGAGCTTCAATAAGACTTACATATCTTGCTCCCGCAGATTTTGCAGCGTCATGTACCGCTCTTTTCTCAACCTCGGTAATACTCGAAGGAATGCAGATAAGCACCCTTGCTCTCGAAAACAAGAAACCGCCCGTCGCCTTTTTGATAAATTCTCTGAGCATATCTGCAGTTATGTCAAAATCGGCAATAACAGAGTCCTTGAGGGGCTTTACGGCAGTAATGGAGCCGGGAGTCCTTCCTATCATCTGTTTTGCCTCTTCACCCACTGCAACAACACGGGAGGGTGTGTTTTTTACATCAACGGCAACCACTGAAGGCTCTCTTATTATGATGCCCTTGTTTTTTGAACAGACGAGAGTGTTGCCTGTGCCGAGATCAATTCCGATATCCTGAGAGAATAACATAATTAGGGTACATCCTTTCCAAAATATATCGGGCAATGAGCGTTTCCACCGCCCGATGAAAAATCAGTTTTTATCAGAAAGTGCTTTCCATATCTTCTTCCACCTGAGCTACTACTGTCTTTTCAGCGGTGGAATTCTTGATTTTTTCCTGAAGAAGCTCATAATAGAGATCCTCATCTATGGGGAGAGTCACTGTTTTGTCAAGCCAGGAGGAGAGGAATGCCGCATTTGAAATGGTGAGACCGTTAATTCCTTCTTTTCCTTCTGCTACGAGGGGTTCACCTCTCAGAATGTGTGCGGCAAATGCGTTCATTACACCTGAATGCTGTTCGTTGAGGCCGTCTGTTTCAACATCTACCCATTCACCTTCGATTTTTCCGAAGCCCTTATCTGCATTCATTGTGTATTCGCTTGTAGCCATGTTAAGGCGGAACATCTTGATTTTATCACCTTCGCAGATGATTTTCGCTTTATCAAGTGTGATTTCAAGTCTGTTGGTGCCGGGATAATCGCCTGTTGTGGTTATAAAAGTACCTGTAGCACCGCCCGGATATTCGACATAAATGGAAACATCGTCTTCTACTTCAATATTGTGCCATTTACCTTCATGACAGATGGCTTTTACCTTAGAGGGCATACCGCATATCCACTGCCATAAGTCAAGCTGATGAGGGCACTGATTGAGCATTACGCCGCCGCCTTCGCCTTTCCATGTTGCTCTCCATCCGCCTGAATTATAATAAGCCTGAGTACGGTACCAATCTGTGATTATCCAGCTTACTCTTTTGAGTTCACCGTATTCACCCGAATCAACCATTTCTTTTACCTTACGGTAAATACAGTTTGTTCTCTGGTTGAACATGATAGCATAGGTCTTGTCGGATTTATCCGCAACCTCAATAAGCTCTCTTACCTGCTTTGTATAAACTCCTGCGGGCTTTTCGCTCATAACGTGAATACCTGCATTAAGTGCTTCTATTGCAATGGGAGGATGGTCATAGTGGGGAGTTGCAATTATAATGGCATCACAAAGACCTGAATTTATAAGTTCTGTTGCCGTGTTAAAACATGCTACTCCGGGGAGCTTTTCCTTTGCTGTATCAAATCTTGCAGAATCGATATCTGCGACGCAGGTAATGTCGATCTCAGGCATTTTACCTGCAACAAAATTATTGATATGACTTGTGCCCATGTTACCGATACCGATAACACCGACTCTGACTTTTGCTGACATAAGGACATCTCCTTTATTTATAATATAACATATAAAGTATAAAACAAAAACTATTGGAATGCAACAATTTTTTATGTCTTCATACAAAAAATCATGATTTACGGAATCTTGCAATTTTCTGTGAATTGATAATAACAGAAAAAAATCTGCCTTACGGAAATGTTCCGTAAGGCAGAAGGGCTGTTTTGTCGTTGTGTTTTATGCCATCAGCTGACGAATAACAGCTTCGCAATCCTTCTTATCCATTATTCTGGGAACAGGGTATAAAGGATTTGCTTCCATAAGAGCTCTTTCAACGATTACGGGGATGTCCTCTTCTTTTATCTGTTCAAACTTTGAGGGGATGCCCATCTTCTCGTTCATTGCCCTGATTTCACTGATGAAAAGCTTTGCTTTTTGTTCCTTGTTCATGCCCATGGTATCGAGTCCTGCAATATCAGCAAGCTTTGCAAGCTTTCTGTATATGGTGCTTCCGTAATAATCAAGGACGTATGGAAGAATTACCGCATTTGCAAGACCGTGAGGAATGCCGTAGTGACCGCCGAGATTATGAGCGATTGAATGAACATAACCAACATAAGCTCTTGTAAAAGCAACGCCTGCATAGAAGGAAGCTTCAAGCATATTCATTCTTGCGTCAAGGTCTTTACCGTCTTCATAAGCCGTGTAAAGATTATCGAATATGAGCTTGGTTGCCTTTTGGGCACATTTCTTTGTTTCAAATGTATTGCTCTTGCCGATGTAAGCTTCAACGGCATGAGTAAGAGCATCCATACCTGTTGTAGAGGTAATATGCTTGGGAAGTCCTACTGTAAGTTCAGGGTCGAGAACGGCTACCTTGGGAATAAGCTTGTGGTCATTGATAGCGTTCTTTTCATGAGTTATGGGATTTGATACGACTGCTGCAATGGTAGTTTCTGAACCTGTACCTGCTGTTGTGGGTACGGCAAAGAGAGGCGGTAATTTTTTGTTGACTTTGAGAAGACCTCTCATCTGGGGAACAGATTTATCGGGACGGGCTATTCTTGCACCGCAAGCTTTTGCACAGTCCATGGGGGAGCCGCCGCCGAAAGCTACTATGCCTTCGCAACCGTTTTCGAGATAAAGTTCAACTGCATCTTCAATGTTGTCAATGGTGGGATTGGGCTGAACTCCGTCGAAAACCACATAGTCGATACCTGTATTGCCGAGTGCTTCAAAAAGGCTGTCAAGAAGCTTTAATGACATAAGTCCCTTGTCGGTAACAACAAGAACCTTTGAAAGTCCTTTTGCCTTTATGGCTTCGGGCAACTGCTTTACAGCACCTGCACCCTTGATAAGCTCGGGTTTTGACCAGTCAAGGAAAAAGGAGCCCACATAAAGTGCCTTCTGATAAACTCTGCAATAGGCATTGAAAAGTTTTGACATGTTATCTTCCTCCGTTATAAATTTTGTAAATATTATATAACATCAATTTAACAATTTCAAGATGAAATGATAATAATTTACATTGTGTCTGTTCATGAATGAATATAAGCAGCAATAACTCAGTTTTCCTTCTTTGAAAGTCTTACCATGTTCCATGACATTGGCTTCATGGGTAAATTTAGCATTTTTCCGTCAATGACGGGGAGAGCTTTGTTTACGGGAACGACTTTTTCACTATCCTTGGTGTTTATATCGTCCGCAGCATATCCTTCAAGTGCCACATATTCAACGGGACGGAAGCCTTCAAAATCGCAGAGCTTAGTTTCAAGCATTATTGTGTCATCGACATCACGGTTGATTGCAAAAATAACAAGATCTTCACCGTCTTCGGAGAGTACGGCTGAGGTGTCCACATGGGGAACGTCGCTGTACCATTTCGTGTCATATTTTGATGTGTCGCAAAGACCGAGAAGAGAATAACCTCTTGCATATTTTGAAGCATAGTAGAAGGGGTAGTATATAGTCTGTTTCCATGCCTTTCCGCCGTCTTCTGTCATTATGGGGGCAATAACGTTTACTATCTGAGCAAGACAGGCAATCTTTACTCTGTCGCAGTGACGGAGAATGGAGTTTATCATCGTGCCTACAACAAGTGCATCGGCAAAATTATATATATCTTCAAGTATATGGGGTGCTTTTGACCATTTTTCAAACTTTGTGCCGTTTGAATGATACCATACATTCCACTCATCGAATGAAATATCGATTCTTTTCTTTGAATGGCGTTTGCCCTGAGCATAGTCAAGAGCAGCAATGACACTTTCGATAAATTTATCGGTTTCCACACCTTTTGCGAGGAAGTTTTCAAGATAGTCATCGGCATTGGAATGATACTGATGCATGGAAACATAATCCACCTGGTCGTAAGCGATGTCAAGAGCTGTTGTTTCCCATTCTCCGAAGGTCTTCATGTGCCAGCCTGAGCTGCCGCAGAGTACTGTCTCAATGGAGGGGTCTGTCCATTTCATTATTTTTGATGTTTCGTAAGCAATTCTGCCGTATTCCACAGCGGTTTTTGAACCCATCTGCCAAGGACCGTCCATTTCATTGCCGAGACACCAAAGCTTTACATCATAAGGAAGCTCACTTCCGCATTTCTTTCTCAGGTCGCTGAGATATGTACCGCCGGGATGGTTACAATATTCAACAAGCTGTCTTGCTTCATCAGGGCCTCTTGTACCGAGGTTTACAGCCATCATGGGTGAAGTACCTGCTTTTTTACACCATGCCATAAACTCATCGGTGCCGAATTCATTTGTTTCAAGTGTACCCCATGCAAGTTCCAGTCTTTTCGGTCTGTTTTCTTTGGGACCGATGCCGTCTTCCCAGTTATAGCCCGAAACAAAATTCCCCCCGGGATAACGGATTACGGGTACATCCAGTTCTTTTATGAGCTTTATTACATCTTCTCTGAATCCGTTTTCATCAGCTTCAGGATGTGTGGGGTCATAAATTCCGCCGTAAATACATCTTCCGAGATGCTCGGCAAAGGAGCCGTATATTCTCTTGTCAGTAAGACCGATTTTATAGTCGGAAGCAAGTGTGAGCTTTGCGAATTTCATAAATTCATCTCCGTTTTATTTTTATTTATAAAGAAATTCTGTAAGCATTTCTTTGTTTTTAGCAAAATCAAGTACCAGGACAGCCATATAGTTTATTGTTTCATTATGCCATGCACCGTCTGCGGGGATTGTGAATTGTTCAATTTCTCCAATAAGACACGGTAATGCTTTAATGAACAGAGAGAAAAACTCTCTTTTTTCAATGCTGCATTCTATAGTTTGTGCGATTTCTTTCGCTGTGCTGATAAGAAGGGAAGGGTCAGCAGTGGGAAGTTCCTTGAAAAACTGCGTTATAACTTCACGCTGTCTGCCTGTTCTGTAAAAATCGTTCTGACCGCTTCTTATTCTGCAGTATAATAGTGCATGATATCCGTCAAGCTTTACATTTGTTGCAGGAGCAATTTCAAAGCCTTCTTTTTTTAAAGCCTTTGCCTCTGTTTCATCAATTTCGGGAATGGTAACACCGCCGACGGCATCGATTATTTTGATAAACATATCATAGCCGACTTTTGCGTAGTCATCAATTCTGATGCCGAAATTATATTCTATTGTGTCACATACAAGTTGAGGTCCGCCGTAAACACAGGCGGCATTGAGCCTGTTGTCACCGAATCCCGGAATGGTAACATAAGAGTCTCTCAGAAAAGATGTAAGTTTAATTGCATTGGTTTTTGTATCAAGAGACATGAGTATCATGGCATCAGACCTTGAAGCACTGTCCGTGTTGAGCGTATCTATGCCCATAAGAAGAATATTGTACACATCATCCGAATGAGTGAGGTCAGATTCACGGACATGTACATTAGGTTCAAAATCCTTTGCCTCATAATCCCCGAGGAGCGATGAGAATGCAGCAGATGCCCCAAGAGTCAGAACCACGGTAAGACAAACAAAAACCGCAAAAAGAGACACAAGTATACCGAGGATTATCTTGCCTTTTGATTTTTTCTTTCTCTTTTTTTTCTGTTTCGTCATATCGGGAGCTTTTATGTATCCTGTTTCTGTTTTTATATCGTTGAAGGACAAGTTGCCGGGGTCGGAATTCAACTGCCCTCTGTCAATTCTTTCTGTGTATTTGTTGTTGGCAAATGAGATATCACGAGTTGCCCCGTTTTTTTTCTTTTTATTGAAATAAATGTCTTCTGCCATTGAAATCCCTTCCTTCTGAGGAAAAAGTAGTCTGTACTGCTTTTATTTTAGCTTAATGAAAAAGATAATACAACATTTTTTTTGAAAAAACCTGAAAATTAAACAAGTAAAAAAATATGTTCACAAACATTCAAAAATATCTTGAAAATTTGTGACAGGTTTTATATAATGATATAAACTTGTTAATTTGCGGAGTCATTTATGTTAGGAAAAATTGTTAAAGTCAAGGTTACAAAGCCTTGCAATCATTACGAACTCCGTACCGGCGTAAGATATATCATAAACTACGGTCTTGCTGAGGTTCAGAACGATAAAAAGAGTTTTGTCCTCGGTGCATATATTCTCGGCGTAAATCATCCGGTGCGTGTATTTGAAGGTAAAATAATTGCAATTCTGCACAGCAACAGCAGCAAACGATCCGTGCTTGTTGTTGCCCCGAAAAATATGAGAAGGATCGATTATGAAATAAGAGATGTGCTTGAATTCAACGAGCCGAGGGATTCTTATTCTCTTGAGTGTCTTTACGAGCATTCCTGCGGAGCAGTGGTTTTCCGCAGAATAAATGAAGAGTACAGATTTCTTCTGATAAAAAACAGAAGGAGCAATCATTGGGGATTTCCTAAAGGACACATGGAAAAAGGAGAAACAAGAGAAGAAACTGCCGTCAGGGAAGTTTTGGAAGAGACGGGCATACATATAAATATAATAGACGGCTTCTGCCGTGATTCAAGATATCGTATAGGTACAAAAATTGAAAAACGCGTTGAAGTTTTTCTTGCCTCCACTGAAGATACACAGACAGTAATTCAGAGAGAAGAGATTGAAGATTATATCTGGCTTCGTTATCAGGATGCTCTTGATATGCTGAAATTTGACAACGACAAAGATATTCTTGTATCTGTACAGGAGTTTATGCTTGAAAATGCAATCTAAAAAGGAGTTTTTTGATGGTTGATCAGATTGTTGAACAGATTGTTGGTTTTATGAGTGAAAATCTTCCTGCTTTTATCCCGCAGGAGGTTGCAACTTATCTTATTTCCTTTTTTATTTCAATTCTGCCTGTTCTTGAATGCAGAGGAGGTATGCTTGCTGCCAGATTTCTCGGCGGTGATCCATGGTTAGCTTTTGTTATCTGCTATATTGGTAACATGCTTCCAATTCCTTTTATACTGCTTTTTATAAAACAGATATTCAAGTTTATGAAAAAGCATAATATCCTTGTTAAATTTATAGAAAAGCTCGAGCGTAAAACAGAAAAGAATGCAGATAAAGTATTAAGATATAAGCAGTGGGGACTTCTTGCCTTTGTTGCGATTCCTCTTCCCGGAACGGGTGGCTGGACAGGGTCACTGTTTGCCTCACTTCTTAATATTGAGTTCAAAAAAGCACTTCCGATAGTGGCTTTAGGTGTTTTTATTGCAAACCTTATAATGGGCATTATTTCCTTCGGTCTGTTAGGTTTTTAATTATTCAGAAAGGTAAACGGCAATTTGTCTGTCGGGATAGAGAAAATGAAAAAGAAAATCGTTATCGATAAAGGTGAGACCCGCGGTTTTTTCAGGTTTTCGGTGTTTAATACCGTACTTTATTCACTGTGGGCACTCATTTACATAATCTGTCTTTTTGCAAGGGCAAATGCCTTTACTGCCGCTCAGGCGGAAATGGCTGTGCTGGGATATGCCGCATACACCGTCGAGGTTACTTCTCCCATGTTCGGGATTCTTGAGTTTATTGCCATGCTTCTTCCTCTGATACTTGCAATATGGATATTGGTGCTGTTTCTCAATGACCGCAAGGGTAAGAGACTTTGTACAAAGAAAATAATCATTGCGGCTTTCAGTGTTGATGTTATAGCTTCGCTTCTTTGTGCCATGGATATTATAAATCTTCACATGGTTTTTACATGATGCTATTGACAAAAAACTGTTTTTATTGTAAAATCCCTGTTAATATAATGCTTTGACGGGAACAAGTAGTCTTGTTTACATCTTCAAGAGAGCAGACGGCAGGTGCAAGTCTGCAGATAAGATAAGATGAATACATCCCTGAGCTTCGCACCGAAAGGTTTTGTTCCCGGTAGGCTGCGGCGGAATGACGACCGTTACAGCGTCAGGCTCATTTCCTGTGAGCCGTTAAGGGAAAAACCGTGAGGTTTTTCCGAAAAAAGGTGGTAACACGGACGAATTTGTCTGTCCTTTTACGGGCAGGCGTTTTTTTTATTATATAAGAAATTACTCGCATCGTGAGTAATTTGCTTATGTCAAGAAACACCGATTCCCCCCCCAAGACCCGGGGGCAGGCGTTGATAAATCGTAAGATTTTTTCTTATATATTTTTGATTCTATTACAATATTAAGGAGTTTTAATTATGCAGATTTATGAAGAACTTAAGGCAAGAGGCCTTATAGCTCAGGTTACAAATGAAGAAGAGGTAAGAGAGCTTGTAAACAACGGCAAGGCAGTTTTTTACATCGGTTTTGACCCTACCGCTGACTCTCTTCATGTCGGTCACTTTATGGCTCTTTGTCTTATGAAAAGACTTCAGATGGCAGGAAACAGACCTATAGCACTTATAGGCGGCGGTACTGCACACATAGGCGACCCTTCAGGCAGAACCGATATGCGTTCGATGATGACAAAAGAAACCATTGTACACAACTGTGAATGCTTTAAGAAGCAGATGGAAAAATTTATAGAATTCGGTGAAGATAAGGCTATTATGGTAAATAATGCTGACTGGCTTCTTGATCTCAACTATGTTGAGCTTTTAAGAGAAGTCGGAGCATGTTTTTCTGTCAATAACATGCTTCGTGCAGAGTGTTATAAGCAGAGAATGGAAAAGGGCCTTTCTTTCCTTGAATTCAATTATATGATTATGCAGAGTTACGACTTCCTTGAACTCTACCGTAAATACGGCTGTAATCTTCAGTTCGGGGGAGATGACCAGTGGTCAAATATGCTGGGCGGCAGAGAGCTTATAAGAAGAAAGCTTGACAAGGAATCCCATGCAATGACAATAACCCTTCTTTTAAATTCCGAAGGTAAGAAGATGGGTAAAACCGTCGGTGGTGCCGTATGGCTTGACCCTCTGAAGACATCCCCCTATGACTTCTATCAGTACTGGAGAAATGTGGGGGACGCAGATGTGCTTAAGTGCATCCGCATGCTTACATTCCTTCCCCTTGAAGAAATTGATAAGATGGATTCATGGGAAGGTGCACAGCTCAATACCGCAAAAGAGATACTCGCTTTTGAACTTACAAAGCTCGTTCACGGTGAGGATGAAGCAAATAAGGCACAATCTGCTGCAAGAGCACTTTTCTCTGACGGCGGAAGTGATGCTCCCGAAGCACCTCTTTCAGAAGACGACCTTACCGACGGTGCTGTTGACATTCTTACAATGCTTGTAAAATCAGGTCTTACTCCCTCACGTTCAGAAGCAAGAAGAGCAGTTGAACAGGGCGGTGTTACAGTTGACGGCGAAAAGGTAACCGATATTAAAAAGTCTTTTACAAAGGACGACATCGGTGACGGAATCCTTCTTAAAAGAGGTAAGAAAAACTTTAAGAAAATAATTATTAAATAACCAAAGTAAAAGCCGGTTTACAGTAAAGAACTGTATCCGGCTATACCTTTATCGGAATATGTTGCTTAAGTTTAACCTGAAAAGTAAACTTAAGCTTTTTTTGTTATAAATATCAAAAATTTGTTATTCATCTTTTTCAAGTATAACTTTTCCTATGCGTCTTACGGATACGCTTACTTTTATATTGAATGTGACATTTTCGGAAATGGTTTCGGTCTGAATGATATTATTTTTATAAAAACTGTTGTCTTTCAGATTTATTTTTCTTCCGATATCAAAAATATCGCAGTTGTTTTTGTAAAATGTTTCATCGAGTACATCAGTTATAAGTGCCGCTATCTGTTTTGCTGCCTGAATAGCTGCTTTTTCTGTATCGTCTTTTGAAAGTCCCGAAAGGTCTTCTGTCTGGTATTCGGGAATGTCACATCTGAGAGAAATGTTTACATTGAAAACGGCTTTGCCGTCTTTTATCTCTATCCCCGTTTTTGTTTTGCTTTCAATGATTTCAAAGGTGCATATTCCCTTTGCTGTATTTAACGTGATGTCGCCGTTTTCTGCATCATTGTTCATAATCATTACGGCCAGAGTATCGTCTTTTGTGATAATGTGCACATTTTCATTTTTGGAAAATATTGCAGTTCCTTTTATATCAACCTCTTTTTTGTCGGAAAAAGCATTGTCTTTAATTCCTATGATAGGACAGTAAGCACTGTCTGTCTCCCCCATCATGGAATTGAGAAAACGGTAAAGGGGAGTGTAAGTGCTTTTTCCGGTATGTCTGTAAGAAGACAGAGATGCTTCAAAAATATTACCTGCAGATACATTTTCACCGAAGTCAGCGGACACGGTTTCACTTGCACTGCCTTCTGAAACGGCAATAAGAACGTCTGTCCTTGTGGTGTATTCCCGCCTGAAAAAATCAAGTGCTTCACTCAGATGTTCACGTGCAGTATCAATGCCTAAAATCAGAACTCTTGCCTGTGAAAACAGCGGTGTCTGTCCTGTTATTTCCGAAATGCTGTTCATTGCCATTCCGATGGTTTCGCCCTCAAAAAGATAGCATTTTGTGAGTCTTGCAGAAGATATATTGTTTCCTTCACTGCCCGAAGTGAAGGAATCCAGTCCTTCTATGGTGACTTTATATTTTCCGTCTTCAAAATCAATGCCGATAGCTTCGATTATCAGCCTTTCGTTAAGTTCTATTATCTCTATCTCGCCGCATGATGTCATAAATACGCTTATCATTATCAGAAAAACGGCTGTGGCTTTTTTCATGTTTTTCTCCTCCTGTTTCTTTTATGAATATTAAGAATGGTTACCGATAAGGGTACTGCCGCAATCAGAACAATAAACATTATATCGACAAATTTCGATGAAACAGTTTCTGAAAACACCGTTACCGTATCTGAGGTTATGATATATACAATAAAGACTCCCAGCGTGCAGATTATTGCCGACGGGATTTTTTTTATTTTCCCGAAGCTTTGTCTGAGGCTCAGTAAACACAGATATAAAAGGAATGCCACCTGTATGAAACTGCACAGTACCCAGAGTCCGGTCAGAATATCGTCAAGTCTTTCAAAAATTCCGAATTTTGCTATGACCGTAAGTGTGTATAAAGGGAATATCTGATCGTCTCCGTATTCCCCTGTGACTCCCGAAAGACAGAGAAGGATTACGCTGCAGACAGCGGCAAAAACGCTTATCCATGAAAATATCATTTTTTTGACATTACCGTTTATTACAGGTGTGCTTACGTGAAGTGTCATAATCTCTGCGGCACGGACAGATACATAAAATGCAAAGCCTGTTACGGGAGACAACCCTTCAGTAAAAAGAGGCTTCAGATTTGAATATTCAAATTCTCCCGTAACGGTAAGAAGAATAAAAATCACGCTTGTTCCGAGTATTGTTATGAGTATGACGGATGCTCTTCCGATGGCTTCAATGCCTTTTAGAGAAGCATATAAGGCGGCAACCAGAAGAATTACTATCATAAGGGTCAGCTCGGAATTAGGGAACATTACCGTACTTATAAAAAGTTCAAATCTTGCCGTACCTATTCCTGCAAACCATATAAATGCGAGAATATAAAACACGGCAAGTATTTTTGAAAGATTAGGGGATATATTTTTTGCGGTTTCTAAAATGCTTTGTGCTTCATTTTTTTTTAATGTAAAAATTACTATTCCCGCATAAAGAAACTCAAAAAGCATTACAGGTATTGCGGTAATTATTCTGTCTCCGGCCGGAAGATATGATGCAGAAGGGAGCATGAAGGTAAAAAGTGATATTATACGGCTTAAAAACAGTACACAAAACATCTGTCCCGTACTTATTTTCCCGATTTTTTCCATCAGAATTTCATCTCCCCCACAAGATTTTTTCTGTCTCTTACCTTTGACCAGCTACGCCTTATGAGAGCATCTGTCTGTGCTCTTAGTACAAAGGGGGACATCGGAGCGGAGAACGGAATTCCGTAAGGGGACACTGAACATATATCTATAAGCATTATTCCCATCCCGAGCATTATTCCGTAAAGTCCCGTGAAGCCTCCGATTATTATAAAACCGAAACGCAGTATTGCAACGGGTTCATGAAGCTTTACTATTACCGATGAGGATATCGCCGTCAGAGCAACGACAATGAGCATGGGTGCAGCTATAAGTCCTGCCGTTACAGCCGCATCACCTATAACGAGAGCTCCGACTATACTTACCGCATGACCTACCGAACGGGGCATACGAAGCCCTGCTTCTCGGACTATCTCATAAATGAAGTGTATTATCAGTGCTTCAATCATAATCGGAAATGGTGTTTTACCTGTTGCCGCAGAGATGCCGTACATTATGTCAGCCGGCATTATTTCGGGATGAAAAAGGCATATAGCAACAAATGCCCCCGGCAGTATAGCCGCAATAATGAAACATACTATACGCAGTATTCTCATAAAAAGAGCATAATATGTGCTTGAAAGATAATCATCCACCGCATGAAAATAGTCAATGAAAAGCCAGGGTACGATAAGTGCAAAGGGTGTGCCGTCACAGATTATTCCTATTCTCCCTTCAAGAAGCTTTGCTGAAAATGTGTCGGGTCTTTCCGTTATTCCCGTGTCGGTAAAAAACGAAGGTCTGCGGTTATCAAGAAACGGTCTTATATACCCCGAGCCCAGAACTGCATCAAGACAGGTTTTGTCCAATCTTTTTTTTACGGAACTGAGAAGCTCCTGTGAAACCCTGTCTTTCATATAGCATATAAGTACGGGGGTATTACTTGTTTTTCCGAGAGTTATTTGCTTTATTATCAGTTCAGGTGTTCTCAGCCTTCTTCTCAGAAGTGTTGCATTATCCTTGAAATTATCCGTAAATCCTTCCTGAGAGCCTCTTTCATTCTGCTCCGACTTAGGTTCTGTAACAGCTCTTTTGGAGAAGCCCTGAAAAGGAAAGGCAAGTGCTTCTTTTTCGCCGTCTGCGATAATAAGAAGATTTCCGAGTATGATATTCCGTGCACCGTCTGCGATATCGGTAACACTTATCATGTTTACCCCTTTGAAAAGCCGTGTTTTTATTTCCTCGTTTATGCCGTTTTCATTAACTTTGCCATCATGGTCTGTTAATGGTTTGATGACACTTTCGGTTATTTTTATCTCATCGCACATACCGTCAAGCATAAAAACAGCTATTCGTATTTCTCCGTAAAGTATTTCTCTTGATATTACATCGAAGCTTCCTCCGAAATAATTTCTGATTTCATCGGCATCACGGGTGACATTCCCTGTAAAAGGGATTTTTTTATTCAGATGATTGTCCATAATGCACATCCTTTCTGTTAATAGGTATTACCGAAAAAATTCAGGTTATACTTATTTTGAAAGGGTGATGTTATGCTTATATCATTTGTGAGAACGGGAATTCTGCTTGTTGTCATAGTTTTTGCCGTGCGTATAATGGGTAAACGGCAGATAGGTCAGCTGCAGCCTGCAGAACTTGTTGTTACTATTTTGTTATCGGAAATGGCGGCAACTCCCATGCAGGATAATGACATTCCGATGCTCAATACTCTTGTTGCGATATTTACTCTTATCGGACTTGAAATAACGGTTTCTTTTATCAGTATGAAAAGTGTAAGAATAAGAAATCTGCTTCAGGGTAATTCTCTTATTCTCATTAGAAACGGTGTGCTTGACCAGAAGCAGCTTCGACGGCTGCGTTTTACTCTTGATGACCTTCTTGAAGCACTGAGAAATAAAGATGTTTTTGATATTTCAGATGTCAAATATGCCATTGCCGAAACAGACGGTACACTGAGTGTTATGCTTAACGATAATAAACGGACAATATCTCCCGAAGATATGGGAATTTCACCTCCCGATAAAGGACTTTCATGTGTAGTTGTAATGGACGGTGTGATAATCCGCTCGGATTTCAAGGATTGCGGCATGGATGACAAAAAGCTTTCTGCCATAATCAAAAAAACCGGTATACCTCTTAAGGATATATTTCTGCTCACCGTAAACAAAAACGGTGATACAAATGTTATAAGAAAGGAGAAATAACAGTGAGTAAAAGACTTGTTATAGGAGGAATACTGATGGCAGCTGCTCTTTTGCTGAGTATTTCTTCTTATGTGCTTATAGGGAATTCGTCAGAAAAACTTATAGAAAGTGCCGTGAATATCATTGAAACAGAAGAAAAAGGCGGTGACAGCACACAGGAATTTGATAATCTTATGAAGCTGTGGAGCAGATATAACAGGTATTACGGAATTGCCCTTAAGCATACGGATGCGGACATTCTTGACAGGTATTTTATTGTGCTGGAAAGCACGTATGAAAGCGGAAATAAAGAGAGCTTCACTTTACTTCTCAAAGAGACGGTTGCTTTTTTACAGGTGACTTCAGAGGGGGAAAAACTGTGTGCCGAAAACATTTTTTAATTATTTTGCATTTTTAGTCTTTACTTTTTTATATATATTATATATAATAAACTGAAATGTGTTGTTTTGTCATACGCAAAAAGCCCTGTTCGGAAGGAGAACCGTGAACTATGGAAAATATACCTGCTGTTTCGCCGGAAGAAATCAGAAAACAGCGAGAATATACGGAGAAGATAAAGGTTATACTTTCCGTAAAATATCCCGATTCTGCTCCGAAGGCTTATGTACATACCTACGGATGTCAGGGAAACGTTTCGGACTCCGAAAGAATAAAGGGACAGCTTTTTGAGATGGGCTACCGTTTTACGGAAAACAGGGAAGAGGCAGACCTGGTTCTTTTCAATACCTGTGCCGTAAGAGAACACGCTCAGGACAGAGTATTCGGAAATGTGGGTGCTCTTAAACCCATAAAGAATACGAAAAAGGATATGATTATCGCTCTGTGCGGCTGTATGATGCAGCAAAAGCATGTGTGGGAAAGAATAAAACGCAGTTATCCCTATGTAAATCTTGTTTTCGGCACTTTTGCCATACACCGTGTCCCTGAGTTGCTTTATAAAGTTCTCAGAAGCGGGAAGCGTGTTTTTGAAACCGAAGAAACAAAAGGTGAAATTGTCGAAGGACTTCCCGTTTACAGAGACAGAGATTTCAAAATGTGGCTTCCTATAATGTACGGCTGCAATAATTTCTGTTCTTACTGTGTCGTTCCTTATGTAAGAGGACGGGAGAGAAGCCGTCAGCCCGATGAAGTGCTCAAAGAGGCAAGGGAGCTGATTTCTCTCGGTGCAAAGGAAATTACCCTTCTCGGACAGAATGTCAATTCTTACGGAAAAAACTCTTCACACGGAATGAATTTTCCGAAGCTTCTGAAGGCTGTGAATGACCTTCCCGGCGATTTTAAGATAAGATTTATGACATCCCACCCGAAGGATTGTACCAAAGAGCTTCTTGATACCATGGCTTCATGTGAAAAGGTTTCACGGCATCTGCACCTTCCGTTTCAGTCGGGAAATGACAGAGTTCTTCGGGAAATGAACAGAGGTTATACCCGTCAGCAATACATTGAACTTATAAATTATGCAAAAAGCGTAATGCCCGATATTTCTGTCACAAGTGACATAATAGTAGGTTTTCCCGGGGAAACTTATGAAGAATTTCTTGATACGCTGTCTCTTATAGAAGAAGTGAAGTTTACCTCTCTTTTTACTTTCATTTTTTCTCCGAGAGAGGGGACTAAGGCAAAGAATATGCCTGATCCCGTTTCATATCAGCAAAAATCAGAATGGTTTTCTGAACTTCTTAAGTTACAGGAAAGTATTGCCGCGGAGCGATGCCGCAGTATGGTCGGAAATACTTACGAAGTACTCGTGGAAGGATTCACAAAAGAAGACGACGGAAGACTTACGGGCAGAACGGACGGTAACATCAACATCGATTTTGAAGGTGATCCCTCGCTTATCGGCACCTTCGCAAAAGTAAAGGTTACAAAGGCTCTCAACTGGATACTTTCAGGTGAGCTTTCGCAATAAATATATTAATTCTGAACGGAGAAAAAACAAATGGATGTAATCAAAGCAACAAGAGAACTGGGAAAAGCAATTCAGGCAGACGAAAGATATCTTGCATTCAAAGAAGCACAGAAGGCAAACGAAGATGATATTGAACTCAACGGTCTTATCGGAAAACTCAATCTTATTCAGCTTTCATATCAGAACGAATCTGCAAAGGATGAACCCGACCAGAAAAAACTTGAAGGTATGGATGCCGAATTCAGAGAGATTTACGGTCAGATAATGCTTAACGAAAACATGAAAAAATATGAAGAGACCAAAGGTGCGGTTGATGAAATGATGAATTACCTCATTCAGATACTTACTCTTTGTGTAAATGGTGACGATCCCGAAACATGTGAACCCGCAAGTCCGGAAGAATCCTGCGGAGGCAACTGTGCTTCCTGCGGCGGTTGCGGCTGATAATTAAAGATATTCAGGACAAGGAAGTTTAAGTGATGGCAGAATTCACACCGATGATGCAGCAATATTTCAAAATAAAGGAGTCTTACAGGGATGCTATCCTGTTTTACCGTCTCGGTGACTTCTATGAAATGTTTTTTGACGATGCAAAAACGGCTTCAAGAGAACTTGAACTGGTTCTCACGGGAAGGGAGTGCGGTCAGGAGGAAAGAGCCCCCATGTGCGGTGTGCCTTTCCATGCAGCCGAGAATTACATTGCACGTCTTGTTGCAAAAGGATATAAAGTTGCAGTGTGCGAGCAGACAGAGGACCCTGCACTTGCAAAAGGTATAGTGACAAGAGATGTTATAAGAGTTGTGACTCCGGGTACGGTTACGGAAAGCATAATGCTTGACGAAGCAAAGAATAATTATCTTGCCTGTGTATATCTTAAAGAGGGCAATGCGGGACTTTGTTTTGCGGATGTTTCAACAGGCGAGGTTTTTGTCAGCGAAGTTTCAGGAGCATTTTACCGTGACGGCATAATCAATGAACTTGCACGTTTTGCCCCTACAGAACTTATAACAAACGGCGAAACTTCTTCAGATAAATCAGTCAGAGCTTTTATAAGCAGAAAAACAGAAATGCTTGTAAATGTTCTTTCAGATGAAAAGTTTTCTTTTTCCGAGAATGCTGAAATAATTAAAAAGCATTTCGGAAAAGATGTAAATGAAATGTTACTCGGTGATATGCCTTATGCTGTAAGTGCTCTCGGAAGCACACTGTCGTATCTTTATTCGACAGCCAAGAATTCTCTTGCCAACATCACTTCCGTTGAAATATACAACAATGAAAAATATCTCTCTCTTTCCGCTGTTTCAAGAAGAAATCTTGAACTTACAGAAAGTGAAAGAAGACGGGAGAAAAAAGGCTCACTTTTGTGGGTTCTTGATAAAACAAAGACGGCTCCGGGTAAAAGAATGCTCAGAAACTGGGTTGAACAGCCTCTTGTTAATTTGACCGGGATAAACAACCGTCTCAACGCAGTAAGTGAGCTTTTTGATGATACTCAGAAGAGAAGCGAACTTATGGATGTTCTTACGGGCATAAACGACCTTGAAAGAATAACAACAAGAGTTGTGTACGGTTCGGCAAATGCAAAAGAGCTGAGAAGTTTGTGTCAGACAGCAAATGCACTCCCCGTAATTAAAGAGCTGCTTTCAGATGTAAAGTGCAATATGCTGAGAGATATCTGCCGTGATATTGATACTCTTGATGACCTCAGAGAACTTATCGACAGGGGTATAACGGAAGATCCGCCTTTTTCCGTAAGAGAAGGAAATATGATAAAGGACGGATATTTCCCCGAACTTGACGAGCTTCGTGATATAGTAAACGGCGGAAAGGATTATCTTACAAAGCTTGCCGCCGATGAGCAGGAAAAAACAGGAATAAAGAAGCTGAAAATAGGCTATAACCGTGTGTTCGGTTATTATATAGAGGTGCTTAATTCCTTCAAGGAATATGTGCCTGAACACTATATAAGAAAACAGACTCTTTCAAACTGTGAACGATATATAACTCCCGAGCTGAAAGAACTTGAATCTAAGGTATTAGGTGCTCAGGAACGTATAACAAAGCTTGAATATGAACTTTTCTGTGAAATAAGAAATACTGTTGCACAAGCACAGTTCAGACTTAAAACGACAGCTTGTGCCGTTGCAAAACTTGATGCTTTGTGTTCACTGGCTCATGTTGCCGTAAACAACGGTTATGTCCGCCCCGAAATCAATCTGTCGGATGTAATAGATATAAAAGACGGAAGACATCCCGTGGTGGAAAAATTTCTTGACGGAGCTCCCTTTGTACCCAATGATACATATCTTGATAATGATGAGAATATCGCTTCTGTTATCACGGGTCCCAATATGGCAGGTAAATCCACATATATGCGTCAGACTGCAATAATAGTGCTTATGGCTCAGATGGGTTCTTTTGTTCCTGCTAAAAAAGCAACAATAGGTATCGTTGACAGTATTTTTACCCGTGTGGGTGCATCGGATGACCTTATAGGCGGACAGTCAACTTTTATGACTGAAATGAGTGAGGTCTCCTCAATACTTTCAAATGCCACTTCAAAAAGTCTTATAATTCTTGATGAAATCGGACGGGGTACTTCCACTTATGACGGAATGAGCATCGCCCGTGCTGTTCTTGAGTATGTCAGTGATAAAAAGAAAATCGGAGCAAAAACACTTTTTGCAACGCACTATCATGAACTGACAGAGCTTGAACAGACTCTTCACGGTGTAAAAAATTACAATACCTCTGTAAAAAAGAGGGGTGACGATATTACCTTTTTACGCCGTATCGTAAGAGGTCCTGCAGACGGCAGTTACGGTATAGAGGTTGCAAAACTGTCGGGTGTCCCCGCAAGTGTTGTTTCAAGGGCGAAGGTAATTTTAAGAGAACTCGAGGAAAACGGAAATGTTGCCGCTCCCGTGGTAAAAGTCCGTGATATTCATAATGAGGACAACCTTCAGATGGGGATGTTCTCCGGTGTAAACAGCGAAATACTCGATGAAATAAAAGATATGGATGTAAATACCCTTACCCCCATAGAAGCACTTCAGAAGCTCTATGATATCAAAAAACGATTGGTCTGAAAAAACAGGAAAGGCGGCGGAAAATGCCTAAAATAAATGTGCTCCCCAAATCAGTGGCAGAGCTTATTGCGGCCGGCGAAGTTGTAGAACGTCCGTCGTCCGTTGTAAAAGAACTTGTTGAAAATTCCATAGACGCAGGTGCAAAGACCATAAGCGTTGAAATAAAAAACGGCGGTGTAAGATATATAAGAGTCACTGATGACGGCTGCGGTATACACCGTGAGGACGTAAGAACCGCTTTTATAAGCCATGCTACCAGTAAGATAAGTTCTTCTGAAGACCTTGATTCCATCTTTACTCTCGGCTTCAGAGGCGAGGCTCTGCCTTCTGTCGCGGCTGTTTCAAAGCTTTCAATGCTAACCAAAACTTCCGATGAGGACGAGGGAACTTCCTTTGAAATTGAAGGAGGAGAAGAAAAAAGTTTTGATGCTGCAGGCTGTCCTGACGGTACAACAATTATTATAAGAGACCTTTTTTATAACACCCCCGCCAGGATGAAATTCCTGAAAAAAGATTCCACGGAAGGAACTTATGTTTCTGATGTGGTTGCAAAAACAGCCATTTCTCACCCCGATATACGCTTTTCACTTATAAGAGACGGAAAACAGGTCATTTCCACTCCCGGAGACGGAAAACTTCTCTCTTGTATTTTTTCTGTTTTCGGAAAAGAAGTAAGTGATTCGCTTATCGAGTGTGATTATGAATACAAATCGGTTAAGGTAAAAGGCTTTGTTTCAAGACCTCTTAACAACCGTCCAAACAGAAATCTGCAGTACTGCTATGTAAACGGCAGGTTTGTGCGTATCCCCGCTGCAGCTGCAGCACTTGATCAGGCTTATAAAAACCGTATCATGGCAGGGAAATTTCCCGTTTGCTTTCTGTTTACCGAAATTCCGCCGGGAAAAATTGATGTAAATGTTCATCCGGCAAAAACAGAGGTCAGATTTTCTGAAGATTCTGTTATATTTGAAGCTATATATTATGCTGCAAAGGCTGCACTGAACAAAGGAGATAACAAGCCCCCCGAAGTGGAACTCAGCGGCAAAAAAGATGTTCTTGCCAAAAAAATGCCCGATACGGTTCAGATGAGTTTTGCTGAAAAAAATGTCCGCAAAGACAATGACGTTCCCGTTAAAGAGAGTGCTTCAGCAGGTTCTGAATATGTTGTACGGAAAGAATCCCGTATTGCTGAAAAGGAAGAAAATTTTTCAAAACTTTTTAATGAAAAAATCGGT
Organism: Oscillospiraceae bacterium; assembly: GCA_015065425.1. Classification (GTDB taxonomy): domain Bacteria; phylum Bacillota; class Clostridia; order Oscillospirales; family Acutalibacteraceae; genus RUG806. Next base: position 54,960 of record SVQH01000014.1, read on the forward strand.
ACTTCTGTTTCCGAAGGCGGATATTTCCGTGATACATCGGGAGTGTTTCAGAATCTTTTGTCAAAAGATGAAGTAAGACAGAAAAACATTGAACTTCTGCGTCAGCAGAGAGAAAAGAAATTTTCAACGGTGCCGTTTTCCGAAAATGAAGAAAAGCATGATATATGTGATACTGATAACAGTATATCCGTAAGTACAGACGAACAAACGGACAGTTCGGTAATCGCGGACGGTAATACGGATAACAAAGATTTTCCCGTAAACGAAAACAAGTCGAAGGAAAATGAATTGTCTGTTTCAGAAGATACAGCTTTACCTGTCATTCCGGAGTACAGTATTGTCGGAGAAGTTTTTGCTACATACATACTTGTTGAAAGCGAAGGAAAGCTTCTGATAATTGACAAGCACGCGGCTCATGAGAGGATAATTTTCAATGAACTGAAAAATAAAGGTTTTTCGGAAGATTCCCAGATGCTTCTTGTACCTGTCAGCGTACCTCTTTCAGGAAAAGAATATGCGGCTGTTATTGAAAATCTTCATGTTTTTTCCGAAGGAGGCTTTACCGTTGAGGATTTCGGCGGAGAATGTGTTATCGTAAGAGACTGTCCCGTTTCACTTCAAAAAGAGGATATTGTGGCTGTAATAACCGAAATGGCAGGAGAGCTTCTCAGAGGTAATATGAGACCCGTTCCCGAAAAACTTACATGGCTTTATCATTCTACGGCTTGCAGAAGAGCTGTAAAAGCAGGCGATGTAATGAAAAAAGAGGAAACTGAGGCTCTCGTCCGAAAGATACTTTCAGACTCCGATGTGAGATATTGTCCTCACGGCAGACCCGTTATGTATGAGCTTTCAAAGCGTGAAATTGAAAAACAGTTCGGAAGAGTATAAATGAAAACATTGAAAAACGGTAAAATCCCCGTAATAGTAATTGCAGGTCCCACCGCATCGGGAAAAACCGCTGTCAGTGTGGAAATTGCAAAAAGATTTAACGCAGAGGTAATCTCCGCAGACTCCATGCAGATATATAAGGGTATGGATATTGCTTCTGCAAAACCCACGGCAGATGAGATGCAGGGAATAGAGCACCATCTTGTTGATTTTCTTGAGCCGCATATAAAATACAGTGTGGCAAAATTCTGTGAAGACGCATTTCACTGTGTTGAAGCTATCCGTTCACGGAATAAGAATGTCATTGTCGCAGGCGGCACGGGGCTTTATATAGATTCCTTTGTCAATAATATTGTTTTTGAAAAACAGGAAGACAATGAAAAGATTAGAGAGAAAATAAGGCTTCGCAGAGAAAAAGAGGGTATAGAGGCAATTTATGAAGAACTCAGAAAAATTGATCCCGAAACGGCAGACTCGCTTCATATAAACAATGAAGGCAGGGTAATGAGGGCTTATGAAACATATCTTCTTACAGGTGAAAAGCCTTCTGTTATAAGACAGCGTTCAAGAAGCAGCCAATCACCTTTTGCCCCTGTTTATATCTGTCTTATGTATGAGGACAGGGAAAAGCTTTATGACAGAATAAATAAAAGAGTAGACATTATGCTTGAAAAAGGGCTTCTTAAGGAAGCGGAAGAATATTTTTCTCTTGACCGGCAGTCCACTTCTTCCCAAGCTATCGGACATAAAGAGCTGATACCTTATCTTACAGGTGAAATAAGCCTTGAGACGGCAGTGGAAAATCTTAAACGGTCTACGAGAAATTATGCAAAAAGACAGCTTACATGGTTCAGAAGAAATGAAAATATGATACCTGTATACTGTGATAAATACGATAATTTTTCAGATATGGTAAATGCCATAAGTGATATTATAAAAAAATCAGGTCTTTTTGAAGAAGGTGATATATATTGAAAAAGCATGAGGTAAAAACAAATATCGATTTCAGGATAAATTCCCCTGTTTTGAAAACCATTCTTATCGTTATATTGTTTTTATTCCTGACATTTATTGTTGCTTATCCCATTGTGGTGTTTTCTGATGTTTCAAGTGACATAAAGACACAGACTGTTGTAAGAAGAACAGTTTATAATACTATAGATACAGAGGCTTTTGTCGTAAGAAATGAAACAATTATAACAAATTCCCACAGCGGAACACTGGTTCCTGAACTTACAAACGGAAGCAAAGTGGCAATAGGCGATACAGTGGCTCAGGTATATACGGATGATGGGGTTGCGGAAAATGCCGCAAGACTTTCGGAACTAAAAGCGGAAATCAATTATTATATGACGGTAAAGGGAACGGGTGCAGGAACACTTCAGTCGGATATTGATCTTTACAAAAGCAGTGTTTCGGATACACTCCTTGCCATGGCTTCTGCCTCGGAACAGGACGAGCTTTCTGAAATATACGAGCTTTCACGTCAGATGCGTGAGATAGTAACAAAAAAACAAATAGTAACGGGAAATGAGATAGATGTTACCGATATATTGACCGAACTTCAGAATGAGTATGAATCTCTCAAAGGAAGGGCAGTATCCTCTTACAGTGTAACGGCTGAAAAATCAGGTTACTTCGTAAGCAGCTGCGACGGTTATGAAAACTCGGTAGATTTTGAAAATGTAAAAAATATGAATCCCGATGCAGTCAATAATGCCATTGCTACGGAGCAGTCACCCATATCCGCTGCGAGTGTCGGAAAAATCATCACCGATTTCAACTGGTATCTTGTTTGCAATACGACACTTAAGGATATGGGCAGTATTGAACGAGGCGACAATGTCACAGTATCATTTATGAACTCTACCGTGCGGGATCTTACCATGAGGGTAATTGCCGTAAATCAGAGTGAAGATAATTCATCAGTTACATTGGTTCTCGGTTGTAATATAATGGATGAGGATATTGCGGCTTTAAGAAAGGCAACGATAAAAATCAGAGTTGAAGCAATAAGCGGACTTGCTCTTGACAGAAAGGCTCTGAGAACAGTTGGCGGACAAAAGGGCGTATATATAAAGGTAGGTAATATTGCTGAATTCAGAACCGTGAATATTATATATTCCGATGAAAACATAGTAATTGCCGATAATACCGAAGCGAAGCTTGATGATCATCTTGAGCTTTATGATGAAATAATTCTGGAAGGGACTGATCTTTATGACTCAAAACTTCTCAACTGACGAAGACCTGTCTTTTCTGAAAGATAATCTTCAGGAGGTGCTTGAGAGTATTCAGAATGCCGCTGTGAAGGCAAACCGTTCACCTGACAGTATCCGCCTTATGGCTGTGACAAAGACAGTAAAGCCTTTGTATATCAATTATATGCTTTCAAACGGCATAGGACTTATAGGTGAAAATAAGGTACAGGAGCTTTTATCAAAGGTTGAGTTCTTCAATAAACCGGTTCCTGAAATGCACATAATAGGGCATCTTCAGAGCAATAAGGTAAGAAAAATTATCGACACGGTGGATATGATACAGTCGGTTGACAGTATCTCACTTGCAAAAGAGATATCAAGACAGGCAGCCTTACACGAAAAAAGTATGGATATACTTCTTGAAGTCAATATAGGTTCGGAAGAGGCAAAAACAGGACTTGATATAAGAGACATTAATGAGACGGCATTTGCAGTGAGCGAAATGGAAGGAATAAACCTGAAGGGGCTTATGTGTGTGCCGCCCATATCCGACAGCGAAAGCGAAACACGGGGTTACTTTGAAAAGACAAGAAGGCTTTATGATGAACTTTCTTCGGCATTGAAAGGAAAATGTGAGTTTTCAGTTCTCTCAATGGGTATGTCGGGAGATTATGTTCATGCCATTGCCGAGGGGTCAAATCTCGTGCGTGTCGGAAGTGCACTGTTCGGTGCAAGAAGATATTAATGTATATATTATTAGTTTATAATAAGAAAGGAAATTTATATTATGGGTATCGGAGATAAGTTCAAAAAATTATTAAACATCGATGACGGTTATTTTGATGATGTTGATGCAGAGGATATAGAATATGATCCTACGGCAGCAAAGGACAATTCCCGTCGTACATCGGGTATTCTCACTGCAGAAAGAAGACCTGCTTCCGCTGCACCTTCACACGGAACAAAGGTAGTTGATATACACACAACTGCAAAGCTTCAGGTGGTTCTTAAAAAGCCTGAGCATTTTGACGAAGCTACTGCCATTGCTGATGAGCTTCTTGAAAAAAGAACCGTTGTCTTAAATCTTGAGGCAACTCAGAAAGAAGAAGCGGGAAAACTTCTTTGTTTTCTCAGTGGTGTTGCCTATGCCAACGGCGGTAAACTCAAGAAGATAGCAAACAACACCTACATTATCACTCCTTATAATGTTGATGTAATGGGCGATCTTCTGGATGAACTTGAAAGCAACGGAATGTTCTTTGTCTGATAAAAACAAAAACTTTTTTTGATAAAAAGGAAAGGAAGCGATAGCAATGCTTACCCCTGCACAGCTTAAACAGAATCAGCTTGAAAAACTTGAAAACGGCTGTTATCAGGCAGAAGAGGTGGATAAACTTCTTGATGCAGTTACCGCCGATTATGAGCGTATTTTTGAGGAAAACGGAACTCTTATCAGAAAACTCAGTGTTCTTGCCGCAAAGCTTGATGAATACAGAAAAGATGAAAATGTATTGAGAGATGTTCTGCTCAATGCTCAGAAAAGTGCAGATATAATCATATCCACGGCACAGTCACAGGCTGATGCCATGATAGTTGATGCAAATAATGCCGTCTCTGAAATAGTAAAAAGCGGCGAAGGTATAATTGAAAACGCAAATATCAAGGCAGATAAGATAACTGCTGCCGCAGAAGCGGAGTATACAAGCATTATTCAGTCTGCAAAGGTTATGGCTGACGGATATCTTTCCGCTGCAAGAGAATCTGCGGCATCTGTCACCGCTGAAGTTGAGAGAAGTGTGAATGAACTTATGGGCGACTGCGATTCGAAGGCTGCCGCCATGCTCAGCGAAGCAAAAGCAAAGGCAGAGGAGATACTTGCAGATGCAAACAAAAACGCAAAAAGCATAGTCAATGATGCAAATATTGAAGCAGGCGAGATAATCGACTCCGGAATCGAGCAGTCCGCCGCTTCCCGTGATGAGGCTGTAAAAAACGCTGAAGCTATTATAAGCGAATCAAAGCAACAGGCTGACACCCTTCTTTCAGAAGCAAAAGAACTTGCAGAAAAACTGATAAAAGAAGCAGAAGAAAAAGCAAAAAAGACGGAAAACGAAGCTGAAGAAAAGGCAAAAGAACTTTCTTCTGCAGCCGAGCAGTATTCACAGGAACTGGTAAACGGTGCAAAGAATGATGCAGACACTCTCAGAAGCGAGACGGAAGCCACCGCACAGGAGTATCTCACACAGGCAAAAGAGACTCTTGAGAAAGCAAAATCAACTTCCAAGGGACTTATAAATGAAGCAGAAATCCGTGCTGTGCAGATGGTGGACGAAGCAAAAAAACAGGCAGACGAGCTCAACCGTGTGTCAACTCATAATTCTTTTATGTACATAGAAGAGGCAAAGAGTCGTGCAAATGAAGAAGTTGCCGATATAAAGGCAAAGACAGAAGCGGAAGCCGCAAATGCAAAGGAAAATGCACAGCGTATAATTGACGAGGCAAAAGCTCTCAGTGAAGAAATACATACCCGTACTCTCATTGAAGCAGAGGAGCTTCTCAGTGCCGCAAAAGCAAAGGCACAGGAAACCGTTACCAATGCCGAGAATACACTGAAGGCTGTGTTCGGGGAAGCAGATACTACGGTAGAAAGCATTCTTGTCCTTGCAAAGCAGCAGTCAGAGGATATGCTTAATTCCGCAACGAGAGATTCCCGTATTAAAATAAGTGAAGCAGATCGCAATGCCGATGAGATGCTCAATGAAGCAAGAACCAAGAGTGCACAGATGTTAAGCGGTGCAAAGCATGAGTGTGAACGCATGACTTCTCTTGCAACAAATCTCAAGGTCAAGCTTGTTGATCTTATAAGCACTGTTGAAAAGAATTACAATATAGTTCAGAAGCAGTCCACACAGCTCAGAGAAAGTCTTGAAAAGCAGGTAAAAGCAAGTGAAGAAATGCTTGCCGCTCAGAAAACCGCTCTTGCAGTTCTTCCCGCTTTTGAAGAGAATGATGTATTCAAAATCAATGTGGATGCACATTTTGAACCCATTGCAAAAGATGTTGACGCAATCAAAATGCTTTCTGTTTACGGACTCAATATGGAAAGAGAAGTGTCCCCCGAACAGGTGAATTCTTCAAAGGATGTCAAGAAATATAATGAGGCATATATTGCCGAAGCATCTGCCAAATTTGATGAACTCGTAGGTTCTCTTGATAAGACGGCTGATGTGGATGTCGGAAAATTCATTGAAGAGAATGATAAGTTTACCGATGTTTCGGATGTTGTAGTTCCTGTCAGTGAAACTGAGGAAAAACAGGAAGAAAAGAGCGAAGATGCAGAAAAAATCTTTACCGCAGCTGTGGATTATTCCACTGATGATTTCTCTGCTATTGCTGAAAATCTCAGAGGAGCCATAGATAATGCTGTAGAAAATAACAATACTGACATTGATAATATGGGTATGGACAGTGAAATATTTGAAATATCCCGTAAGATAGACCTTGCTGCTCTTGAAGAAATGGAAGACGATTTCGACAGTTTCGACGACTTTACAGCTGAAAAGACAGATATTTCTGATATGGATGACGATTTCCATGCCATATCCGCTGAAATAGCAGATAAGATAGCCGCAATGAAGATAGGTGAAAAAGAAGAAACTTCTTCCGAAACGGAAACTGCCGATGCTGACACTTCCGTAAATGCAGAAGAAAATGAAGCTGTTGACTCTTTCAATATCGACTTTACGGCATTTGAGGAAACAAAATCTCCCAAGAGAGAAAGATCCGCCGATAATAAGGGCAAAAACAAGAAAAAAGGTTTTAAGAGAAGATAACATTCTGAAACTGCGGAGGATCTGATTTGAAAAAATATACAAAGAAAAAAATAATTATCCTGGTTATTCAGTACATGGGTATGGCAATGCTTATCGGTATTGACCTTATTATAAAAAAAGTCGTTGTGGATAACATTGCCTTATATGAGAATGTCGGTTTTATTGAAGGGCTTTTCTCATGGACCTATGTACAGAATACCGGTATGGCATGGAGCATGTTTGACGGAAATCCCGAACTTCTTTCAGTGTTTACGGGAATATTGATATTCGCCGCTCTTGTGTATCTTGCTTTTCCGTTAAAAAGAGCTCTTGCCTATGATATATGTGTTCCCGTCATAATTGCAGGCGGTGCCGCAAACATGATTGACAGAATGACAAGAGGCTTTGTTGTTGATTACATCAGAACTCTTTTTGTTGATTTCCCTGTTTATAACTTTGCTGACTGTCTTATTACCTGCGGTGCGGCGGCTCTGATGATATATCTCATTTATGAGATAGTACGGGATTCAAAAAATGAAAAAAAGAAAAAAGCTGAGGTAAAAAGCCTTGAATGAGGAGGTTTTTTCCGTTCCTGACGAGCTTGACGGCGAAAGGCTCGACAAGATAATTGCAACCATGCTGACTTCTCTTTCCAGAAGTGCTGTACAGAAGCTCATTGAAGAAGGAGACGTCACCCTGAATGGTAAAACCGTTACTAAAGCCGTGAAGCCGAAGGCAGGAGATGAGATATGTGTCAATGTCCCCGAACCGAAGGAGCTTCAGGCTGTGGCACAGAATATACCCGTTGACATAGTTTATGAGGATGAGCATCTGCTTGTTGTAAATAAGCCAAAAGGAATGGTGGTGCATCCTGCCGCAGGAAATCCCGACGGGACTCTCGTAAACGCACTGCTTTATCACTGTAAGGGCAGACTTTCTTCAATAAACGGGGTTATCCGTCCGGGAATTGTACATCGGATAGACAAGGATACAAGCGGACTTCTTATCGTGGCAAAAAACGATAATGCTCACATGCATCTTGCAGAACAAATTAAAGAACACAGCTTCAGAAGAGAATACCGTGCTGTGGTGATTGGAAAAATGCCTGCTGACGAGGGAACTGTGAATGTGCCTCTCGGAAGAAGCAGAAATGACAGAAAAAAGCAGGCTGTAAACGGAATTAATCCCAGAGAAGCCATAACTCATTATAAAGTTCTTGAAAGATATCCCGGTTATGATTACTGTAGTTTTACTCTTGAAACGGGAAGAACACATCAGATAAGAGTTCATTCGGCTTATCTCGGACATCCCGTTGCAGGTGACGGTGTTTACGGTAACCCTAAGAATAATCTCGGGCTTGAAGGTCAGTGCCTTCATGCCGCAGTTATAGGTTTTATTCACCCTGCAACAAACGAATATATGGAATTTTCGGTGCCATTGCCCGATTATTTTATAAATGTACTTGAACGTATCAATAAATAAAAAAAGGAGTGCTCAGTTTTATGGAAACAGCAGACAAGAAACAGCTTAAACTTAAAGCTCTCAATGTTAGAAAAGGCATCATAGAGGGAACTTTCAATGCTAAAAGCGGACATCCCGGCGGTTCTCTTTCAATAGCAGATATACTTACTTATCTCTATTTCAAAGAGATGAAAGTAGATATAAATAATCCCAAGTGGGAAGGCAGAGACAGACTTGTTCTTTCAAAGGGTCACGCTGCTCCCGCACTTTATGCGGTACTTGCAGAAAAAGGCTTCTTCCCCGTAGAAGACCTTAAGACTCTCAGAAAGTCCGATTCATATCTTCAGGGACATCCCAATATGAACTATGTTCCCGGTGTTGATATGAGTACAGGTTCGCTCGGTCAGGGCATTTCCGCAGCCTGCGGTTTTGCACTTGCATCTAAAATAGAAGGTAATCCTTATAATGTATATGCCATTTTAGGTGACGGTGAAATTGAAGAAGGTCAGGTATGGGAAGCTTGTATGTTTGCTGCTGCAAAGAAGCTTAGCTGCCTTACCGTTATTGTTGACAACAACGACCTTCAGATTGACGGTACCGTTGAAGAGGTAAACTCTCCCTATCCCATTCCCGAAAAATTTGCCGCTTTCGGCTTCAATGTAATTGAAATATGCGGCCACTGCTTTACTCAGATTGAAGAAGCCATTGAAAAGGCAAAGGCTTGTAACGATAAGCCCACAGCTATTATTATGAAGACTGTCAAGGGCAAGGGCGTTTCATTTATGGAAAATCAGGTTTCATGGCACGGCAGTGCACCTAATGCCGAACAGTATGCCGCCGCTATGGCAGAGCTTGATGCCGCTATTGAAGAACTTAATAAATGAGGGAGGAAAGTATAATGGCAGACGTAATTAAGACCGCTACAAGAGATGCCTACGGTAAGGCTCTTTGTGAACTCGGTGAAAAGAATGATAAACTCATAGTTCTTGATGCTGACCTTGCTGCAGCAACAAAGACAGGAATGTTCAAAAAGGCATTCCCCGAAAAATTTTATGACTGCGGTATTGCAGAAGGAAATATGATGGGTATTGCCGCAGGTCTTGCAGCTTCAGGCTATACTGTATTTGCAAGTTCCTTTGCCATGTTTGCTGCAGGCAGAGCCTTTGAGCAGATAAGAAATACAATAGGTTATCCTCATATAAATGTAAAAATCGGTGCAACTCACGCAGGTATTTCTGTAGGTGAAGACGGTGCAAGTCATCAGTGCTGTGAAGATATTGCTCTTATGAGAACCATTCCCGGTATGACCATTATAAACCCTGCCGATGATGTGGAGACCCGTCTTGCGGTACTCGCTGCTGCAGAACTTGACGGCCCCGTTTACATGAGATTCGGAAGACTTGCAGTGCCGAGAGTTTTCGATGAAAACTATAAGTTTGAAATCGGTAAGGGCGTATACCTGAATGAAGGTACCGATGTTACAATTATCGCAACAGGTCTTATGGTAGAGCGTGCAATTCAGGCAGTTGAACTTCTTAAGAATGAAGGTATTTCCGCCGCACTTATCAATATGGCTACAATAAAGCCCATCGACAAGGATATCATCATTGATGCCGCAAAGAAGACAGGCTGTATCGTAACTGCTGAAGAGCACAATGTTATCGGCGGTCTCGGTTCTGCGGTTGCAGAGGTAGTCGCAGAAAACTGTCCCGTTCCCGTCACAAGAGTCGGTGTTGAGGATGTTTTCGGTAAATCAGGACCTGCACTTGAGCTTCTTGAAATTTTCGGACTGAATGCCAAGGGTATTGCTGAAAAGGCAAAGAAGGCAATAGAGCTTAAGAAATAAGAGGTGTCGAAATGTCCTTTTTATATGAAGAAGCAAAAAAAATATATGCTGATATCGGTATTGATACTGAAGACGCAATAAAAAAACTTTCTGAAATATCACTTTCCATGCATTGCTGGCAGGGTGATGATGTAGGCGGTTTTGAATCATCAGGTGAACTTACGGGCGGTATACAGGCAACCGGTAACTATCCCGGAAAAGCAAGAAATATGGAAGAGCTAATGGCTGATATCGATAAGGCACTTTCTCTTGTTCCGGGAAAACACAGAATAAATCTTCATGCCACTTATGCTGATTATTCCGACGGTATTGTATCCCGTGATAAATTAGAGCCGAAGCATTTCGACAAGTGGATAGAGTTTGCAAAGGAGAGGGGACTTGGTATTGATATTAATCCCACACTTTTCTCTCATCCTTTGGCTGCTGACGGACTCACACTTTCCCATCCCGATGAAAATGTACGCCGTTTCTGGATAGACCACTGCAAGGCTATAAGAAAGATAGGGGCATATATAGGCGAAAAGCTGGGAACTCCCTGCCTTAACAATATATGGATTCCCGACGGATATAAGGAAACTCCTGCGGACAGAACATCTCCCCGTCAGCGGCTTAAAGATGCCCTTGATGAAATACTTTCCATAGAATATGACAAGAAGTACCTCGTTGACAGTGTGGAATCAAAGGTTTTCGGTATAGGTGTTGAATCGTATACAGTAGGCTCACATGAGTTTTATATGAACTATGCCGCAAATAATAACTGTTATTGTCTTCTTGATAACGGTCACTATCATCCCACTGAGAGTGTTGCTGATAAAATTCCTTCCATGCTTTTGTTCTCCGATAAGGTTGCTCTTCATGTAACAAGGGGAATTCGCTGGGACTCTGACCATGTTGTAGGCTATACGGATGAACTTAAGGAAATCGCAAAGGAAATAGTTATTGCAGGTCCTGAAAGAGTTATTATAGGACTTGACTATTTTGATGCAAGTATCAACAGAATCGCTGCATGGGTAATGGGTATGAGAAATATGCAGAAGGCTCTTTTGGGGGCAATGCTTACTCCTCACGGAAAACTTGCCGAATGTCAGAACAACGGTAACTTTACAGAGATGTTTGTTTTCAGTGAAGAAGTAAAATCTTATCCTCAGGGTGCAGTATGGGACGAATTCTGCGAAAGAAATAATGTTCCCGTCAGAGAAAATTGGTTTAAGACTGTAAAAGAGTATGAAGACAGCGTACTTGTTGAAAGGAAGTAATTGAAATGAATTGTGTACTTGAACTTAAGGCTGTGGCAAAATTTGTCGACACCTGTAATCAGTCCTGGCTTAAGGGCTGGAATGAAAGAAACGGCGGTAATATGTCATACAGAATGAAGGACGAAGAGGTAGCTGAAATCAAGCATCTTCTTGCTGATAAAAGCGAATGGCGTCCTATAGGCATTACCGTTGAAAATCTTGCAAACGAGTATTTTACCGTTACCGGCAGCGGAAAATTCTATATGAATGTTAAAAACGAGCCTGAAAATAACATCTGCATCGTAAAAGTCGATGAAAAAGGTGAGAATTATAAAATCGTATGGGGACTTAATGAAGGCGGTGTTCCTACAAGTGAATTCCCCACACATCTTCTCAACCACTCAATCAAAAAGGAAAAAACAGGCGGAAAACACCGTGTTATAATGCATGCACATCCCGCAAATATCATAGCTCTTACATTCCTTCTTCCTCTTGAAGATAAGGTATTTACAAGAGAAATCTGGGAAATGATTACTGAATGTCCCATCGTTTTCCCTGCAGGAATAGGTGTTGTACCCTGGATGGTATGCGGAAGCTCCGATATTGCTGTTGCCACAGGTGAAAAAATAAAGCAGTTTGATGCAGTTATCTGGTCACATCACGGAATTTTCTGCAGCGGTGAGGATTTCGATGTAGCCTTTGGTCTTATGGATACTATAGAGAAGGCAGCGGAAATACTTATCAAGGTAATGTCCTGCGGCGGCAAAAAACAGTTTATTACATCTGAGCAGATACTTGCTCTTTCCGAGCCTTATAATGTCAATATCGACAAAACTATGCTTGAATAATTTACATAATCTACAAATATTTTTTAATCCTTGTAATGCGTTTTATTTTGTGATAAAATATGTATTTAGAAAAGATATAATTATTATTGTGTTAGGATTGGTGAAATTATGGCAGAATTTTGTCCAAAATGTAATTATAAACTCAAGATAACCGATTGGCGTCCTGAGTGTCCCAAATGCGGTGTAAACGTAATGTACTACGGAATTGAAGACAGACTCCGTGAAGAGGCAGATAAGGCTGAATATCAGCACGCAAAAAGTCAGCCCAAGTATGACAGACTTAAGTTTGCTCTTATAGGTCATCCTCTTTCAATCGTGCGTCTTGTTCTCGGACTTCTTCCCATTATTGCTACTCTTTTACCTATGGGAACGGTGTCTTATGTGCTTCCTTATCTTGAAGGAGCACCTAAAACGGTAAATCTTATATCCATCATCATGTTCATTGTTGACAATGGATTTGATTTTGATCTTATTATGAAGCTTCTCGGTTCGGAACTTGTCGGTTCAGGTATGATAATGTGGGCTGTTTCCCTTGTCTGCCTTGTTCTTATGGTTCTTCTCACTCTTATCGGTTTCTTCCTTCTTACTCTTTCCTGCGGTAAGAAAGGTATCGTAAGAAATATAACGATCCCCTCAATCGGAATCGTTTTTGCTACAGTTTCATTTGTTTGCTATAATCTTATGATAAGCAATCTTGAAGGAGCTCTTCCCGGTATTTTCACCGGCACCGTGAATCCTCTTGCTTACATTGTGATAGTTCTTCTTTTTGTTGCTATGATAGCTGTAAATGTTATATACAAGAAAAAGAACATCCAGGTTAAATACAAAGATGTTTCCGAATTCCTTCTTCCTTACAATGAGCGTCCTTCCACCATTGCTAAACTTAAAGAGGAAAATGCAAACGCATAATACTTAAAAAAGCCGTCATTCAGGAAAGGGTACCGTAATATGTATCACAGTTCCGGATGACGGTATTTTTGTATAATTGAATGTACAGTCGCTTTTTCATTCGATTAAATATATCATTGTTCTATGTACGGAGGTTTGTCATGTCCATTATTTTTGACAGTGAAAAAAAGATATTCAAACTTGATACAGCGGCTTCAAGTTATATATTCAGAATATATCAGGAAAATTATCTTGTTCATCTGTATTACGGTGCAAAGATACCTGATTATAATCTTACGGATTTCAGAAACAGAAGGATGTATGCATCCTTTTCGGCATCAAATGCCCGTATGAATAATTCTGAATTTTCGACAGATGTTTTCCCCCTTGAAATCGGCTGTAACGGTTGCGGCGATATGAGAATATCCTCGCTTCAGATAAGAAATGCCGACGGAAATGCATCCACCGATATGAGATATGTTTCCCATAAGATATATAAGGGTAAACCAGCTCTTAAAGGACTTCCCGCTCTTTATGAAAATGAAGCAGGTGAATGTGAAACACTTGAAATTACCACAAAAGACTGTGTGACAGGTGCTGAAGCCATTCTTCTTTATACCGTGTTTGAAAAGTATTCTGCAATGACGAGAAGTGTCATTATAAAGAATTCTTCGGACAAAGCATTTACCATTGAAAAGGTAATGAGCTTCAATCTTGATATGAACGGTAAGGATTTTGACCTTATAACTCTTTACGGCAGACATAACAATGAAAGAAACTTTGAAAGAAGACCTCTGGCTCACGGAAGACAGGGAATAGGTTCAAGAAGAGGTTCCTCCTCAGCTCAGCACAATCCTTTTATGGCACTTTTAAGACATGGTGCTACTGAAGAATACGGTGATGCTTACGGCTTCAACCTTGTATATTCCTGTAACCACCTTTGTGAAATCGAAGTGGATTTCAACAATTCTTCAAGAGTAATGATGGGTATTGATTCTTCCGATTTCGGCTGGCTTCTTTCTCCCGGAGAAGAGTTTTATGCTCCTGAAGCAGTTCTTGTTTATTCTGAAGATGGACTTGGCGGTATGAGCCGTACTTTCCACAAGCTTTATAATAACAATCTTGTGAGAGGTCCGTGGAAAAAAGCAAAGCGTCCTCTTCTTATTAATAACTGGGAAGGTACATACTTCGATTTTGACGATGATAAACTCTTTAACATTGCAAAATGGGCAAAGGAAACAGGTATAGAAATGCTCGTTATGGATGACGGCTGGTTCGGAAAACGAAATGACGATACCTGTGCTCTCGGTGACTGGGAAGTAAATGAAGATAAACTCAAAGGCGGTATCGGAAGTCTTATTTCAAGAATAAAGGGTCTCGGACTTAAGTTCGGTATCTGGTATGAGCCTGAAATGATTTCTCCCGATTCAGACCTTTTCAGAGCCCATCCCGACTGGCATATTCACGTGCCAAACCGTGAAAGCTCCATAGGCAGAAATCAGTATGTTATCGATATGACAAGACAGGATGTAAGAGATTATATCTTTAATAAAATGAGTGAAGTTCTTGCAAACAATGATATTGATTATGTAAAGTGGGACTTTAACCGTAATATTACAGAGGCAGGTTCTGCTCTTCTTCCTCCCGAAAGACAGAAGGAGTTTTTCCACCGTTTCATTCTCGGTACGTATGAACTTATGGACAGACTTCTTACTGCATATCCTCACCTTCTTCTTGAAAACTGCTCAGGCGGCGGAGGCAGGTATGACCCCGGTATGATGTATTATTCACCTCAGATATGGTGTTCGGATAATACAGATGCACTCTCTCGTGTCGATATTCAGTTCGGTTCCTCTCTTTGCTATCCCGCTTCAGTTCAGGGGGCTCATGTATCTGCATCCCGTCGTTCAGGCTATGAAACAAAGAGAAATGTGGCAATGTGGGGCTCCTTCGGATATGAACTAGACCCTGCCAAGATAAGCGAAGAGGCAAGGGAAGAGATAAAGACTCAGATTGCCGATTATCATAAATATTATGACCTTATCCATTTCGGTGAGCTTTACAGGCTTATAAATCCTTGGGATGACCCTTATAAAGTTGCATGGGAATTTGTCAGTGAAGACAAGAGCGAAGCAATGTTTACGGTTGTTGTCAAATTCTTCAAAGAAGCAAGAAACTTCTTTATAAAACTCAGAGGTCTTGACCCGGATAAGTATTATCAGTGTGATCACAACGGAGAAATATATTCAGGTCAGCTTCTTATGAAAGCAGGTCTTTCTATGTATCATCTCCCCGTAGGTGACGGTGAAAGCTATGCTATACATCTTCACGAAGTTAAATAATATCAGGCGGTGTTTATATGGCTCGACAGGAAACTGCAGTAAAACAATCTTTATTAGATACTGATTCATTCAGCGAGAGAAGATTTGTCGGCAAGAAAGAGACGGTTGCTTATGTTCTCAATGATGCTTCATACAGTCTTAATATTAACGATTTTAAAGAGCGTTATATATATGACGTTGTGAAAATTGATTTTAATTTTCTTGCTTTTCAGAATCTTGTAACAACAATATGGGATACCATAAACGATACGTTTATAGGCGTAGTTGTTGAAAAAACAAGAACCCGTTGGGGTAAATTCAGACCTTATCTTCTTCTCGGAGAATTTCCTCTTACGATTTTCGGTCTCTGGTATTGGCTCATACCATTTATTTTCCCCGATACCTCCGAATCTTATCTTCCAAAGCTTATTATGTATTTTGCAATGTCAATAATCACTGAAACAGCAGGTACATTTACCGCCATTGCAAAATCCGGCTTTTTGTCTACTATAACGCCATCGCCTATGGAACGATCACGGCTCATTGCAATGGCGAATGTCGTTACCCACATTTTTGAAGATATACCGAAACAGGTGTTCGGAATTCTCTTTGACCTTGTAAACAGCAAAAAGCTCAATATAAAGCTTCCTTATCTTTTTTCAACCTTCGGCACGGCTTGTGCTCTTGTTTCGGCATTTCTTGCCGTATACTTCTTCTGGACATCCACAGAGAGAGTCCCGCAAACTATAAGTAAACCCAAAGTCAAACACAGCCTTAAGGCAATTATTAATAATAAACCGATGCTTATCTGTATCATTTCAGATTTCCTCGGCGGATTTAATATCGGTGCCAGCCGAACGAATTTCTATGTAGATGTTATCGGCTCTATTACATGGAAAACCATTGTCGGTATCCCTGCTTTCCCCATAAAATTTATAAGTTACAGCTTTGTTAAGCCGCTTCGTAACCGTTTTTCTACAAAGGCTTTATGGATACTTGAAGATGCATGGACGGATATGTTATGGCTTACCGTTTTCGGTATAGGTTCAATTAATAATAATTTCCAGAAAAAGCACATCATTCTTCCTCTTATGGGTATTGAGGAAATTTTTGAAATGTGTGTTTACGGTTTAAGAAGAGTTATTCCCGCTGAAATCAACAATGAAGCTATGGACTATTGTGAATGGAAGAACGGTTACAGAAGTGAAGCCATGATAGGTGTTACCCGTTCAATAATTTCAAAGCTTCAGCAGGCTGTTATGGGCAGTATAACAAATATTGTAATGGGTAAGATAGGCTATGTTCAGGGCAAAGAAATCGGCACACAGACTGATTTTACAAAGTGGTGGATATTTGCTTTAGGTACGGGTGTTCCCATAATTACCTCTGCTCTCGGAATTATTCCCAAGTTCTTCTATCCTCTTTCTGCTTCAAAGAGAAAACAGATGTATTCTGAGCTTTACGAAAGAAGAAGCAAGAAGGCTGAACTTGTTAAAAATGCTACTGCCGAAGAAATGGCAGAAATAGCTGCAAGTGAATTCAGGGGCAAATAAGTAATATGATTGATAATTCTGTGAAATTCAATAATGCACTGCTTTTCGCTCGTCAGAAGCATAAAGGTCAATTCCGCCGTGGCGGAAAAGAGTATATTACACATCCCGTTGCTGTATCGGAAATTCTGAGACAAAAGGGTTTTGAAGAAGATTATCTTATTGCCGGACTTTTTCATGACCTGCTTGAAGATACTGATGCAACAGAAGAAGAAATACTGAAATTGGGCGGTTTATCAGTTCTGAATTCCGTTAAGCTCGTTACAAAGAAAGACGGTTTTTCTCATAAAGAATATGTAGCCGGAATAAAAAAAGACCCTATTGCATTTGCCGTTAAGGGTGCTGATCGTCTTCACAATCTTCTTTCAGCCGTGGAGGCTGATGAAGATTTCAGAAGAAGATATATTAAAGATACAGTTGAATGGTATTATGATTTTGGTGACGATATAATGCATGCGGTAAAGAATCTTGCAGAAACACTCAGCAGTCCCATGACGGAATATCCGTTTTTATATGAATAATGAAAATTCCCCGATGCCTTAGCCAAGTGTTCGTAAGGACACTTGGCAGTTTTTTCGCCTGTCGGCGAGTTTTATTGCTATGCAGTTTTATTATGCTTCGCATAGTGTTATTTGCTTCGCAAGTTTTGCGGTGAATAAAATAACACTGAAACCGCAGGTTTTAATAAAACTATTGCTGAAAGCAATAATAACACTCTGCCTCATGGCAGAATATCACTTAAACTGTTCGAAAAATGAAAGGCACACTTACTCACCACCAAAGGCGAAAGTGTAAAAAAATGAGAGGCAACACGGTTTGAGCCGCATTGCCTCTTTTTACTGTCCTTAGCAACCCCATGCCTTGCATCGGGGAAGCTTATTTTAGCCGGTTATATTTGAGAATAACAATCTGAACCATTCAATGAGGGATTTGAAAAATGCGATTATTTTTCCGAAAAAGCTGTTTACGGGTCCGTCTTTTATTTCTTCGTACCAGCTTTCAGTATGGCAGTTTTCTTCTGTCATGGGGGATATAAGACCTGTTGCATAGTCATGCACAACAAACTGTGTACAATCGAAATCATCTACAGTGTACTGAACATCGGAAGTGATAACCTTATACATGAGTGCTGTTTCAAATGAATGCCAGTAAGAGTGGGAAATATTTTTTGTAAACCATGTGTATTCGGGGAATCGGCAGGTTGAAGCATCTACCTGTTTGTCGGGGGAGATATATTTACCTTTTCCTTCTGCAATTCTTTGCTCAATATATTCATCGGAAAGAGTTTCATATATAGAGGAAGCTGTTGTAGCACCGAGAGAAGCCTTAGTAAGTGTTGCATACTGGTCAGCTATCTGATCTGCAGATTCGCAAATCGGTGCTAACTGGAACCCGTATTTACCTATTACGGCAATTTTTGCACCTGAATTTTCAATTTCATCATAGATGTTGTTAAGTTCTTTTCTTACGTCTGTATTATAGCCTTCAATTTTTTCAATAAGTCCTGCATATTCATTACGCTTTGTGCTTCCTTCAGAACCAAAAACATAATCAAGTGCATTGTCATAATCTTCTGCACTTACACATGCCCAGTATCCCGGCCATGTAAAGAAAGTGGAAAGTGAAAGAGCGGAAGTAACACCTTTTACGAGCTTATCATAAATTGTAGCCTTTACTGTCCCTGTAAGACCGTCGATAAGTCCGCTTTTTGTTGCAAGGTCAATACTTGCTGTAATAAATTCATCTATACTTGCTGAGCCTGTTGCATTCATGTCATAAAGAAGTCTGTTGATTGCAGCACCGTCAATGTTGAATTTGCCGCTTATAGATTCACTGATTATTTCAGCTCCTTCAATAACGCTTCCGTCAAGTGCTATTCCGCAGATGGAATCAGTACCGTATTTTGCAATATATGACATTGCGACTGTAGTACCGAGACAATGAGAAAGAATTGCAACCTTATCTCTTCCTGTTGTCTTTTTAATTGCTTCAATGTATTCATGCAATTCATCGGCAGTTTCCCTGGGGTCCTGTCTCCAGTCATACCAAAACTGATAATCATAAGCATAATAATAGCCTCTTTGTGCATAATAGTCCGTATTCTGCTTTTCATACATTATATTTCTGAGGTTTACTGAAATATCTGTATTGTTGGCACATTCACCGTTTTTATCATATCTGACTTCTGTGAAAAGGTCGCCGATTTCTTTTTCAAGTGCAGCATAATAATTGTCCCATTCATCCTTTAAGATGCCTTCGAGAAGGAAGGGCTGAAGGATAGCTATTACTGCATCCATAACAGAGCTGTTTTCTTCGCCTTCTTCGGATGAATTGAATGAGTTGAGCAGTTCTGAAAACTTGAATACAATATTGTCATTTTCATCACGGATAGCTTCACCGTCGCCAAACATTGAAATGACAGGAATATCACCGCCCCAATATTCTTCGGGTACTTCAATGGCAAATGAGGGAACAAACAGTGTGAATACCAATACAAGGGATAAGATAATCGAAATTGCTTTTTTCATACAAAACGCCTTTCTGTAATTTTTTGTCAATATGCAGACTAACACAAAAATGTTTGACTGATTGAAAAGAATAATTAAATATTTGTTAATAAATTGGTTACATTGTGATTATTTTATGACGGTGATAAATTTTGTTTTAATTGATGATTTACTGATATACTGATATCGTTTTTATTAATTTAATTATTGATTTTGAACTGTATATTTGATATAACAGTATTAGAAAATAATGAAACGGTGATGATTATGAAACTTAAAAACAAGATGCTTCTCACAATGGGTTCTGTCGGTGCAGTGGCTGCTGTTACTGCTGCAGCGTCCCTCGGAATGAAAGTTTTTTCAGGCGATGCTGTTTTACCTGCAGGTTTTACTCTTACTGCACATACAGGCTGTGACGGAACTGCAGATAATTCTCTTGATTCCATAACCGTTGGCTATGTGTCAGGTGCCGATGCTGTTGAATTCGATCTTAGTTTTAATAATGACGGTGTAGCAGTTCTCTCTCATGATGAGCCTGTGGGTGGGGAAGTAACACTTGATGAGGCTTTTTCTCACCTGAAGCAATTCAAAAATCTTTTAATAAATGTTGACGTAAAAAGGACTGATGACCTGAAACAGGTTGCGGAATGTGCAAAAAAGCACGGAGTTTTTGACAGAATGTTCTATACAGGGATAACCTGTGAAGATGTTGAGGCTGTCATAAGCAATACTCCCGATGTACCGTATTATCTCAATGTGTCTGTCCCTGCAGGAAAAGGAAATGACACACAGTATATAAGTGAGCTTATAGAAGAAGTTAAAACTCTCGGGGCAATAGGGCTTAATTTCAGATATACTTCATGTTCAAAAAAGCTTGTGGATATGTTCCATGCGCAGGGACTTCTTGTATCAATATGGACTGTCAATAACAGATTTGATATGAAAAAAGCCCTTTCATACGGAGCGGATAATGTTACTACAAAAAAGCCGTCTGTTTATTCACAGATTCTTGAAGCATATTTACCTCAAGAGGTTGAAAAATATGTAATAACAGAATAATACGGTACTTTCATTTGTGATATAATCCCCTTAAAGTAGACACTTGAAATAACAAAAAGATTTCAAGACTACTTTAGGAGGATTTTTCCATGTC
>SVQH01000042.1 GCA_015065425.1 Oscillospiraceae bacterium
TTTTCGTTAAATCCTTCCCGAAAAAGTTGTTTTCTATTGACATTTACGGGCATAATTTATATTATATATTGTTGTGGATGATATTAATTAACTTGAAAAAAGGTGACGACTTTGTTCGATATAGATAAACTTCTTGAAACCGTTAAAAGGATACATTTTATAGGTATCGGCGGAGCGGGTATGTGCCCTCTTGCCGAAATACTTCATTCAAAAGGCTATCAGCTTTCAGGTTCCGACAATAACGAAACTGATACTCTGCAGAGAATAAGAAACCTCGGAATTCCTGTGGTGCTCGGTCAGAAGGCTGAGAATATCGGGGATGCCGAAATGGTTGTTTTTACTGCCGCCCTTCTTCCCGATAATCCCGAGCTTGTTGCTGCAAGACAGATGGGAGTTCCCACCTTTGAGCGTTCCAAACTTTTCGGTGCCGTAACAAGAAAATTCGGCTCATGCGTAGGCGTTTGCGGAACTCACGGAAAAACCACAGCCACATCAATGCTCACACAGATACTTCTTAAATGTGATATAGATACTTCTGCCGTTATCGGCGGAAAGCTTCCTCTTATAAATGCCAACGGCAGGGTAGGAACTGAAGATCTTCTTGTATGTGAAGCCTGTGAATTTGCAAACACCTTCCTCGACCTTTCCCCCTCATGTGCACTGCTTCTCAACATAGATGCCGACCATCTTGAATTTTTCAAGACTATGGATAATCTTATTGCCGCTTTCTCTGAATTCTGTTCTCTTGCAAGAGATTGCGTAATTTATAACGGTGATGATGAAAAATCAATTAAAGCCGTAAAAATGGCAGGGGAGAAGAAGTACATCACCTTCGGTCTTTCCCATGAAAATGATTGGTATCCCGAAAACATTTCCTACAACCGCGGAGCATTCCCTCAGTTTGATGTAATTCATAATTATGAGAATCTCGGCAGAGTAAATCTTAATGTGCCCGGTGAACACAATATAATAAATGCCCTTGCTGCTCTTGCCGCCGCAGATTATTGCGGAGCAGATATTAAGAGAGCCATAGAGGCCGTAGGTACTTTCGGCGGGGCCGGCAGACGCTTTGAAATACTCGGGGAATATAACGGTATTACCATTGCCGATGACTATGCACATCATCCTGCAGAGCTTAAAGTAACTCTTGAAGCTGCAATGAAGATGGAATACGGTAATGTATGGGCAGTTTTTCAGCCTTTTACCTTCTCAAGAACATATATGCTTCTTGATGATTTTGCCGAAGTGCTTCAGATTGCCGATAAGGTTGTTCTCACTGAAATCATGGGTTCCCGTGAAGTAAATACCTATGACATTCATACAGAGCAGCTGGCTGAAAAGATTCCGGGAAGTGTGTGGTTCAATTCCTTTGACACCATAGCACAGTACCTGTATGAAAATGTAAAGCCCCATGACCTTGTAATCACCCTCGGTTGCGGGGATGTGTATAAAATAGCAAAAAAATTAAAAGCACTATATGAAAATGAATAAGAGAAGACCTGAAACCGTATTGAAGTTTCAGGTCTTTATTCTTAAGTGAACTGAGAATTATAAAGAGTACTGTAAAAACCGCCTTTTTTAAGGAGTTCTTCGTGGTTGCCTTGTTCAGATATCTTACCGTCCCTTACAACAAGTATGGTATCTGCATTCTGTATTGTGGAAAGTCGGTGTGCTATAACAAAACAGGTTCTGTCTTTCATAAGCTCATTCATTGCTTCACCAATAAGTATTTCCGTGCGTGAATCTACATTTGATGTAGCTTCATCAAGAATCAGCATGGGAGATTTTGAAAGAAATGCTCTTGCAATGGTAATAAGCTGTTTTTGGCCTTTTGAAATGTTGACGCCGTCATCAGATAAAACAGTATCAAAACCGTCGGGAAGGCTTTCTATGAAACTTAAAATTCTTGCAGACTCAGCCGCTTTTCTTACTTCTTCAGGTGTCGCATCTGCACTTCCGTATGCAATATTATCATATACTGTACCGTGGAAAAGCCAGGTGTCTTGAAGCACCATGGTGAATGAAAGTCTCAGGTCGTTTCTCTTGATTTTAATTGCAGGAATACCGTCAAGTCTTATTTCACCCTTATCGGGGTCATAAAAACGCATGAGAAGGTTTATTATTGTTGTTTTTCCTGCTCCCGTCGGACCTACTATCGCTATTGTTTTCCCCTTTTCGGCATTTATCGTAACATTTTTCAGTATGGGCTTTTCTGGAATATATCCGAAGGTGATATCCTGAAGAAGAACATCACCGTGTACCTCTTTCAGTTCAGTCGCATCGTAGCTGTCAGGCTTTTCGGGTTCCTCGTCAAGTACAGCAAAGACTCTTCCTGCAGCAGAAAATGCAGATTGGAATTCATGAAGAATGTTTGAAAATTCATTTATGGGTCCTGCAAATTTTCTTGAATACTGTACAAACTGAGCAACACCGCCCAGTGTTATAAAAAGCATAGAGCCTGCAGCCACAGTACCGCTCACGGAGTTCATATAGAGTATTCCGCCGAACACTGCCACAAGAGTTATTGATACGTTGTTTATAAGATTTATGGTAGGAAACAGAAGTGCTGCATTATACTCGGCATTATAATATGCGTTCATTGCTTCCTCGTTTTTGTCGTTGAATCTGTCGGAAATTACATCCTGCCTTCCGTAAGCTTCAATGCTTCTCGCTCCCGAAAGCATCTCCTCTGCAAAGCCGTTCAGTTCACCGTACTTTTTTGAACGTGCAGTAAAAAGAGGTCTTACCTTTTTTGAACGGTAACGGGTGAAAAGAATTGATACGGGTACAGTAAATACAAAAATAAGTATCATGGGCTTTGAAATCTGCCACATAAAAAACAAAGAACCGATAACCGTGTATATGCTTGTCATAACCTGCACAAGGTCATGGGAAAGCGTTGCATTTATGGTGTCAATGTCATAAGACAGATGGCTTATTATGTCTCCCGTATGGTGAGTATCGAAATAGTTTACCTTCAATGTACCGAGTTTTTCAAAAAGCTCTTTTCTCATGTTGTAGGTTATCTTCTGGCTGAGATGTACCATTATTACGGAAAGAATGTAGGACAGCACTGCAGACAATGCATAGCACAGTATCATTTTTAGCACATTTTCAGTAACCACGGGAAAATCTACCCCTGTTGACAATTCTATTGCATCAAGAGCGGCTCCCGAATACTTTGGTCCCATGAGCGACAGCTGGTTTGAAAGAAGGGTCATGATTATTGCAGGTATAAATAAATGCTTCTGTTTCAGAACATAACGGCTGAGTCTCAGCATTATACCTTTTTTGCTTTTTTTCGGCTTTTCCGTAACAGAGTTTTTAGTTTTCTTCTTACCGTCAGTCAACGAAGGCACCTCCCATCTGTGAGCGGCTGATTTCAAGATACTGAGGACAGTTTTCGAGAAGTTCCTCATGCCGTCCTTTGCCAATTACCTTTCCGTCATCAAGCACTATGATAAGGTCACAGTTTTTTACGGAGCTTACTCTTTGTGCAACTGTTATGACAACAGCAGATGACATATCGCTGTCAAGTGCATTTCTTAAAAGTGAATCTGTTTTATAGTCAAGTGCTGAAGATGAGTCATCAAGAATGAGAATTTCGGGGCTTCCCGCAACAGCACGGGATATAAGTATTCTTTGTCTTTGACCGCCCGAAATGTTGGTACCCTTTGAAGACAATTTGTGAGAAAAGCCGTCTTCAAATGAAGTTATAAAATCATAAGCCTGAGCTGTTTTGGTTGCTTTTTCTATGTCTTTATCACTTATGTCCCTACCAAAACGGATATTCTCATAAATAGTGTCAGCGTAAATAAAATCATTCTGTAAAGCTACTCCCATAAGAGAAGTAAGCTCTTCTCTCGTATAAGAAGTTATGTTTCTGCCTTTGATTCTTATTTCTCCGTATGTTATATCATAAAAACGCAGAAGAAGCTTTATTATCGTTGATTTTCCGCTGCCTGTTGCACCGATTATTCCGAGTCGTTCGCCCTCTTTTAATGAAAAAGAAAGTTCTGAAATATTGTCCTTCTTACCGAAATATGAAAAAGACACTTTGTTGAAGGAGATGAAGGAATCGTCCTTTGCTTCTTTATCATCACTAACCGTATATTTTTCTTCTGTTTCAATTACCTCTGCAATTCTTTTTGCAGATGCAGCACACTTTGTATACATGACAAACATTCTTGAAAGAGACATCATTGCCATTGATATAAGTGTAAAATACTGCATAAATGCAATTACCGTGGCAGGTGAGGAAAGTCCCTTTGAAACTCTTAGTGCAGCGACACCGACAACAGCGGCAATTCCGAGATTCATAAGAAGGGTCATGACAGGGTTTACAATTCCCATTATGATGCCTGCTTTTCTCTCTTTGCGTGAAAGCTCCTTGTTTACAAGGTCATATCTGCGGTTTTCATGTTCACCCTTTGAAAGTGCCTTAATAACTCTTATCCCCTGTACATCTTCTCTTGCAACTCTTACCATGCTGTCCTGCGATTTCTGCACATCGGTATAAAGAGGTACGCCTTTTCTTGATATTCCGTATACGGTAAGGAATATTACGGGAAGGGTTGCTATCATAACAAGTGCAAGTGCTCTGTCCATAATAAGAGTAAGACTTATTCCGCCTATGAGAAGTATCGGGGCTCGAACTCCCATTCTTTGCATCATACCGACAAAATTATGTACATTGTATGTGTCGGTAGTTATTCTTGATTCAAGTGAAGGTATGGTAAATATATCAGCATCGGTCGATGAAAGATATAATGTTTTTGTAAAAAGCTCTTTTCGCATGGCTTTTGAAAAATTTGTAGTAACTTTTGCCGCCATACGGTTTGCGGTTATGTTACCGAGGCAGGCTATTATGCTGAAAATGAGCATAAGAACACCGTAAAACACGATTTCTTTCCAATTTCCCTTGATTATGATGTTTTCAAGGATGTGTGTCAGTATATAAGGCAGCACAAGCTCTGCCATAGTACCCGTAACCTTTATAAGGAAACCTATGAACATTCTTAATCTGTAAGGTTTAAGATAAATAAGTATTCTTTTCATTGTTACATCTCCGATATCTTCGCTTTGGCTGTTTTTTCAATACGGTCCAGTACGGAATGGAAAATTTCAAGCTCCTTTTCATCGATTCCCTCGATGATGCTTTCATTCCATTCTTTTGCTGTTTTTCTGACATCGGGGAGTATTTTTTCAAGCTTTTCTGTGGGAAAAACGAGAAACTGTCTTTTGTCGGAAGGATTTTCATTACGTGTGATATATCCGTATTTTTCAAGATGAGTAAGTGCTCTTGCCACGGTACTTTTGTTGAGACAAAGCTCTCTTGCAAGCTCTTCCTGTGAACGGCCGGGATTTCTTGAAATGCAGAGAACAAATGCATGATGACATGCACATATACCTTCAGCCTGCAGTTTTTCGGTTCTGTATAATGATTGACAACGGCTGATGTTATTAAGGCTTTTCATGAATTTTGCCATATTTTCCTCCAATGGTTGCATTTGCAACAGTTGTGCATGCAACCATTATAAATTCTGAAACTTAGGGAGTCAATACAAAAAATATACAAAAAATGACAGCACCCCGTAAGAGTACTGTCAAATACCGATAATTCGTTTTTACTTTTCTATTTAGAGCGAGATCGGTTTTAATTGCTATTTGTTCACGGTCTCTTTTATTTTTTTGATGCTCTTCGGATCTTTAAGATGTCTGATATCTTCAGGAAGACCGAATTTTACATTATTTGCAGACTTGAAATTAAGTCCTCCCGTATATGTATCAGGGAAATAGCCTTCCTCTGCAAGTTTTTCTCTTTGTTTGAGAACTTCCATCGCATACAGATGCTGTGAATTGTTGTAATCCCAGAACAGATACGGAATCATCATAAGTGCATGACCGATAAGGTCAAACATAAGAGGTACAACAAGAATTCCAACACGGGAATCGTCAATAAACAGAACATCCCAGTTGCTGTTGAAACCGTTTTTGAGAATAAGAACGGGGATTATAAGTCCGACAAGGGTCGTAATAGGTGAAATAAACCAACTGAAAACACCTGAAAAACTTGCCAGTCTTTCGCCGGAAAGATACATCTGATAATCCTGAAGACGAATATTCATATCATTTTTTGCAATGTGTACAACTTCAACAAGGAAGCCACGGAGCCACAGGGACGTATACATTATCCAACCGCTGAGAACTATATTATCGCCCATATAAATAATTACAAGAACATTGATTCCTGCACTTATAACCTCAATAACCTGTTTGAATATACAAAGTGTTTTGTATGAAAAGCGTTTAAGTATTATGGGGGCGACAAATGTGGGAAGAGTGCCTCTGAATGTAAAAAGGAGAGTTATAAGGGAGTATTCAAGTCCGCTCAGTCGCATTGTGTAGAAATAAATAACAGTTGTTGTTGCGAGCATTCCGTTGCCGAGTGAATCAATAAGTGAGGTGGTGGTATTGAGCCAATGGTATTTGTTTTTTATTACATTGAATATTCCGTACCAGAAAGAAATGTTCTGCTTCTTTTCCAATGGCGGCTGCGGAATACGCTCTTTTATATTTCTTGCAAAGTACAGTGTTAGCATTGCACAGGGAATAAATGTTCCGGGAACTACCCAACGGTAGAAATTAATATCACTGAATTCGCCGAGAAGGGGGAGAATCATAACAAACACGGAATTAAGCAGGTGACTTATCTTTACGGGATAGGTACGTACCCACAGTCTTTCTTGGGGATTCGGGCTTATAACCTGAGTACACTGCTCCGTTGTTGTTGAAAAATCGTACATTGAAAAAAGACTGAACAGAAGATATGCAATCCAGAATCTTTCATTTACATCATTAATTTCATAGACAGGTAGCCAACCTATAAGTACAATAAGTACGCATTTCTGTATAACACTTGCATAGAGATTATATTTGTATCTGCCGAAAATGGGAACAAGTTTCTTTCTCCAGAAAATTCCTCTTGCACCGCCGAAGCCGTTTACAAGCAGCTGAACACCGAAAAGCTTGAAAAAGCTTCGTGCGTTAATTCCCGTGAGACCGTCCAGTGCTTCCTTTATTGCATTGCCGTCAGGCAGAAAAACCGATATATCAGCTATAATGAAAATGAGTCCGAGGGCTACGGACAAAAAGTATATGGAGTACATTACCGTTTCCGTCTTTTTTTTCATAAAGCCAAGATTATCGTTTACGATCCAGCCGAGAATACTCCATAAATAGCTGAGAGGAATACCTATAAGACCTACTATTGAAAAAGCAAGATATGGCAGGTCGTAATGGTACATGATGAGATAACAGCCTGATGCGAAGCCTATATAACCGAGAGGTGACTGTGCGGCATAGTTAAAACTTACACCGAGAAATATATCAAGGTATTCCTTGAAAGAAACATAGTTTCCCTTTGCCCTGTCAGGCTCATGCCAATGAGTTTTTACATTGGTAAGAAAATCTTTTACCTTTGACATATCACTTTGCCTCCCTTGTTTCATTATATTTTATTTCGATGTCAAGCATAATGACTTTTCTCTGCTGAGGAACCCACATCTGACCGAGCTCCATTTCTTTTGCTTCTTCTTCGGAGCATTCCATTCTGACTTCATTTACACCCGAACAGTTATAAAACGCATGGTGCCCGATAGTCTTTACTGATGACGGAATGAAAATATCCTTAACGGATGTACAGGATGAAAAAGCATCAGAACCGATATTAATTACGGAATCGGGAATGTTGATTTCCTGAAGGTTGCTGCATTTAAAGAATGCGAGAGGTTCTATATCTGTAATATTATTGCTGATTGTGATATATTTCAGAGAGTAGCATTCTGCAAAGCAAAGTTCATTGATAACTTTTACCGTATCGGGAATATCATATTTTGAAGTGTTGTTTTCGGTTTCAAGCTGAAGTTTGTTTTTTTCGCTTGAATCCTCCTGAAGAGTCCCTTTTTCTTTTTCAAGCTCTTCATAGTGCAGGAAATAAGAACCGTTGGTTTTAGGGTCATCGGGAATTTCAAGACCGAGATTCAGAGAAGCTCTGTATTCGGGATTTTTTGCGGGGAACATCATTATTTCCACGGGAACACCGTTTTCACATCTGTAAAGAACACCGTCAACGGATTTATAATTGGGATTATTCTCATCTACAAAGAAAGCTTTAAGATTCTTGCAGGTATAAAAAGCCTTCGGGTCAATTATTTCGACACTATCGGAAATGTAAATGAAATTCAGTGCTTCGTTACAGTTTACTGCATATTTGCCGATTTCTCTGACAGGTTTTGTTTCGTCAGGCACATCCTTGTCATCACGGACGTAGTCAACAATAAGAACTTTTCTGCTGTCACCGTGATATTCAGACAACATATAAGCAGGTGTTCCGTCTTCAAAAACTCCGTTTTCGGAATAAGTATAAACAGCCTTTGAAACTGTACGGAAGCTGAAATACATTGAAAGCAGGATAAAGAAAAACAAAACTATAATAAATGCAGCTTTTTTCAGTGCAACTTTACCGAATATACCCTTTGAGGGATTATCCTGTAAAATGGCATTGGGATTTTTTGCAAACATAGGGTCATACAAAAGCTCTTGCTCGCTGAGAGGGGTTTTTTCGTTATTCACAAGGTCATCTCCTTTAATGAAATGATATTGATTAAATTATACATATTTTTAAGCGTAATTTCAATAAAAATGTTCATTTTGTAACAAATATATGAAAATTAATTCAGAAATTTGTTTTACAAGAAAAATCTTATGATTCATCAACCCCCTGCCCCGGGGGTTGGGGGAATCGGTGTTTATTGATGTAATGAAATTACTCACGATGCGAGAATTTTCTATATAAAAAACAATCGGCAGGGAACTGACCCTGCCGAGGATTTATGGATATTAAAAATGTCCGCCTCTGATAGCTACAACAATAGCATCAATTCTCATATAGAGAAGTCCAAGAATCTCAACGAGTTTATAAAGAGCTGTTCTGAAAAATACACTGATTTTGCTGTCTGAAAAGTCCTTTGTTTTTTCAATGGTGATGCTGTCAAGGAGTTCTGAGTTGTCACCTCTGAAAGTCTGAAGACTCATTGTGTTTTCGGTGAATTCAACCGTTGTATAGGTAGTTGTGTCGGCATTTTCAAATGCATACGCAGTGTAAGGGAAGAGATAACCTGCATTTCCCTGGTCGCAGCAGGCATTGACATTTACATAAACAATACCGCAGGGGTCTTTATATATACCGCCTGACTTTGCTTCGCCTACAACAATACCGTCACTTATAAAATTAGATCTGCCCTGCATGTGTGTATGTCCCGTAAAGACAATATCAAGGTCATACATTTCATAAATGGGCTGGAATACGGCATTGAGAAGAATGTTGGTTTCAGGCTCAAGCATGGCAATGCCGGGGGCATAAAGTCCCTGATGCATAACACCGATACGCCATTTTGCATCGGGGTTGAGAGAAACAGCCTCTTCAGCCATTGCCCTGTGGTCAGCCGCAGAACCTGAGCATGCATCAAATACGAGATAAAGCACATCACCGTATCTGAACCAGAAATCTCTGTCAAGTCCTTCAAAGTATTTTCCGAAAAATTCATTGGGCATGTGGGTGTAATATTCATACATCATGCCTTTTTTGTCGTGGTTGCCGATTGCAAGTGCAAGGGGAAGACTTCTTGTATATTCGGGCATTAAAAGAGTCTGCCATTCGTCAGCCGCTTCACCTGTAGAGGTGTTGTCACCGGGGGAGAGAAGGAAGCTTATATCGGGGTTGTTTGAAAGGGCTTCATGAAGAACACTTTGCCATACATAACCTATTCTTGACTGCTCCTCAGGATTGTCATAAGACTGTCCGCCTATCTGAATGTCGCCCATAACGAGCATTTTGAAAGAATCAAAACCCTTTGATTCATATTTATACGCCTTGCTCCAACCGTTGTCGGTGTACCATTTATAATAGTACGTTGTATTTTCTTCAATTCCCGTCATTGTTACACGGCATACCAGCTGTTCATCGTTTTCCGAGGCTGTTGTCTCTCCCGAGAAAGTTACTGCATCGGACATATCGCTGTTTTTTGAGAGCATTACCTGTGCATTGGCTTTTTCCTTGTCCGAGTGCCAGCAGATATTAAGTTCGGTTTCGTCTGCTCCCACGCAAAGAGTAGGGAAGTCATTGTTAGCAATGTTTGCATCGTATACTGCCTGCCACTCATCCTGTGTCAGTGAAAAATCATCAAATGCTGCTGACACAGAAAATGTGCCCGTAAAAACGAGAAGGCACGACATAAAGATAGCGGTTAATTTGTAGATTCTTTTCATAGTTTTCCCTTCTTATGTTTTTTCTTTAAGTTTATCACTGTAAAAAATTACTGTCAATCGGCATATTATATATTATTCAGCGTGTAAATTTTACAAAAAAAACAATTATATCTATTGACATTAAAAAATCATGGTGATAGAATACATTTATAAAATCAAACCGTTGATGCGGAGATAAAGGCGATTAAGCCTGTACAGAGAACCTGTGTTGCTGAAAGTCAGGTCAGAAACTGTTCGTCAAATGGACCGCGGAGGGTGCAGTCAAATGTGTTTACACAGAGTATTCTGCAACGCGAAGAGATGCGTAAGTTCTCGGGGGTATGTCAGTATCCTTAAAGTGCATAGGCAACTATGAATCAAGGTGGCACCGCGGATAGTATTATTCGTCCTTGACAGATTTTTCTGTCAGGGATTTTTTTGTTTCTTTCGGAGGTAAAAATATATGTTATTGACTGAACGATGGCGTACCTGAACTGTTTTTTGCTTGAAATAAAAAGAGAATAAAAATTCAACAGTGATTTAAGGAGAATTGTTATGATATTTAATGATGTGAATTTTGATACCTATTTCAATAATTATCCCGATGTAAACGGTTATTACGGAAAATACGGCGGTGTTTTCGTTGAAGAAAAGCTTCAGAAGGCAATGG
Source organism: Oscillospiraceae bacterium (assembly GCA_015065425.1). GTDB lineage: Bacteria > Bacillota > Clostridia > Oscillospirales > Acutalibacteraceae > RUG806. The sequence goes on from SVQH01000042.1 coordinate 10,979, forward strand.
CAGAAATAACTCAGGCTTATTTTTCAATATGTCAGTCAAGAAAGTTTATTGCTGAGCTCAGAAGAATAAGAAAAGAGTTTCAGGGCAGACCTACACCGGTTACTCATCTTGAAAGACTGTCAGATTCTCTCGGCGGCAAAGTACAGCTTTATGCAAAGAGGGAAGACCTCAACCATTCAGGAGCACATAAACTGAATCACTGCATGGGTGAAGCACTTCTTGCAAAATATATGGGCAAGAAAAAGGTCATAGCAGAAACAGGTGCGGGACAGCACGGTGTTGCTCTTGCAACTGCTGCAGCTTATTTTGGTCTTCAGTGCGATATTTACATGGGTGCTGTTGATATAAAAAAGCAGGCTCCCAATGTGGCAAGAATGAAGATTCTCGGTGCAAATGTCATTGAAGTCACCCACGGACTTCAGACCCTCAAAGAAGCCGTTGACGCCGCTTTTGATGCATACAGCAAGGAATATGAAGATGCCATATACTGCATAGGTTCTGTTCTCGGACCTCATCCTTTCCCCATGATGGTAAGAGATTTTCAGAGCGTAATAGGAATTGAAGCAAGAGAGCAGTTTATTGAGATGACAGGACATCTTCCGAGTGCGATAGTTGCCTGTGTCGGCGGCGGTTCAAACGCTGCAGGTCTTTTCTCTGGCTTCCTTAATGACCCTGTTGACATTTACGGAATCGAGCCTTTGGGCAGAGGTGAAAAGCTCGGTGACCATGCCGCTTCTCTCAAATACGGTACGGAAGGAATTATGCACGGCTTTAACAGCATTATGCTCAAAGATGAAAACGGTGAACCCGCCCCCGTATATTCTGTTGCAAGCGGTCTTGATTATCCGTCATCGGGCCCCGAGCATGCCTTCCTTCAGGAAATAGGCAGAGTAAAATATGATGTTATTGATGACGAAGAGTCAATAGACGCATTTTTCAAGCTTTCCCGTCTTGAAGGAATTATTCCCGCAATAGAAAGCTCTCACGCAGTTGCATACGGAATGAAACTTGCAAAGACAATGGAACACGGTTCAGTTCTTATAAATCTCTCGGGCAGAGGCGATAAGGATATGGACTATGTTCTTGAAAACTTCGGAATAAGATAAAGATGAAAAGAATGACTGCATATTGATTGCGGTCATTTTTTTGTTGACATTTTTTGCTTATTAATTTATATTAAAGATATATAATTTGTAAGGGGGAGTTTTTATGTGGCCCATTATAAGAATTTTTGTTTCAATGTTTATAATCTTTGAAACTATGTTTGCAGGTGCTTTCAACGGCATAGGTCTTAAAAAGGTTGAAATGCCTGAAATTCAGACAGGCGAGTATACGCAGTATGTCGATCCTTTTATCGGTACGGGAGGTACTCCCTGGACTGCAGGAATGCTCAGCCCTGCGGCTACCGTTCCTTTCGGAAGTGTCAGAATTGGTCCCGATACTTCGTTTATCGGAGGAGCGTATATAGTAAAAACAAATACGTCGGGTTATTATTATGAACACGCACACATCAAGGGCTTCAGCCATTCCCGTCTTTCAGGCACGGGTGCTGAAGACTATCAGATGTTCAGAGTAACTCCTGCTGTCGGAGATTCCAAAGCAGGTGTAGTGCCTTATTCACATCTGTATGAGGAAGCAGTCCCGGGATATTATGCCGTATATCTTCAGTCTCTTGACTGTCTCGTTGAACTTACTGCAGATATACATACAGGTGTTCACAGATATACTTTCAATAATTCATCGGATGCCCGTCTTTTTATTGATGTTACAAGCAGTGCAGGAAATAGTAGTGCAACTAAAGGAAAAGTAAGTGTTGATGAAAACGGCGTTATTACAGGCTCTGCCGAGCTTCACGCTGCCTTCTCGGACAGATATCAGGGACTTCCCGTATATTTTGTCGCAGTTGCTGATAAGGAAATTAAATCTTACGAAATTATCGGGGACGAAAATGATTTGGGAATTGATATCAATTTCGGCAATATAAAGGGACAGCCCGTTGAAATGAAGGTTGGTATAAGCTTCATAAGTTCTGAGAATGCTCTCGAAAACCTCAATGCCGAGGCAAACGGACTTGCATTTGATGATGTAAGAAATAATGCCCTTGATGATTGGGAAGACGCCCTTGCCGTTATTGATATGGAGAGTGATGATAAGGATATAAAAACAATATTCTATACAGCCTTATATCACAGCATGATAATGCCTACAAATTTTACCGACGTAAACGGTGAATATCTCGGCTTTGATAAAAAAGTCCATACGGCAGACGGTTTTACTTACAGAACAGATATGTCTCTTTGGGATACTGCAAGAACTACTCATTCATTATATACACTTATTGCTCCCGAAATTCAGTATGACTGTCTTAATTCTCTTGTGGAAATGGCAAAAACAGGCGGTGCACTTCCTCGTTGGCCAATGGGTGCAGGATATGCAGGCTCTATGCTCGGTGACCCTGCAAACATAGTTATCACTGAAAGCTATCTCAAGGGTTTTACGGATTTTGATGTTGAAACCGCTTATTCTTATATGAAGCATTCTTCCGAAGTAAAGGATACCAGGGTCGGAAGGGATTATGTTGATTTGTATAATCAGTACGGCTATGTACCCGATGACCTTGCCCCTGCTGATGAATCTGTTGCAAGAACAATAGAGTACTCGTGGGAAGACGGTGCCATAGCTGCTCTTGCCGAGGCTCTCGGCTATGATGAAGATGCACAGAAATATTACGAAAAATCAATGTATTATAAAAATACATTCAATCCCGAAACAAAGTATTTCCAGGCAAGAAATTCTGACGGTAGCTATGTATGGAATTTCAGCCCTTATATTACTTCCTTCTATGATGCTGTTATGATAAAGAAATTTGCTGATTGCTATTGTGAAGGCAGTGCAAGACAGTGGCGTTGGAATGCTTTACAGGATATTGACGGAATGATAGAGCTTTTCGGAAGTGAAGAGTATTTTGTAAGCGAGCTTGAAGACTTTATGGAAGATGCTTCGCTTACCCGTGCTGCTATAGACCCCGGTCACGGCTTCTGGGTAGGAAATCAGCACGATATTCATACACCTTATCTTTTCAGTAATGCCGATCGACCTGATCTTACTCAGAAATGGGTACGCTGGACACTCAAGAACCGTTTCAGTACGGATATAAACGGACTTGACGGAAATGACGACGGTGGTACCATAAGCTCATGGTATGTGTTCTCCTCAATGGGATTCTATCCTCTTGCAGGTACCGATAAATACTGGATTGGCTCACCCAATATTGACAGTGCTGCCGTAAATCTCGGAAACGGAAATACACTTGATATTGAAGTATTCAATCAGAGTGAAAAAAATGTTTATGTTCACAGCGTAACTCTTAACGGAGTTGAACTTGAAGGTCCTTATGTTACACATGAGCAGCTTATGGAAGGCGGAACACTTCGTTTCTATATGAGCTATACACCTGCAAAATAATATAATTTATGCCGCACTCTTTCGGGTGCGGCAAATTTTTTCGGCTTATTTTATTACTTCACGAAGAGCTTTCTGAAACTCGGGAAGCCACCAGTCACGGTAACCGGCTTTTGTGGGGTGTATATTATCCGTAAGATAAAGTTTTCTCTGTTCTTCAGTGATATTATTGATTTTTTCATTGTTCCACAAGTCGATAACGGTTATATTCCATTTTTCCTGAATTTCAAGAAGAAGAGATACCATATCACCATAGTTTTCGCTGTCATACTTTGCCTGAGTGTAAAAAACTACGGGACAGTTCCAAGTGGACTTTGCATAAGAAATGATATATTCAACAGCCCCCGCAATAGTCGTAGTATCAAATGATTCAGGCTCTGTACCGTCAGAAATTTCTCCGAGAGTAATATTTTTTGTCGCATCATTTGTAGATAACTGACAAACAAAAGCATCGGCTTTTATAGTTTTATCAATATTTTTAAGTCTTGAAACATAAGAGCTGCTTTTAATATCGGCAAGGGTAGTTCCCGAAACTGCTTCCTTGACGGGAATTATACCGTCGGATTTTTCAAGATATTCCACGAAGCTTACTCCGATAGAACCGTAGCCGAATGTAACGGAGGAACCGAGAAAAATAACTGTTTTTCCGTTGATGGGAGAGTCTGTCTGCACCGTTTTATTGAGTGAGTATTCACCGTAATTACCCTCAGAAAAAACACCGAACATATTACCTACATAACCTCCTGCCGATAAAATCAATACCAATAAAAACAATAGAACTATTTTCAGTTTTTTTCTCATGTCAAACACCTGCCTGTAAAAGTTTAGCATATATTACTGTAATTATCAAGAAATTATTGACCGAATCTTACTGTGTTTGTATAATTGAATCAATAAAGAGAATGGAGAAAAATATGGATACATCTGTTTTTTCAAAACACATAGAATCAGCCGATATAGTTATTACGGACAGTTTCTGGAAGGAAAAGCTTGAACTTGTGAGAAAAGAAGTAATTCCTTATCAGTATGAAGCACTGCATGACAGAATAGAGGGAGCCGATAAAAGTTACTCCGTTGAAAATTTCATAAAGGCGGGAAAAATTGCCGAAAAAATCAGAAACGGCGAAAAGATTCGCGTTTATCCCACGGATAAATGGTGCTATGACGAAGGAAACTCACATCCCGATTCTTTTCACGGTTGGGTTTTTCAGGATAGTGACGTGTATAAATGGCTTGAAGCCGTCGGTTTTTCTTTGATAAATTATCCTGATAAAGACCTTGAAAATAAAGCCGATGCAATTATAGATATTGTTTGCGATGCACAGCTTGAAAACGGTTATCTTGACACTTTGTTTATAATAAATGACCGCGATGCGGTTTTTACAAACTTAAAAGATTGGCACGAGCTTTACTGTTTCGGACACCTTGCGGAAGCAGCCGTTGCTTATTATAAAGCAACAGGTAAAACAAAGCTTCTTGACACAGCCTGCCGTTTTGCCGATTTAATCTGTGATACCTTTGGTGAAAATAAAATAAAAGGCTATCCCGGTCACGAAATAGCAGAAATGGCACTGGTAAAACTCTATGAGATTACAAACAATGAAAGGTATCTTGATACTGCGAGATTCTTTATTGATGAAAGAGGCAAAAAGCCCTATTACTATGACACTATTCTCGGCAAAGAAACGGTTTATGATAATTATCACTATAATCAGGCACACATTCAACCGAAATATCAGTCTGAAGCCGTAGGACATGCCGTAAGAGGTGTATATCTTTACAGCGGAATGGCAGATATTGCAAAATATTGTAAAGATGATGAACTTTACAATGCTTGTCTTAAGCTTTGTGATAATATCATTAATAAAAAAATGTATATCACCGGAGGCATCGGTGCTACTGTTGACGGTGAAGCATTTTCTTTTGACTATGACCTTCCGAATGACCTGGCATACAGTGAGACCTGTGCTTCGATAGGACTTATATTTTTCTTAAGAAGAATGCTTGAAATTTCGCCTGATGCCGTCTTCGGCGACACCGTAGAACGGGCACTGTATAACACGGTTCTGTCGGGAATGGCTGTTGACGGAAAAAGCTTCTTCTATGTAAATCCTCTTGAAGTTCTCCCCGAGGCTTCACGAAAGGATTCAAGAAAAAGACACATAAAGCCCGTAAGACAAAAATGGTTCGGCTGTGCCTGCTGTCCTCCGAATCTTGCACGTCTTATATCTTCCGTAGGTGAATATGCCTTTGCTGAGAATGAAGACACGGTTTTTGTTCATCAATATATCGGAAGCCTACTTAAAACGAAGAACGCTGAAATAGAAATTGTCTCCGATTATCTCGACAGCGGAGAAGTTACATTGAAAATAACCCCGCAAAAAGAATTTACCCTTGCTCTCCGTATCCCTTTATGGTGTAAAGAGTATTGCTTTACTGAAACCTTTGAGGAAAAGAACGGCTATGCATATTTCAAAATAAAACAGTCTTGTGAAATTAAAGCATCTTATTCTCTGTATGTGAGAATGATAAAATGTTCAAATAAAGTAAGAAGTAATCTCGATAAGGTTGCAATTACAAGAGGACCCTTTGTCTACTGTGCAGAAGAAGTTGATAACGGAAAAGAGCTTCAAATGCTTAAAATAAGTAAAATGCCTGATTTTGATATATGTGATGACATACTTTATGCAAATGCATTCAGAGAGAAGGAAAGCAAGAAGCTTTACGGTGAATGGGCAGAGTCTGAATATGTTCCCGTCAGAATAAAGCTCATTCCTTATTATAAATGGGCAAACCGCGGCGAAAATGAAATGAGTGTATATATCAGAATATAACATATAGTTTACCGATAACATAATAAAGCATACGTTCTTAAATTTTTTTGTTAATATTCAAAAAAATATCTGTTTTCTTGTAACAAAATACCGTTTTATTCCGTTATACTTATGAAAGGAAGGTGAGACGGTGGCAGAGGATATTATTGAAAAAATATACCGTGAAAACAGTAAAAGAATATATCTCTATGTGTTTTCTGTTTGTCGCAATGAGCATGTTGCAGAGGATATAACCCAGGAAACCTTTGTGAAAGCTCTTATTTCACTGCCTGATGACTGTGTATCCGTTACTCCCTGGCTTTACAGGGTTGCAACAAATCTCACTTATGATTATTTCCGCAATCACAAAAAAGAGATAAAAGCAGAGCTTTCCGATGAAACCGTCGACTTTTCCGTATCCGACAGAATGCTTCAGACTGAGGATAATCAGATTCTTTATCATTGCATAAGAAAGCTTGATGAAAAAGAAAGAATGGTAATTACACTGCATTATTTTTCAGGCTTCAGGCAAAGTGAGATTTCCGTCATCACAGGTCTTTCTTATTCAAATGTAAGAATTATCATGTCAAGAGCAAGAGAAAAACTGAAAAAATATCTGAAGGAGGAACAAATATGACATACAGGGAAAAAATGGCTGAGTATAAAAAAGGCAATCTTTCCCCGGAAGACAGTGCCGAAATTGAAAAGGATATTGAAAAATTTACCGTTCTGCTTGATTATATAGATGAAAAATCAATGAATACCGCCATCACTTTTGAAGATGACGGAAGCAGTGAAGAATTTCTCGGAAATATTGATTCTTTAATAAATAAAAGAATCAACAAGTCAGCAATCAGAGTGCTTCTGACCGGTTTGATTTTTGCGGTTTTTTTCTTCTGGGGGATATGGGGAAGCTCATTTGAAGATAACGGATATGACGGACTTATAAATATAATAAACGGTTTTTTCAGTCTCGGATATTATGCCGTTAATTTTATTCTTCTTTACAGGGCATTTGTTTACAAGGTCAGAAAGCCTGCTGTTTTTATTATTCTGTGGAACAGTATTCTGTTTATTATGACCTACGGAGTATCAATATTAATAAGCGATGCCGCACCATTTATTCTTCCCGTGTACAAGGGCTTTTCGACTCTGATTTTACAAACGGAAGCACTTATATCCCTTGTTGCCGGTGCCGAATTGTCTCTTTATCCATTGTGGCTCCCCGTAATGCCTTTGCTGAGTGTTGTTCTTGCTATTATAGCACTGGTTCTTGTAAAAAAAGATAAAAGGTTCAGAAAAATCGGCAAAAAAAGTATTATTGCCCTGGTTTTAGCAGGACTTCTTTTTACAGCAGTTGTTTCCGTCGGCAGCACGGCAGCCGATTATATGAACGGACATTATCTCCATGATCAAATCGGACATACTGTTTCGCTTAAGGCTGCGAGAGAGCTTGATGATATATTTATAATAAATAATCCCCTTGAAAAAACCGAAGATGAGCTGAGGGAGATTCTGAATGATAAAGGCTACACTTATTTTGATGAAAGCGGATGCTACAGAAAAGACAGAAATGCTAATCTGACAGCAAGTGTATACCTTTCCGAAACTTCCTTTTCAAGGCACGTAGGACTTGATATGAATTATGTGTATATTGGTACCGGGATTTCCCGTTCTAAACTGGAAAAAATATCCGAGGGGGTATATTTTTCAAAGGGTGCCGCCGAAAAAGAGGTGTTGAAAGAGCTTTGCAGACTTGCACTTTATCCGAGAATGATTGATTTTGTTGTTTCCGAGGAAGGCACGCTGACTACCTGCAGTGTGCAGATACAAATCCCCGATTCATCCTCCTTTCCGGGAAAATACAGTGATTTTTTAATGTTTGAATTCAATAATGGTGTTCTTACAGGCTTTTCAAGCCACGAGATTTCCCATGAAGAATGGCAGGATACTATGTTCTGAGAGGTTAAATTATGAATGAATTAAGTACTTTGTTTTTATCCGTAGGTGACGGAGATACCGTAATCCTCGGAAAGGATAAAATATATGATGTGACACAGGAGGATTCCTTTATCCTTCACGGTTATTTCTGCTCCAATACAGCAAAGCAGGATGAAAATCCCGACGGTACAAGATTTACTGCCGTATATCTTAAAGAAAAAAAGAATATAGTCATTGACGGAAACGGTGCTCTTTTAAGAGTACACGGTAAAATGACACCGATGCTTTTTGACAGATGCGAAAATATCACAGTCAGAAATCTTGCCGTTGACTATGAAGTGCCGACAATGACGGAATTCAGGGTGCTTGAAAGCGAAAACGGAGTAATTACAATAAAAATCAATGATGATTGTCTCTTCCGTGTTGACGGAAATACTCTTTTTTGGCACGGAGAAAAGGGGAGTGACGGTAATTTTTATTGGGAAAATGCCTGCAATGCTCCTAAAAGATACATAAAGGTGTTTGACCCCGAAACGGAATGCACAAGAGATTTTAACAGAAATGACCTGTCTTTTGAAAAAATAGAGATTATCGGTGAAAATACATTAAAATGCACGCTCACAAATAAAGATGTTTTTATCAGAAAGGGTGAAATATTTCAGACAAGAAACATAATACGCGATCAGGTGGGAAGTATGTTTGAACGCTGTAAAAATCTCACCTTTGAAAATCTTCGTGTCAAATTCATGCACGGGCTTGGTATGGTAAATCAGTTCTGTGAAAACGTAACCTTCAGAAACTGTGATTTTACCCCCGGAGAGGGCAGAACAATAGCAAGTACCGCTGATTTCTTTCAGTTTTCGGGTTGTAAAGGAAATCTTATTATCGAAAACTGTAAAGCAAAGGGTGCCCAGGATGACTTTATCAATGTTCACGGCACACATCTTCGTATAACTGCGTGCGACTATGAAAATAACTCTATGACAGTCCGTTTTATGCACGCTGAAAGCTGGGGTTTTCAGGCTTTTGAAGAAGGGGACAGTCTCGAGTTTATAAGATGGGATACTTTGATTCCCTATGGAGAAACTAAGGTCACGGATTTTGAAAAAATCAATAATACTGATATAAAGCTTTATGTGACACATATTCCCGACGGTATTGTTATCGGTAAGGATGTCGTTGAAAATGCCACATGCACTCCGAATTTATATGTCAGAAACTGCAATTTCGGACCTACCTCCGGCAGAGGAATCCTTGCAACCACAAGGGGCGAGGTAATAATTGAAAATAACTGCTTTTATAAACTCTGGGGACCTGCACTTCTCATAGAGGACGACTGTAATTTCTGGTTTGAATCCGGTTACACAAAAGAAATAGTTTTCCGTAATAATGATGTTGTTTCCTGTAATTTCGGAAAAACATGGGAAGGCAGTCCCGTAATTCAGTATACCCCCAAGGTTATGGATGAAACTTCCGAAAAGAGTGTTCACGGAAAACTTACTGTGTATAATAACCGTTTCGGTAAACCGCTGCACGGAAAACACGTATTCCGACTTGAATATCTGAATGAGGCAGAGATTTTCTCTAACAGCTTTGATGCTCCCTTTGAAATGAATACAAAAAAATGCGGAAATATTATTAGCAAAAACAATATTTCCGAAGTGTAAAAATGCTTGTTTATTTTGTAATTTTATTAACTCAAATTATAAAAAGCAAAAGCCGGAACTCTGTTTTAAGTGATTTCCGACTTTTTCTTTTTATTTATGTTTTTCGGCTTACGGCTGTAAGCTTAAATCTTATTTTGTGCGTATAAGCTTATAATTAGCCCCCTCTGTGATTTCGGTTAAGTCCACACCTGTAGAGGCATATTCATCACCAATATAAAAAGCCCAGTAATGCCGGTCTGCAGAGTAATCTGCGGTAATACCGTTTACTGATTTTATGTAAAGACCGTATTCACCTTCATCGCCCGCAATAAGATTATGTTCAATAAGTGCCGCACCAACAGTTTCTTTATCTGTGTTAACAGTAAAAACAACTGTCTTCTCTTCTGCGGTAACTTCAACTGTCAGAGTTTTGCTGCCGTTACCGAATTCCTTATCTTCAGTATAAATGGCATTTTCCCAGAGTGGTGGTAACTGAACATTATTCAGAGTTGTTGTTTCATCTGTTGAATTGTCGGTTGTTGTGTCGGTATTTGGTGATTCTGTTGCAGTACATGCACAAAGAGAAGTAATGCATAATACGACAAGAAGAAATGCTACAAAAGATTTTACGTTGTTTTTCATTTTTTTTATTCCTTTCGGTTTTTTTACAAAAGGATAAAACAAAGGCACCCTTCTTCGGGGTGCCGGAAGCTTTTGCCGTAAGCCATAAAACTGAATAAAACGAGTTTTTCCTGCATCTCCCCGAATTGCCCAAGAGACCTTTGTGAGGCACGAACCGATAAGCATTCCGACTTGACCAAAAATGGAGTTACGGTAATGGCTGTTGCTGCGGATTCTCACCGCAATTTCCTTATCCCCGGGTAACAAATACCCGATTGCAGAAGAATTCTGCCGATCCGTGTTTATTCTTTTGTAAATTCAGTATAACACAATAAAACTTAAAATGCAAGAATTTGCAG
>SVQH01000015.1:0-1691 GCA_015065425.1 Oscillospiraceae bacterium
CACATACGAAAATATTCTTCTTCAGAAATGGCTACAACACTGCCGTGACGGGGGCGAAGGTCATCCATTCCCATGTCTTTTCTTCTGATTCTTGTAAAATTCTGAAAATCCTCTGTCATTTGCGGGAAAAATGTGCCCTGTGAATATTCATCCATAACCATTATCCACTTATCCGTTCCCGTAATGTTGTACATACTGCTTCCCTCAACTCCGTGGTAATTAAGAGAACAGATGGTATAATCCGTATTATAAGGGCCCGTGAGATTTTCCGAACGAACATAAGCTATTTTCTGAGTTATATCCTCTTTGAAATAAAGATAATAATAACCGTCCTTTTCGTTATATACTATATCACCGTCAATGCATTGAATGCTTCTTACTTCACCCGTCTCGGGGTCGGTTTCGTTCCATCTGCCGAAAAGCACCTCAGGGGCTGTTTCAAAGGTTTTGAAGTCCTTTGTATATGCATAGTAATGACCTGCAGTGTCATTTTCCGTTGTGGAATTTGCCCAGTAGACCATGTACATTTCCTTTTCGCTGTCCCATATAGCCTGAGGAGCCCATGCTCTGTTTGTGTTCTCGAAGCCTTCAAACTGTCTTATGTCAATTACCGTTTCGTCTGTCCAGTTTATAAGGTCATAGCTTCTCCACGTAATAAGAGCATGGTTTGATGTCCAACCTTCCAGTGCATTCATGTCCGTAGCAATTATGAAATAACAGTCCTTGCCGTTTTCGTCAATGCCCTTTAAGATGTAAGGGTCTCTTACGCACAGTGTACCCTTGGTCTGGGTTATAACGGCTTCGTTATTATTGAGAGCCTTAAACTTATATCCGTCTGTACTTACTGCAAAGTGAAGGGTCTGCTCATCCTTTTCATTGCCCACGAAATAGCAGAAAAGATATGCCCCTTCACGGCTTACGGCAGGATAAGCATAGTCATTGAACATAAAATTGAAAAGATAAACCGGTGCCATAAAAATTGCTGTAAGATAACGCATAAAAGTAAGTAAGGTCATGGTAATTTCTCCTTATCAGGTTTAGTTTACATCTGTATGCTGCCGAAAATTTTATTAATCAGGATATAGTAATTAAGAAGCTGCTGAAATAATAATTACATTTTTCCCCGTATCGTTCCGTTTTCGGGAATTGCACGGGGAGCTTAATCAGTTTAATGAATATTTATCCACTCTGCCGAGGGGTGTAAAATTCAGTATAAACAGGAAAATTTCTATAAGTGCTATGGGCACCATTTCCATGAGGGCACTTTTTCCTATTACGGCGAAAATAAAAACAAATGTGCCGAGGATAAACAGCGTACAGGCTGCGAGAATTCCGAAACGTCTCTGTTTTTTAACATTTACAAGGAAAAACAGCAGCAAGGGGGCAACGGTGAAGACTATGTACATACCCGTGGCGACCCAGTGGCAAATTCTCTTGGGATTCCAGTCCTCAATGCTGTGTCCGAGGGTCAGTGAAACAAGGCAGACACTTACCACACTTAAAATACACATAACATCAAAAAGTTTATTTTTATACGCAAATCTCTCATAGATATACTTTGTGTTAAGTGCTATACTGCCGCAGGTAAGAAGTCCCCATATCCAGAAAAATATTTTCCTGTCCTCACACAGCAGTGACAGTGTTCCCGTTTCACTCATGGGGTCATTTCCCCACATAAACGGAAGCACCAG
>SVQH01000015.1:1791-74555 GCA_015065425.1 Oscillospiraceae bacterium
TTCCTGTCCTCACACAGCAGTGACAGTGTTCCCGTTTCACTCATGGGGTCATTTCCCCACATAAACGGAAGCACCAGCCCGTAAACAAAGGCTACGGGAAGTAAAATCCCGCTTACCTTCTTCAACACATCATTTTTCACTTTCTCTCTCTCCTTCATGTTAAAACCGAACTATATTAAAAATCTCAGACAAACCGCAGCATAGTATAAGGAATTGTTGTTTACGCGGTGTTTGTATAGTGTTATTATACTATACACAATGCAATAAATACAACAAAAATTTCATACAGAAAACTCTTCTTCACTCTCCACCGTGACTATAAGCAGTGATTCAAAAGCAAAATCCTTATCAATTATCACAAAATCAAATACATTTTCCCGGATATCAGCATATTTTCCGTCAAAAACCTTGTAACTACATATAGAGGTCGACGCCGGCAAAAACGAAAGTTAAAAATTCATAACAAAACCGAAATAATGCAAATTCACAAGAAAACAGGCATAAAACTACTTTCTATCGTAGTATTATGCCTGCATTTTTATGGGGTTAGCTTTTTACAGACCGAAGAGTCTCTGGAACATATTTACTATTTTGAGGAAGAAGTTTCTTATGGTATCGAAAAAGTTTGTCAGAAAATTTACATTTATATTTCCCGAACCGCTGCCTGAATTTCCTTCATAGGAGGAGGAAAGACCGTTCATCCAGGATATGATTCCGTTGGGACTTACGAGACTGAAAGAATTTCCGTTGCCGTCAACGTGGGTGACGTCGGGATATGTGCTGCCGTCAAGCATGTGAAAATCGTAGGTTATGACCTTTGCCATGTGATGATTATCACTTGCCGAACCGCCTGAAGGCTCTTTTACACTGCCTATACTTGAAAAACGGCAGTTTTCGGGATTATTGTTATTTTTGCACACATTGTTCCACAAGGGTTTTATAGTTGCAATATAACTTATAACAGGATCTTTTGTACTGGCTATCATCCATATTGCCACATCTGCACACTTTTTCGTATCAGCTGCAGTGAAAGTGCCTGTCGGAGCCATGGGAAATGCACCTGCAAAATACTCGGGAAATGCTGTTATCATATTCCAGGTCATCTCGCCACCCGCAGACAAGCCGCCGATAAATATTTTTGATGTATCAATATTGTCGCCGTGCTTTGATATCATATCATCAATGACCGCACGAAGGGACTCAATAAGAGATTTACTCCAGTAAACAAGCTTATGCTCGGGAGCACGGGGCAGAAGAATAAATGCACCGCCCTCGGAAAATCTTGACTGAAGCTCCTTTGAAGCCCAGTAAGGCATATCGCTGTCATCAAGCTGTGACCCCACATAATCGCCGTGTCCTATGCCGTGAAGAAAAATTACCAGCGGATATTTGGTATTATCGGAATTTCCCGCAGGAGAATAATATGCATAATCAAGTGCATAACCGCCCGCCTCAGGTGCATAGTCTATCTGAAACTCATTTCTCAAAGCCCCTATACCTGCAGAAGTGGGAAGAGCTTCCTTTCTTCCCGAAGCCGAAGCCGTAAGAGCAAAACAACCGAGAACAAGCATAAGAGAAAGAATCACGCAAAATGTCTTTTTCAAACTTTTCAAAACACTCACCTCATATTTATTTTAATTCTATGATAGCAAATACTTTTTTAATATTCAATATACAGTCACACATAAGCTGTAATTTTTATCCAAAAAGTTTATCTTTAATTTATCTTTCCTGAATCAAATCTATTGTAACCCGTATTTTTTCCGCGTTTTTTTGTAAAAGTTGGCAGAGATGAAAAACCGCACAAACGGGAAAAATGATTTGATTATTGCCTCGGGGATATAAAGGATATTCACATAAACAATCCTCTTAAAAACAGTTTCAATATGCTTGAATAAAACCATAAAACCTTTCTTTTCTTCAGGATAATCCTTTTTGAAAAGAAGCTTCCATGCAAAGTAACCCTGCACTACCTTTATATCACGGGTAGGTATATTTGAAAAATTGGGAAGTCTGTTGTAAAACAAATCTATTTTATTATAATCCTTCAGTTTCTCCGGCAGCTTATATTTTCCGTTTTTATATAATTCCTTGCCGAAAGGAGAATCGTAAATATAAGCATACTGCATCACTGAAAGTTCGTTGCTGGGCAATTTTTTTGCAAAATCTATGGTTTGTTTCATATCTTCAACCGTTTCACCCGGCATACCGACAATAAAAGAAGATATCGGAATAATACCAACCTCATTACACAAATCAAATGTAGGAATGACTTTTTCAAATGGAATATTTTTTCCGATTATTTCCATCATTCTCGGACTTGCACTTTCAAGCCCGAAATGAATACAACAGCAACCACTGTCATGTACCCTCTGAAATTCCTCTTTTTTAAGTAAACCTATTCTGGTTTCAAATCCCCATCTGAGACGGTATCCTGCGTTGTCCAGTGCATCACAAAACTCATACAGGTCAGATTTTTTGGAAAAAGCACATTCATCTGCAAGATAGAATCCGTCAATTCCGTAAACTTCCACTAATTCTCTGAGTTCTGTCATAAAAGTTTCAACTGTCTTACGGCGAAGACAGGAGCGGTGAAATTCACCGTTGTAACAAAAAGCACAATGCCCCGGGCAACCCTTTGACATATATATGTATACCAGTTTTTTTGCACCGTATATGTGCTGAAAATACTTCGGAATGTCTACCAAAGACCAGTCACACGGCAAAATTTTACTGAGATCCATAAATTCTCTGTCTTCAGTTCGGATAATTTTGCCGTCTTTTCTGAACGCGATACCTTTTACCTCTTCAAGCGGTGTTTTATTTTTTATAGCATCCGCAAGATCAAGCCAGGTCATTTCTCCCTCACTGAAGCTCAGAATATCAATAACACCGGAATCAAAAAAATGCTCAAGAGGTGCATGATTACAAAAAGGACCTCCCCATACAACAGGAATACCAAAACGTCGTATTTTCTTTGAAATACTGATTGCAAAAGAAACCTGCTTCGGAGAACGGACAGAAATACCGCAAATATCGGGCTTGAATTCCTTTACGGTTTTATTAATTGAAATATGTGAAACACACAGGTCGATTATTTTTACATTGTGCCCCGCTTTTTTCAGATAAGTACCTATTGATACCAATCCCAAGGGAATAGATACGTTATGTAAAAGGTCACAGTTCCCGGGAGAAATCAAAAGAATATTCAATACTTTTCACTCTTTCTCATTTTATTGAATAATTATATCATATTGATAAGTTCAAGTCAATATTACGCACCGGTACACACAATGTATGAATGTAGCGTCCCCTGTCATTTACAACTCTGTACAATTATTTGTAAGAGCGTCTGCAATTATTGACAAGATATATGCAATATGATAAAATATTTTAAGTATTTTTAATTATTAAAACTTAATTTTTCTGTATATTTATTGCTTTGGTTTTTTCCAAGACTTCCGAAAACAAAAGAAAGGACGGTGCGGCATGAAAAGACTAAAGAATTATTTTATCGGACATTATTATTCCCTAACGATATTCATTTTTGTTATTATATATAACTTTGTGATTTTCGAAGGTTTTACGGCATGGAAAATGCACAGTGTCGCATATACCTTTCATCTTGTAGACTTTTCTTTCGGTTTCTGTACCAAATTTCTGCCGGGTGCAATTTACAATTTCTTTTTCGACACTACCGATGAACGGTTCATAGTCTTATATGAAGCGGCAATTTTTCTTTTTTTCCTTTTTATCGTCTCATTGCTGCTTGAAAAACTCATAAAAACTGTTGACGAAAAGCAAAAAACTACCATGCTTTTTCTGGTTATGCTTTTTGTAACAGGTACATCCACCTTTACCTTACATATTTTTATGTTGGGTTCCCTTGATACATATTGGTTTTATTTATCGGTAATTTTCCTCCTGCTTCTTTCCGACAAGCGGTTATATTTTTTGATTGTACCGCTGTCGGGTATAATGATAATTGTACATTATACCTCCCTTGCTGCGTTTATACCGTTTCTTTTACTCTTCATACTATATAAAATAACGATTACGGAAAAACGTTCCGAGCAATTATATCTCTGGATAATACTTGTTCTTTCCGCCGTTACCGCTCTCGGCTTTACATTCTATTTTGTGGTTTTTGAAGCAGATAATCTTACATATTCTTTCGCAGAGTTTCTGAAAATATTAAACAAAAAAAAGATAGGCTGCGATACATCTTATCTGGCAACAAGTCTTTATGACTATGATTCTTACAGGCTGTTCAACAAAGAATTTTTTGACAGTATAGAATCACCGGTACTTTATGCAATAGCACAGATGGGCTACAGAGTAAAAACAACCTTTGCTCTTCGACC
Source organism: Oscillospiraceae bacterium (assembly GCA_015065425.1). GTDB lineage: Bacteria > Bacillota > Clostridia > Oscillospirales > Acutalibacteraceae > RUG806. The sequence continues at coordinate 6,156 of SVQH01000015.1, forward strand.
TCTGATGCAAGGTGTTGTTCCGTTTTTACTGAATCTTCCCGTTGTTTTTCTGATCCTTTCATATTTTAACAAAAAAAGAAAAGAAAAAAAATGCACTAAGTTTAAGTTATATGTATTAAACCTGATATCGGCAATGTACTTTCTTATAATCGGAGTAACACTTTTTTTATCAACAGATACCGGTCGTTTTGTCGGACATTCGTATTTGCTTTTTATGGCTTTATTTTTCTATATTCTTTACAGCGAAAAAGATGACGGGCTTGAACACATAAAAACTCTTTTGTCACGCATCCCGAAATCATTGATAACATTATACTGTTTGCTTTATATGTTTTTATTTTTTGAACCCTATACTTAACAACACGGACGGTGCGTTTTACATGAATAAAAAACTAAATAAAATGTTGATTGCTGTGTTCTTTTTGTCGGTATGGTGTGCACCTCTTATTTCAAGAAATGTTGAATTACACTGTCTTGTTTTTGCAGTTCTTTATGTTTTTGCGGTTGTTTTACTTGTTCTTATCAAAAACAAATATGCAGCATTTCTGATAAGCTTTATTCTTTTGATTCCTGCCGTGATATACCATGTTGATTATTTATTCTCGGCATTATGCCCGTTTTTCGTAACAGTTCAATATGTAACACTGTATAAAAGCAGACAAAAAGTCACAGTACCTGATTTTGTTGATAAATTTTTTCCCTGGGCTTTAATAAGTATACCCGCAGGTACTGTTTTTCTTGTATATCGATTAATTTCGCCTGTTGAGAAATTCACGGAAGAAACTGCACGACAACTCAGAATAACCCAACCGTTGATATGGATATTATTTTTAATTTTACTCAGCTATACATTAATCCTTTTTCTGAAAAAGGATATATGGAAGCCTTATAATATTTTCAAGGAAAGCATTAAAGAAAATTTATTCCGTAAAGGCATGAAGCTTACTTCATGTGTTGCCCTTATCGCTTTTGTCGAAACAATCATACTGCATTATATTACCTGCAGCTATACGGATACATTGAATCAATATGTAATCTTTTTGCCATGGTATATATATAACGGACTTATTGTTTATTATAATGATCCTGTCTTTAACCATATCGCTGAAAGTGGAGAAAAGCTTTTAAAAAAGATGTAAAAATATTCGGTTGCAAATCATAATACAGCTTCCTGTGTAACTGCAGAAAGCAGAACAACAACAGAAAGAATGTGACTTCATTGAAAAAGAAACTATATTTTTTTCAAGTAAATTATCCCTACGGTAAGTCGGCACATATTCCGTATACTGCAGGGCAAATATCTGCTTATGCATTTGCCGATAAAGATATATCGGCAAATTATTCTCTTGAAAAAATCTTTTTCCTCAGAGACAGTATCGAAACAGTTATAACTCAGGTGAATTCTCCCTCGGTTGTCGCCTTTTCTTCATATATGTGGAATTACAATTACAATATAACCGCAGCAAAGCTTATCAAAGAAAAATATCCCAACTGTGTTATAATTTTCGGCGGACACCATATATCTCCCGGCGGCAGAATGCTTGAGGATTACCCTTTTATAGACTATCTTCTTCACGGAGAGGGAGAAATTATTTTCAGACGGCTTTTACTCTCACTCATAGGTCTTGACACTGCTGAAAAAATTCCCGGTATTTCAATGAGAACCGAAAACGGTACCATAACAAATCCCGAAATGATTTCTGACGAATGTGACTTTCCGTCTCCATACACAGGCGGTTATTTTGATAAAATAATAGAAGAAAACCCCGACACCGAATTTATGGGGCTTATTGAAACCTCAAGAGGCTGTCCCAACTCCTGTGCATATTGTGACTGGAGCAATATGAAATCAAAAATCAGAAAATTTCCTCTTGAACGTATTTACGGGGATATAGAATGGATAATGAACAACAAAATATGCGTTCTGGGTTCTGCCGATTCAAATTTCGGTCTTTTTAAGCGTGACGAAGAGATAACCGATAAAATAGTTGAGGCAAAGCTTAAAACAGGCTATCCCCTGAGATTTCAGACTTCTTATGCAAAAAACAGCAGCAAGAGAGTTTTTGACATCGGAATGAAGCTTGAAAAAGCAGACATGAACAGAGGCATTACTCTTTCATTTCAGTCAATGAATAAGGAAGTCCAGAAGAATATTTTAAGAGAAAACATCAGCATAGATTATTATTCCGAGCTTATGAGAATGTATAATAACGCAGGTGTTGCAACATATACAGAGCTTATTCTGGGGCTTCCCGGAGAAACTTACGAAAGCATTGTTGACGGAATTGATGAACTGCTGAATTTAGGACAGCACAATTCCATTTATATACACAACTGTGAATGGCTTCCCTGTTCAATTATGGGAACAAAAGATTATGTTGAGCGATTTAAGATAAAAACCTCCCGAATTCCTCTTAATCAGCCTCACCGTGAGCCTGATGAAAATGACACTATTCCCGAATATTCAAATGTGGTCACCGCAACTTATTCCATGAACACGGATGAATGGAAAAAAATGAATCTGTTTTCTTATGCAGTACAGGCTTTTCATCACATGGGGCTTTTACAGTTTTTTGCACTTTATCTTTATAATGAAGGACTCAGCTCATATAAAAAGTTTTATACTGACCTGCTTGAATATATAATTAAAAACAATCAAACATTGGCAGGGCAGATATTTAATACAATAGACAATTATCTTGATGCCGTAATTGCAGAAAACGGCACATTAAGCTGCCGTGATGAAAGATTCGGAAATGTTCAATGGCCCTTTGAAGAATACGCTTTTCTGTGTACGGTTTACGAGGCGGACAGATTTTATACTGAGATACAGTCTTTCCTAAAAAGCTTCGGTATCCCGGAAAATGTTTTTTCCGAGCTTCTGTCCTTTCAGAAAAATATAATTCAAAAACCGACTGAAACCGAAAACGGTTTTGAAGCAAATTATAATTTTTATGAGTATTTCACCGATATTCTCAACGGAAAAAAAGCCGAGCTGAAAAAAGCCCGTTCATTTATTGCAATAAATGCAAAAAGCTTTGAATCTTGGGAAGAATATGCCAAGATAATCGCATGGTACGGAAGAAAAAACGGTGCAGGTACGCATATAAAGGATAAGTATTTCAATCAGGAGATAATGCAGTGAAAAAAAAGAATGTTTATTTTGTACAGGTAGATGTATCTGCATCTGCAAATTCACAGAATGCTTACCTGCCCTATACGGCAGGTATTCTGACAGCCTCCGCATTTTCAAGTGATACGGTAAAGAAAAACTGCGAATTCAAAGAATTTATATTTCTGAGAGAAGATACCGATACTGTTGTTTCCCGCCTGGAAGAACCTGCCTTTGTCGGTTTTTCATGCTATTGCTGGAGCACTGAATACAATAAGCTTCTTGCAAAAAAAATAAAAGAAAAATATCCTTCATGCCTTATTGTTTTCGGAGGTCACGATGTTCCCGATGACTTCGGTTTCATGGAAAAAAATACTTTTATTGATGTCTTATGCCACGGAGAAGGGGAAGAAACCGTAAAAGACCTTCTTGAGGCTTTTGTTCAGAAAAAAAGCTTTGATACGGTAAATAACATTTCATTCCGTAATGCTGACGGAAAGTATATCAGAACAGACACGCGTTTACAGACAACTCTCGACTATCCTTCTCCCTATCTTGAAGGATGGTTTGATAATATTATCGCAAATCACCCGGAAATAAACTTCAATGCAATTCTCGAAACGAGCCGCGGCTGTCCCAATCAGTGTGCATATTGTGACTGGGGTCCTCTGAAAACTAAGACAAGGCTGTTTCCCATGGACAGAATCAAAGCCGAGATCCGCTGGATGTGTGATCACAAAATTGCCTTCGTGTGGGGGGCTGATGCCAATTTCGGAATGTATGACCGTGACCTTGAAATTGCAGATGAGCTTGTAAAGGCAAAAAAAGAAACGGGTTATCCCGAAAGAATGAGAATGAACTATGCAAAAAACAGAGCCGACAATGTTTTTGCAATAGTAAAAAAATTCAAGGAATGCGAATTTGACCGTATAGGTGCAACTCTTTCTTTTCAGAGTATGTCCCCGGAGGTTCAAAAGAACATCGGAAGATCAAATTCCTCTCTTGACTTTTATAAAGAATTACTTCTGAAATACAACAAGGAAAAAATGCGGACATATTCCGAGCTTATTCTCGGTCTTCCCGGTGAAACTTATGAAAGCTTCATTAAAGGCATCGGTATGCTCTTTGAAACAGGTCAGCATTTTGTATTTGAAATATACAACTGCATACTTCTGCCAAATTCTCTTATGGGTCAGAAAGAATATATTGAAAAATACGGGATAAAAACAGTCAATGTTGAAATCGTTCGTTCACATGTCAGCAACACCTCGTTTTCAGTTCCCGAATACAATAATATAATAGTTGAAACAAACTCTATGAGTCGTGAGGACTGGATAAAAGCTTCTGTTTTCGGGCATTTGACAAAAGCTCTTCACGGAAACGGACTTATCAGAATATTCGCTTTATATCTCCGCTATGAAATGAATATCCCCTTTGAAAAGTTTTATGACAGTGTACTGACATATTTTGAAGAAAATCCGGAGCTTTTCATATCGAAGCTCTATGCTGATATAAAAGAAAAAACAAGAAAACTGTCTCTCGGAATATCCAACGAAAGACTCTTATTTGAGCCCACACGGGAAATGGTATGGGAAGAGCATGAATATTTTGTATTGAATTCATTGCTTCAGCTTGACCTTTTTTATGATGAGATAACACCGTTCTTAAAAAGCTTCGGCATTCCTGAGGCTATATTTTCAGATATTCTTACATATCAGAAGGCTGTTTTAAGAAAACCTGCTGAGAAAGAAAATAAAATAACACTGAAGTATGATCTTCACCGTTTTGCAACGGATATTTATCTAAACAATATACATCCTCTGAAAAAACAAAGTAATATACTCATACTTAAGGACAGCAAAACCTATAACACCTGGCAGGATTTTGCAAAATATGTTATTTGGTTTGAAAAAATCGGTTGGGCTTCATATAAAGATGACATAACAGAAATATAAACGGAGAGACAATGATGAAAAAAAGAATTTATTTTGTCCAGATTGCATTATCATATTCATCGCCGTGTTTTTTACCCTATTCCATCGGTTGCATTGCGGCATTTGTTAAAAATGATGCCGATATTGCAAAATATTATGATATACCCGATGTAATAGGTATGAGGGAAACTATTCCCGACATATTAAAGCGTTTTGATAACCCCGATTATGTTGCTTTCACAAACTTTGTATGGAATCTTGAATACAACAAAACACTGGCAAAAGAATTGAAAAAACTGTATCCCCATGTAAAAATTATATTCGGCGGTCACAGTGTACCCAAAGATGCAGCATTTCTCAATAAGTATGATTTTATAGATTTTCTTATGCACAACGAGGGAGAGGAAACCATGGCTTTACTTCTTAAGGCACTGGCTGAAAAAACAGACCTTTCCGAAGTTCCCAATCTCTCCTACAGAAGCGAAAACGGCTGTGTAACAACAAAAGAGTATCATCCTCAGGATATTTCTTCTTACCCGTCTCCTTATACCGAGGGGATATTTGACCATTTTTTCAAAGAATTCCCGAATGTGGAATTTCACGCAACACTTGAAACAAACAGAGGATGTCCTTATACCTGTTCATACTGTGAATGGTGCTTCACCAAGAAAATAAGACCTTTTTCCATAAAAAAAATAAAATCGGAAATTGAGTGGATAGCAAAAAACAAGATACGATACTGCTATTGTGCAGATGCAAATTTCGGTATTCTTGACAGAGATGTTGAAATAGCCGATTTTGTTGCAGAACAGAATAAAAAATACGGCTATCCCGAGGTTTTCAAGCCCTGCTATGCAAAAGACAGTGATGACACCGTTTTTGAGGCAGGTTATATACTCAACAGCAATCACATAGACAAAGGTGTTACACTTGCATATCAGACCCTTGATGCAAAAGCACTTGAAAACATAGGAAGAAAAAATCTCACACTCGAACATTTTTCAAATCTTTATTCCCGCTACAGCGAAGCCGATATTCCCACATACACTGAGCTTATTATAGGTCTTCCCGGTGAGACTTATGAAAGCTTCTGCCGCGGAATGTGTAATCTTCTTGAATCGGGACAGAGCAATTCCATGACCGTTTATGAATGTCAGGTATATGACAATGCACAAATGGGCGATGAAGAATACCGTAAGAAGCACGGCATAAAAACATCCAGAATTCCCTCTTTCGGAATTCATTACAATCCCGAGTTCAGCGGAGTTCAGGAGTATATGGATGTCATAACAGAGACAGCCACCATGTCAAAGGAAGAATGGGTAAAGGCATTTATGTTCTCTGTTGTGCTTCAGACCTTCCACCATTTGGGGCTTACAAGGTTTTTTGCAGTTTATCTCAACAAAGAAAAGGATTTGTCCTATTACGATTTTTATACAGGACTTTTTGATTATATCTATACCGAGAACGACGGATATATGCATTCATTTTTCCTTGACCTTTATAACCGTAAGCTTGACACCGAAACAGCGAACTGGACATATCAGAAGGATATTTTCAGCACTACGGGCTGGTATTTTGAAGAAGGTGCATTTCTTGAAATGGCATATCATTTTGACGAGTTCAAAAAAGACATAAAACCATTTCTGGAAAAATTCGGTATTGAAAAAGAGCTTTTCGATGAACTGTATAAATATCAGACCGAGCTTATAAGAACTCTCGGAGTAACAGAAAAAAGCCTTGATTTCAAATATAATTTTTACCCCTATTTCAAAGCGATAGAAGAAGGAGCACCCATCAGACTGCAAAAAATCAGCAACACTCTCAGTATCACTTCTCATAAGACGGTAAATTCATGGAGTGATTATGCAAGAGAATTTGTCTGGTTCGGAAAACGCTACAGTGCAACTCTTCTTGTCAATCCCAGAGAAAAAATCATTTATACCGAGCACTGAAAAATTGTGAGGAAATTATGAATTTTGAAAAATCCACCATTGTAATAGTAGCAACCGACGAGAGCAGTTCTCTGATAAAGACTGTCGACATAATAGTCAAAAGCTGTAATATTTCAGATATTTACACTTTTATGATTGTTATACCGGATAATGCAAGTCCGGAATGTCTTGATGCAATAGAATTTCTGTCAGAAAAATATGAGGATCGCATACAAAAAGTCGTGCAATGGTATCCCGGCATCGGCGGTGCCATGCGAAGCTCTGTTGAAGCGACTGTTTCATCACACATAATGTTTCTTTCGGCAGATATGCCCACAGAGCTCTCCTGTGTTCCGTCTATGATAGAAAATGCAAAAAAATACCCTGATTCAATAATAAAAATTTCCAGGTGGCTGCAAAAAAACAGTTTCCGTGAATACGGTAATGTAAAAAAAGCTTTGAATTTTGCAGGACAGAGTTTTCTGAAACTGCTTTTCATGTCCTCTCTTACGGATTTTACAAGTCCTGTTCTTATAAGTCCCGTAAACATCTATAAAAGCATTAATTTTTCACAGTGGGGCTTTCCCTGTCTTTTGGAAGCCGTTCTTATACCCTTAAAAGCAGGAAAAGAAATAAGAGAAATCCCGGCAGTATGTCTTCCAAGAACAGAGGGCAAGTCAAAAAATTCAATTTCCCAGTATATAAAATTTCTCGGAACCGCCGTAAAAATACGGTTTACCCCCATAAAAAAACTTTACAATGAAAAACCGTAAGAATAAATTTTCATCTGCTCAAAAAAGATTCAGCACCTCCGTTTCGGAAGTGCTGTTTTTTAATCAATATTATTTTAATCAATATTATAAGTAAGTGCTTCGCTTACATTACCCCAGACATCTTCGGCGACAACTTTAACGGTGTATGCTCCGTCTGAGAGGCGGAATTTTGCAAAGCTTACACTGTCGGGGACATCTGCATAGTAATAGCCTGAAAGCACCCAATCCTTGTGAACTTCCTTGCCGTTTGCATCGGTTACACTGATTCTGTAAAGATATACCTTATTATCATCCTTAACACTTGCCTGAGGAACGCTTACGGTATAATTTCCAAGAGACTCCTTAACAGTAAGCTTTGCATTTTCAGAGAAAACAGGTGCACTTGAAAGAGCCTTTCTTTCATCGTGATTATACTTGACTTTTTCGGATGATGCAACATTATCAACAAGATATTCGGCAACAAATTCGCCTGCATCAACATCAAGAACTCTTATAAGAACACGGTTATCCTTGTCCACTTCTACCAGAAGTGCCTGTGTCATGGTTTCGTTACCTGCGGGATGCACACTTGTTTCATCATCTACGGTAAATTCATAATAAGCAAGTCCGCCGTCGCCTATGGCAGTGAAATTACCCTGCCAGACAGAACGGGGGTCATTTGCAGGATAGTGAGAATGACCTGAAATGTGAACGACCTGAGGATATTTATTCAGTACATCTGAAAATGTATTCATGCCCCAGCCGTCATAAGAGTAGCTTCCGAAAACCGTGTCAAGCACATGCTCATGCTGGAACACAAATACGGGCTGTAAGGGAGCCGCTTCGGTTGCAGCTTTAAGCTCATTGTCAAGCCACCGGACCTGTTCGGAAGAATAATGCACACCGCTTACGGGTGAACGGGAAATTCCGATAAAATGATAGCCGTTTATAACGCGGTGGAAATCCGTCTCCTGTCCAGTAAGGGCAGTAAATATCTCAAGAGATTCGGAATCATAAGTGTTTCCGTCATGGGATTTTGCAACGACACCGAGTCTTTCGGTACCGTCCTTTATGACCTTATCGGTAGTTGCGACAAATGCCGACAAGGCGGTAAAAGTACCTTGGTCAGTAATGTCTCCGGAAAAAACAACAGCATCAAGTGCATTGTAATCGCTGTCATTTTCTGCTATTTCATAAGCAGATTTTACCATTTTCACAATTCTTCTGCTGCCCTTGTCACCGAGAGTCTGTATATGCGTATCACTTGTTGCAACAAACCGCATTACGGGCACGAAATCATCCTCCGTGACATCTACGGCAGGTGCATTTGTGAAGGGCACAAAGAATATCGTAAGAAGTGTCAGGAAACTGAGAATCAAAGAATAAATAACACTCATATAAAATCCTCCTGATATTTTTTTCAATTATATTACATAAATTTAAGAATGTCAAACGCTAAAAATAAGTTATACTGTTATTTCAATATAAATTCAAGAATAACGGGCTTGTGGTCGTAATATATAAAATCCGTCCGAAAAAAAACTTGCTATTCTTTTTCAGACGGTTTTGCTGTGTTTATAAAATTTTATTCTGCCGTGGTTTCCTCAGATGGGGATTGGGTTTCCCCGGCGACAGGTTTTTCTGTTGTGAACACTTCCACTATTGCGGTTTCGGGGAGGGCTGTGGTTCTTATGGCACCTATATATGCACCTGAGCCTGACTGACGGAGAGTCACTTTTATATATTTATCAGGGTCAGGCTTTACCATGTCTCCTGTTTTTGCATCCTGCTGCCAGGAATCGGCATTTATAAGCCCTACGGTGAGTATTAAGGAATCGCCCCTGGTCTCACCCTCTGTCACCGTGGGGGTGTAAAGGGGTTCTATGGTTGTAAGAGGAATATAATATGCGTTGTCGTCTTCACTGTAGGTGAATTCATAACCGTATCCCGTTACATTGCGGTGTTCTATGGTAAGAGCCGTACCGAAGTATCTCATGAATGCCGCCTCAACATCTGCGGCGGGAATGGCAAGTTCTCCCGAGGAATACTCATACCGGGACGGTTCAAGGTCTGCTCCGAGAATGCTCCATACGGCAATTTCTATAAGCTCTTCCATATCTGCCGCCGTAACATCGTCAAAGGGTTCGGGGTCAACTGCCGCTACGGCAAGCATGAAGTTGTTATATGTGTCCAGTGCCGAGCCCTGCTTTTCTTCATGTCTGTCACTGAAAAAGCCAACGGTCTGCACAATTATACCAACTATTCCGACAAGAGCAAAAAGCATAACGGCAAGACCCGTAACAAACTGCAGCCTTCTTTTTTTCAGTGCTTTTCTTCTGTTGTCAAGCTGCTGCTGAAAAAGTGACGCTTCGCCCTGAGAAGCTCTCATTTCATTTTCATCAAAGGGATATCCTCTCATGTCGTTCATCTGCTGCCGCTCCTTTCATATTCCGAGATAGGGTCTCGGATTTACTCTGTTACCGTTTACTCTTACCTCAAAATGCAGGTGAGGTCCTGTTGAATAGCCTGTTGAACCTACCCTTGCAATGGGCTGACCCGCAACCACCGTCTGCCCGGGGGACACCATGAATGAATCTGCAAGGCAGTGTGCATAAAGGGTCTGAAGACCGTTTCCGTGGTCGAGTATGAGATAATATCCGTAGCTTGAATGTACTGCAGCCACCTGCACCGTACCCGTGGCTACGGCAATGATGTTTTTACCGAGACTGGTGCCGGGTGCATTACCCATACCAAGGTCGAGGCCTCCGTGAAGCTTTCCCCAACGGTAGCCGTAGTCGGAATTTATGCCGTAAGCACCCACTATGGGCCATAAGAATATACCGCCCATGGAATTTGAATACGCTTCATCGAGGGGCTTTGTTCCCACCTGTACTCTTTGGGGAACGGGCTCGGTTACCGTAAGGCGTGATACCTCTTTTGTCCCTGCCCTCTCTCCGTTTATGAGCGTCACAAAATTTGTGACCTGTGCATAACCGTTTTTACCCTCAGAAAGAACTCTCTGAGAGCCGCTGTAAAGAGCAGAGGATTTTATTTCTACTTCATCATAAGGAACCTTTTCGGAAATAACTTCCGTTTTTATCTCCTTTATTCCGAGAATATAATTTCCTTCTTCATCAGGGGACATCAGTTTTCTGAATTCCTTTACCGTACTGATGCTCTCTTCGGGGTAAAGCCCCTGTTCAATTTTTATATCGGAAGAAAAAGAAACTGCGTAATTTTCTTCATCTGCTTTTTTTTCGGCAAGAACCCCGTTTAATACCTCTCTTGCATCGCTTTCGCTGTAAAGCACTGCAAGAAGCTTTCCGTCTGCAAAAACACCGCTTGCACTTACAAGCTCATAGCCTGTTTTTTCAAGAAGCCTGTCACAGATGGTTCTTTCATCCGTAAGCTTGTTTTTGTCTGCAAGTCTGACAGAATAGGTAATATCGGGAAAATCCGGACTGTCGTCAGCCTCACTGAGGAGAAGCTTCGCCCTGTTTTTCGCCTGAAGGTATGTTTTTTCGCTTTCGGAAAATCCGATAACTTCCCCGTCAGCGGAAATTTCAAGCACAAGAGTCTTTTCCGCAAATTCTGTTATTCCGATAAAAACCACAGCACAGACCAGCACGGGGACAAGCCATGCAATAACTGTATTTATTCCGAAATTATATCTTCCCAATGCCTTTTTGATGTAATATGCAATTACATAAGGGAAGGACCCGGGGTGCGTAAAAAGAACTTTGAAACTCTTTTTTGCCGCCCTTGTAACATCGTCTGCATATTCCCCCGAAGGTGCATCAGAGGGGGCAAACAAAAGTGTAAAGGCTCTGAACAGAAATCTGAAAAAGCGTCTTACACACATAAATATAAACAGAAGAGGTCTTTTTAATACTGCGTTGAAAAAAGCTGCTGCAGTATCGGTACAGAGACTTCCGAAATCTGCAATATTGTTAAAAACCGCCGAAAAAAAGCTTTCATTTCCGTACATTTTTTACCTCCTCTGATTTTTTACGATTTTTTGCGAATACACGGATATAATACCATAAGCCCTTTACGGTTGCAAGTACAAAAAATAGGATTTATACTTATTGCTATTCTTTTTTTATTATGCTACAATAAAATTAAGTATTACTTAAAATAAGGATGAACGCAGATGCTTAAATTCATATCATGGAATGTAAACGGGCTGAGAGCCGTTACGGGGAAGGGAATTTTCCCCGAGGTATTCAAAGACCTTGATGCAGATTTCTTCTGTCTTCAGGAGACGAAGCTTCAGGAAGGTCAGATTGACCTTTCCTTTGAAGGCTATGAAAGCTATTGGAATTATGCTGAGAAAAAGGGATATTCGGGAACCTGTATATTCACCCGGCACAAGCCCCTTTGTGTAAAGCTCGGTATAGATAATGAAGAATTTGACAACGAAGGCAGAGTAATCACACTTACTTATCCCGATTTCCATCTGGTAACCGTATATACTCCCAATGCAAAAGAAGATCTCTCACGTCTTTCATACCGTGAAAAGTGGGAGGATGCATTTCTTACACATCTTAAAAAGCTTGAAGAGACTGCTCCCGTCATATTCTGCGGTGACCTCAATGTGGCACACAGGGAAATAGACCTGAAAAACCCAAAACCAAACCGCGGCAAGGCAGGTTTTACGGACGAGGAAAGAGCAAAGTTCAACACTCTTCTCTCCTCGGGCTTTACCGATACTTTCAGATATTTTTACCCCGACACCGAGGGAGCATATTCCTGGTGGAGCTACAGATATAATGCAAGAAAAAACAACGCAGGGTGGCGTATCGATTATTTCGTAACATCATCGGCACTTGATGATAAACTTCTCGGTGCAAAAATACACAGTGACATTTTCGGTTCCGACCACTGTCCCGTGGAGCTCAGCGTTGATTTGAAGGTGAACTGATGAGACAAATTATTGATTTCAACAAAAACTGGATATTCTCTGAAAAAGAGTGCGAGGGCGGAAAAACCTTTTCCGACACCCCCGTAACTCTCCCCTTTTTCCACAGCATCGCATCCATGCCCGAGGGCAGCTTCAAGACGTCATGGACCTGCCGGGATAAGGATGAAGGAAAGACCGTATATATTGAATTTACTCAGCTTTCGGCTTATGTGAAGGTGTTCACGGGAGAAAAGCTTATATGCGAGCACGCTCCCTCTGCTACCCCCTTCAGGGCACTTCTGACCCTTGAAGCAGTTAAAAACGAGACTTATGAAATTGAAGTCGCGGTAAAGCCTTCAGCAAGAGCTGACGGTAAATTCTGCTTTGCAGGCGTAAATCTCATTACCGTGGGAAGCTCTCATTTCAATATACTGTGTCCCGGTGACGGAATAAGTGTCAGAACGGAAAAAGACGGCAGAATAAGTATAAAAACGGATATAGTCCGTCCCAATAATTATGATGTTGTATCCTATACCGTATACGGCATGAAAAATGATGAAATAATATCCTCCACGGCAAAACCCACATCTCCCGACACGGTAATCACTCTCGATTCCCCCGAAATATGGGACGGTCAGAGCGGAGCATATTTTTATACCCTCAACGCAAGACTTTTAAGAGACAGCGGAGTGCTCGATGAAGTAAACATCCCCTTCGGCTTCAGAGAAACTGCTCTTCGTGAGGACGGCTTTTTCTATCTCAATTCCTTCCGTCTCCCTCTTGACGGTACAAGGCTTACAGACCTTTCAAGCGTTAAAAGCGACCTTCAGAATCTGAAAACTCTGGATACCAATGCACTGATAGCCTCCTCACTTCCCTCAAAAACAGACCTTCTGTCCTTTACAGACAGGGAGGGCATAGTTTTCTGGTACGAAATGTCCCATACCGGAAGCATAATTGAAGACAAAAATGCACTTAAAGATTTCCTTCTGATAAATGCATCACATCCATCTCTTACCTTCATAGTATGCCCGAAGGAAGCCGACAGCGGATATTTCAATGAAATTTCTTCCCTTGTAAATGAATATGCACCCCATCTCATTACGGTTTTCTCCTTGTCGGCAGACGATATATCAAAGGGAATTCCCGACGAAGCACAGCTTACACTTTTCCTTCTTCCCTTTGACAGCACTCCCGAAGGATATATTGCGGGGACAGGCAGATTTTCCGACCTTCAGGAAAAATATCCCGAAAAGCTTTTTGCACTTTATACCGAAAGTCCCCTCAGAACACAGATGACACCCCCAGAGGCTCTGAGGCACAATATAAGACTGTGGAACAGCTTCAGCCGCAGAAAAAATATTATTGCTTACTTCCCCGGTGTGCTCTCTGACGGGAAGGAGACAGGCTCACTGAGAGGTCTTACGGGCTTTGACAGAACCGTTATATATGATTCCTTCTCCTTCTTCAAGGCACAGTTCTCCCCCGACGGCTTTATAAGCATAGTACAGCCCGAAGAATACGAAACAAATCTTAAAACCATTGACATTGAATGTATAACCAACAGGGAAAACCTCAGAATACTTGTAAACGGCAAAGACAAAAAGTATACAGCAGAAAAAGTGACTGACGGGCTTTTTGTTTTCAGACAGGTAAAACTGAAAAAAGATGAAAATCTTATTGAAGTTTCTGCCGAAGACGAATGCGACAGCATACAGATATTCAGATACTGAAAAAAACACAGACATCACAGATGTTAAGATAATCAATAAATTATGAGTTCCGAAAGAAACAAGACTATAAATACGGACATCAGCGAAGGAAAGAAATATCTTGACCTTTGCCTGTTCACAAAAAAGAATATGACAAGTCAGGACATGGCGGACAGATATTTCAATGCGGATTTTTTCACCGCGGTGAAATATATGCCCGATAAGTGTGTTGACCTTGTAATTGCCGACCCGCCGTACAATCTCAGAAAGGATTACGGCGGTGAGGTGTTTTCCAGAAAAAAAAGCGATGAATATGCAGAATTTACCCGTTCATGGCTTCGTGAAATAAAAAGGCTTCTTAAGGACACGGGAAGCATTTATGTATGCTGTGACTGGCAGACAAGCCTTATAATAGGATGCATCCTGCCCGAATTTTTCAAAATCAGAAACCGAATAACCTGGCAGAGAGAAAAAGGCAGAGGTGCAAAAAAGAACTGGAAAAACGGCATGGAGGATATATGGTACTGCACAGTTTCCGATGAATATACCTTCAATCTCAATGCCGTCAAAATAAAAAAGAAGGTCATTGCACCTTACAGAGAAAACGGAAAGCCCAAGGACTGGCAAGAGAGCGAAAAGGGCAATTTCAGAATGACCTGCCCATCAAATTTCTGGGACGATATCACAGTTCCCTTCTGGTCAATGAAGGAAAACACTGCCCACCCCACACAGAAGCCTGAAAAACTGACGGCAAAAATGATACTTGCTTCATCCGACAAGGGGGATCTTGTTTTCGACCCCTTTGCAGGCTCGGGCACCACTGCCGTTACGGCAAAAAAACTCGGAAGACATTTTACCGCAACGGAAAAAAATCCCCGTTACTGCGTATGGTCACAGATAAGACTTGAAAACGCAGACGAGGACAAAACCATCCAGGGCTTTGACGGGAAAGTATTCTACGAAAGAAACAATAAATCATAATTCATCGGGAGGTTATTATTATGAGACAACACATCTGGGCAAATCATGCACATGTTTTTCCTGCAAAATCCAAAGAAGGAGCCACTGTAGAAGACCTTAAGCTTCTTATGGCAGAGTGCGAAATTGAAAAGGCGGTATGCTTTACCTGCTTCAAGGACCAGTACGAAAGAGCTTCTCTTCCCGGAGACAGCCTTGACTGGCTTTACGGTGAAATAAAGGATGACGACTCTCTCATAGGCTTCGGCACGGTGGATTTTGAAGCAGACAACATAGAATATCAGATGGACAAGATGATAAGCTACGGCTTCAAAGGAATTAAACTGCACCTTGCTTTTCAGGGAGAAAACATTCTTTCCGACAAAGCAAAAAGAGTTTACGAAAAGGCTCAGAGGGACGGACTTTTCCTCTCCTTCCATACAGGGCTTCACTGGCACAGAATAGCCGATTACAAGCTGCTTCTCTTTGATGAAGTAGCATGGTTTTATCCCGAGCTTAAATTCAGTATGGAGCACATCGGCGGTTATCACTTTTTCAACGATGCTCTCGCAGTTATGTGCAATGCTTCAAGAAACTCGGAAAACGATACGGTGTTTGCAGGCTGGACCACCATTGCCATGAGTGAAAACGGACTTCCCGGTGCGTGGTCACTGACAGACGAACAGCTTCGCACCGTTATACACCAGACAGGTAACACAAGAAGCATATTCGGACTTGATTTCCCCTATAACAAGGCTTCTTATGTCAAAGCGGCAATAGAGAGAATTGAAAACCTGGATATCCCGGAAGAAGCCAAGGACGGTATTCTCGGAAGAAACCTTCAGAAAGCACTCAATATGATGCCGTAATATTTTTCATAACACTTTTTCTGTTGATATAAAAAACCACGGCACTTTTTTTCCAAAAGCACTTTTTCTCTCCGTACAGCTTTTCGCTGAGCACCAGTTTCACACTTTTTGAGTAAACGGGAAGCACGGGAAAGCTTACGGGGGAAATTACGGACAGCTTCCACAGTAAAAGAGAAATACGCATAAAAAGAAGACTTATGCTTTTTCCCTTCATAAGAGACACGGAAGAGGAAATAAGCTCCCTCGGGGAAGTCAGGGGATTGAGAAAAAACAGAAATTCGCAGAGATAATATCTTCCGACTGCTGCGGCATAAAAAACCGTACCCGTGATAAAAAGCAGAATATCCGAACCAAGAAGGGTAAAAAAGACCGTCCGTATCATCTCACCTTCATACATCCCCGAAAAAAGGAACAGAGTAAGTGCTGTACAGGGAAGGTAAAATACGGTTGCCCATAAAAGCTTCATTGCATTTTTCAGAAAAGACAGACTTAAGTATCTCATTCCCTGTGAAAAGCTGTAAAAGCTGTCGGGACGGGCAGTGTTTTTGTCGGACAGATGAAACATCCACCCGTCTGCACGGGCTTTCATCACAAAAGAGAATACAAAAAGGAATACGGAAGAAAGCCCCGTAAGCACAAGAAAAATCATCCCCGTATTTTCATCAAAAAAGGGGAAAATATCGGATACATCATAAAACAGGGCAAGAAATGACGGTACAAGTGCCGCAAAAGAAAAAAATAATACACAGATACGTGAAAAATATTTTCTCCACAGAAAAAACACTCGTCCGCTGATAATTTCAGCGGCACGGAATTTTACACTGGACATAAAATCACCCTAATACAGTTTTGACAAAAAAGAAAAGAAATAAACAGAAATTATGAATCTTTCAACACCCGTTCAGTATCTCAAGGGAATAGGCGAAAAAAGGGCAGCGGCTTTTGCAGTACTCGGAATTTATACGGTAGAGGACCTTATATACTATTTTCCCCGTGCTTATGAGGACTGGAAAAATATTCCTCCCATAAATGAAGCTCCCCTTGGTGAAAATGTTGCGGTAAAGGGAATTGTTATTGCAAATGCACTCCCCATAAAAACACGCAGCGGAAAAACAATGTACAGAACCTGTGCCACCGACGGTGCGGGTATGTTGCATCTGACTTTTTTCAATAACCCTTACGCCGCAAAGGATATGAAAGAGGATGAAGAATTCATATTTTTCGGTAAAATAAAGGAAAACGACATGGGTGCCAGAGAAATGGTATCCCCGAAATATGAAAAAGCGGATAATGACGGCTATCTTCACCCCGTATATCCGTGTACGGCAAAGCTCAATTCAAAAGCCATTGCAAAAGCCGTAAGAACGGCACTGGACACTTTTTCGGATTCAATAGGTGAAACACTGCCGAAGGAACAGATTCTGAAATACCGTCTCCAAGGGCTTAAAAGTGCCCTATATTCCATACATTTTCCGCAAAATGAAGATGACATCAGAAGTGCAAAGAGAAGGCTAATTTACGAAGAGCTCCTGATTTTACAGCTTGGAATTCTCTCCCACGGCAAAAAGGGAGAGGAAAAGACCTTATACAGAATTAAAGAAAACCTTACGGAAGAATTTATTTCTCGCCTTCCCTTCCCCCTTACAAATGCTCAGAGCCGTGCCGTAAATGAATGTATAAAAGACATGAATTCATACTCCCCCATGAGAAGGCTTCTTCAGGGTGATGTAGGCTCGGGCAAAACTGCCGTTGCGGCGGCTCTTATGTATAATACCGTAAAAAACGGCTTTCAGTGTGCTCTCATGGCTCCCACAGAGGTACTTGCACATCAGCATTTTGATACCTTCACGAAATTTTTCAAGGATACGGGAATAAATATAGTCCTTCTCACGGGAAGCACCACGGCAAAAAATAAAAGGCTCATAAAAGAGGACATTTCTTCGGGTGGAGCACAGATAGTAATAGGAACCCATGCAATAATTACGGGGGACACCGTTTTTAAAAACTGTGCTCTTGTGATAACCGATGAACAGCACCGTTTCGGCGTAAATCAGCGTGCATCTCTCAGAGAAAAGGGAGACTCTCCTCATGTGCTGGTAATGAGTGCCACACCCATTCCGAGAACTCTTTCTCTCATAATTTACGGCGACCTTGCCATTTCTGTGCTTGACGAAAAGCCCAAAGGCAGAAAAGAGATAAAAACCGTAAAAATCCCCTCTGTTTACCATGAGAGAATGTATTCATTCATAAAAAAAGAGGTAAAAAAGGGGCATCAGTGCTACATAGTCTGTCCCATGGTTGAGGAAAGCGATGACACAGAAAAAGAGAGGCTGTCTGCAGAAGAATATTACAAGCTTCTCTCTACCACCGTTTTTTCTGACCTTAAGTGTGCACTTCTTCACGGACAGATGAAGCAGAAGAAAAAAGACGAGGTCATGGAAAGCTTCAAAAACGGCGAAACAGACATTCTTATATGTACCGTGGTAATTGAAGTGGGCATAGACGTTCCAAATGCAAATATAATCGTAATTGAAAACGCCGAATGCTTCGGTCTTTCACAGCTTCATCAGTTAAGAGGCAGAGTCGGCAGAGGAGACACTGAATCTCACTGTATACTTGTAAGTGATTCAAAAACCGAGCAGTCACGGCAGCGTTTTGAAATTCTCTGTTCATCGGGTGACGGCTTTGTGATTGCGGAAGAAGACCTGAAGCTGAGAGGTCCCGGTGATTTCTTCGGCTCCCGTCAGAGCGGTCTTCCCACACTGAAACTCGCTTCCCTTCTTACGGATTCAAGAATACTTTATGCCGCAAGGGATGAAGCACAGAGAATTCTCTCGGAAGATCCCTGTCTTCAGAAAGGCGAAAACAAAAAACTGCAGAAAAAAATCTCCGCACTTTTTGCGGACATATCATAAAGGAGAAATATTATGGACAACATTTTCAGTGCATCATGGATAAAACCCGCAAGACAGAGAAAAGATACCGCCATTGACTTCACAAAACACTTTGAAGCACGTCCTTTTCCAAAAAAGGCAGAGCTTCAGATAAGCTGTCTCGGTGTGTATAACTGCTTTATCAACGGAAAAAATGTTACCTCCTCAGTACTCAATCCCGGTTGGACAGACTATAACAACAGAATTCAGTATCAGACCTATGATGTAACTGAACTTATAGAAAAAGAAAACACCGTAAAAGTCGGTGTGGGCATCGGCTGGCGTTTTCACAAGTGGTATGACCTCAGCTCAAAAATAATTTCCCACGGTACTCTCGCTCTCATAGCTTCACTGAAGCTCACTTACGAGGACGGAGAGGAAATAAACATATATACAGACGGCAGTTGGAAAGCATCGGAAAACAATGTAAGATACAATAACATGTATAACGGTGAGACCGTTGATTTTACCTTCAGGGAAAAAGAAGGTACACCTGCCCGTGTCATACCCTATACGAAGGATACCCTTATCCCACACGAGGGTGCACCTATCACGGAAAATGAAGTGATAAGAGGTAAAAAACTCATAAAAACTCCCGAAGGCGATACTGTCATTGACTTTTGTCAGGAGCTTACGGGCTATCCCGTATTTTATGTAAAGGGTAAAAAAGGGGATAAAATAAAGCTCCGTCACTTTGAGATGCTTACAAAAGACGGAAACGTATATACGGAAAATCTCAGAAGTGCAAAGCAGGAGATAAATGTTATATGTGACGGCAAAGTTCATTTTGTAAAACCCCTGTACACCTTCTACGGCTTCAGATATATTGCCGTTGAAGGCATGGAAATAACATCTCCCGATGAAATATGTGCCGTTGTCGTTCACTCTGAAATGAAAAGAACGGGACACTTCAACTGCTCGGATGATACAATAAATCAGCTTTATAATAACATAATATGGGGTCAGAAGGGCAATTTCCTCGACGTTCCCACAGATTGCCCTCAGAGAGACGAGAGACTTGGATGGACAGGTGATGCACAGGTATTCTGCAAGGTGGCAAGCTATAACTTCAATGTTGAACAGTTTTTCCGCAAATGGCTGGGAGACCTCAGAGTAATGCAGAAAAATTCAGGCTCCATACCCTCTTTTGTTCCCACAAAATCTGACGACCACGGCGGCTCGTCCGCATGGGCTGACGTTGTAACCGTTCTTCCCTGGCAGATGTATCTCACCTACGGCAACCGTGAAATTCTCGAAGAAAATTATCTTCTTATGAAAAAATGGGTTGATTTCATGAGAAGCTGGGCACTTAAGAAAAAGCCCGATGAGGGTGTTTCCACCGACCCATATCTTTTTGAAGGACACTGGCATTTCGGTGACTGGCTGGCACTTGACCTTCCCGATAAAGAGGCTGTCGGCGGTGCTACGGACAAGGACATCATAGGCTCCGCATTCTTCTATTATTCCGCCTGCCTTCTTATAAAGGCATCACAAGTACTCGGAAAAGACTGTAAATATTATAAAAATCTTGCAAAGAATATAAAGAAGTCATTTATCAGAAAATATATTGATGCAAACGGCAGAATGATATGTAATACCCAGACCGCCGCAGTGCTTGCACTTCATTTCGGTCTTTATGATAAAAAAGAGCCTCTCGCACAACAGCTTACAGAGCTTGTGAATTCTGCGGGACATCTGACTACGGGCTTTGTAGGTACTCCTTATCTTCTTCACGTTCTCTCGGACATCGGTGAAAGCGGACTTTCTTACAAGCTTCTCACAAGAAAGGAATTCCCCTCATGGTGCTATCCCGTAACACAGGGGGCTACTACCATGTGGGAACGCTGGAACGGCTATAAGCCTGACGGCACATTTGCAACCCCCGAAATGAACTCCTTCAACCACTATGCTTACGGTGCTGTGGGTGACTGGATGTATGAAAATATGCTTGGAATAAAGCAGAAGGAGGGCAGTGCAGGCTTCACAGATATAGTTTTCTCTCCCGAAACCGACAGATATTTCTCCTTCGC
Source organism: Oscillospiraceae bacterium (assembly GCA_015065425.1). Taxonomy (GTDB): domain Bacteria; phylum Bacillota; class Clostridia; order Oscillospirales; family Acutalibacteraceae; genus RUG806. The sequence goes on from SVQH01000015.1 coordinate 27,292, forward strand.
GGAAGGCAGCATAGAAAACAGATTCGGAAAAGTATATTCAAGGTGGGAATTTACTGAAAACGGCTGTGAATATACCTTCAAAGTCCCCGAAAATACAAATGCTGAGGCAAGAATAAACGGTAAAACATATAAGTTAAATACAGGAATTAACAAAATTGTCCTGTAAATTTTGTTAGACTTATCTAAAAAACTTTTTTTTAATAATTATTTTCCCTTTAAGACTTTAATTTTTCCGATAATGGTGATATAATACTAAAGTCTGTGAGTATGCTCTTATGAAGCAGAAAAAAGACACTATCTGACAGAACCGGTAATTTTCTGTCGGAATTGATAATGAATACTACGTTTCGGATATATAAAAAAGGAATAAGGAAGTGCCCTTTGTGGAAAAATTTGTGATTCACGGAGGCAAGGCTTTACGCGGTGAAATTGAGATAAGCGGTGCAAAAAATGCTGCTGTTGCAATTCTTCCCGCCACACTTCTTGCCAAAGGTGTTTTTACCATAGAAAATGTTCCCGATATAAGAGACATTGCTTCAATGCTTCGCATACTCGAAGTTATGGGTGCAAAGGTGTCATATATCAACAAATCTGCCATAAATATAGATACAAGAAATACGGTATCGGACACCGTACCTTATGAGCTTACGAAAAATCTCAGAGCTTCATATTATCTTTTAGGTGCTCTTCTCGGCATGTACAACGTTGCAAGAGTTGCAATGCCCGGAGGCTGCAATTTCGGCGGAGTAAGACCCATTGACCTTCACCTCAAAGGTTTTTCGGCTCTCGGTGCAATGATATCCACCGACGGCGGTGTAGTCGAAGCAAAGGCGAATAAGCTTATCGGTGCATCTGTCTTCTTTGACAAGGTTTCTGTGGGTGCCACAATAAATGTTATCCTTGCCGCAGTCAAGGCGAGAGGAATGACCATAATTGAAAATGCAGCAAGAGAGCCTCATATAGTTGACCTTGCAAACTTCCTCAATCTCATGGGTGCCAACATCAAGGGTGCAGGCACGGATGTCATAAAAATTGAGGGTGTTTCAGAGCTTCACGGTTGTGATTATTCAATTATTCCCGACCAGATAGAGGCAGGAACTTATATGGTAGCCGCCGCTGCAACAAAGGGTGACCTCCACATAAAGAATGTGATTCCCAAGCACCTTGATCCCATCTCTGCAAAGCTCAGAGAATGCGGCTGCATAGTTGATGAATTTGACGACAGCGTAAGAGTAATTGCTACGGGCAGACTTCACTGCTGCAACATAAAGACTCTTCCCCATCCCGGCTTCCCCACGGATATGCAGCCTCAGTTTACCACCCTTCTTGCACTGTGCGAGGGTACAAGCATCGTATCGGACAGCGTATGGGACAACCGTTTCAGATATGTTGACCAGCTTACGAGAATGGGTGCACAGATTCAGATTGAAGGCAAAGCCGCCATCGTTCAGGGCATATCCACCTTCAAGGGTGCTCCCGTCAAGGCAGACGACCTGAGAGCAGGTGCCGCAATGATAATTGCAGGACTTTGTGCCAAGGGAACAACGGAAATTGAAGATATAATCCACATTGACAGAGGATATGAAGATGTGGTAAGAAAACTCAGAGCCGTAGGTGCTGACATCTCAAGAGTAGACTTCCCCGCTTCAGGAATTACCACGGGCAGAAAAAATGCATAAAAAAACGGTCTCAGACTTACTTTTCAGTATGCCTGAGACCTTATTTTTTATGTCCCGTCGAACGGAAAGTAAACTTCCCTCGGCGATGGACTATCCGAAAACGTTCCGCCGTAGGCATACGGCGAAGCCGTTTTCTTGTACAGAAAAACTGTAAAGCTTACAAATCATAATTCAGCAGTCATTTACTGTTAAATTATGATTTATTTGAACAGGTTTGCGAAAAATTCAAATATCATAGCAAAGAAGCCGAAGATTCTGGTTATTCCGAGAAAATCCTTTTCATAAGCTCTGTAAGCCTTGCTGACACATTCGGAGGTATCGGCATCTATGTTTTCTATGCTTCCCGTTCCGCCGATTTTTCCTACAAGAAGTATATTCTTGACAGCGTTTCCGTTAAAGCCTGCTTTAAGTCCCGTAATATCGGAATTGAATTTTCCGTCTGCTTTGAATACTGTCTGAACACCGCCTCTGTCGGTATACCAGAAGCAGAAGGAATTTGTAAATGTACAGTGACCGTCATCTGTCTGACGGTAGCCTATGGCAAAATTATCGCTGTAGCAATAATCAAACCAGTTATTATTTGATTCAATGAGAAATCCGCAGCTGTCTTCATAATCGGTATAATCGGAATAGTAAAGAGGATGGATATTTCTCAGCATATTGCCGGAGCTTTTTACATGAACACCTGTATAAATATTACCTATACGGATATTAGTAAGAGTGTTGTCAAAACCTTCAAGAAGTACACCCACGGATTTGACAGTGCCGTTACCTATGATATTTACACCTGTAATGTCACTGTCGGATGAACCGCTGTTAGCTCCGTACATAATATGAAGACCGATAACGGTATTTTTTATTGACACATTTCTTACGGCGGTTTCTCTGCCGCTGTTTATTGAAACACCGTTTGCCTTGCCGCTGCCGTCAATGATACCGCCTTCAAGAGAATAATTACTGCCTGCAGTGTGAGTATCGTTGGAGGGGGCTTTACCGCCAAGCTGAATTACCGCTTCACCTTCGGGGAAATTTTCGCCCGCTTTTACAACAGCAAATTCAGACAGCTTCAGAGACACACTCTTGTGAGGGTCTGCAGGGGTAAGAATGGGCGAATCAACAATGTATTCACCGTCAGGGAAAAATATCACCCTGTTGGGATTATTGTCAATAACAGCCTGAATATCATCTGAAATATCAGTACCGGTATTGCAATCCGCAAAATCTGTCAGCTGCAGATATCCGCTGTTATCAACAGCACCTGCCATGGGAATACATAAACCGAAAAAGAGGACCGCTGAGAGAATAACACTGAAAAATTTCAAAGACTTCGTTCTTGACATGATTCCACCGACTTTCTGTAATTATAATGAAACAAATTAATATATCTGAACCCCTGTCGACGTTCAATGATAAAACGTAATTTATTCATCCTCGTCTGCTATTTCCATAACGACATAGGTTTTTCCGTCTTTTAAGACCTTATTCATTTTACTGAAGCACACATAAGTTTTTTCAAGCTCATCGTACATTTTATTGACATCCGCACCGTCTGCATTAAAATACATGAGCATTGATTTTTCTTTGTTTTCCGTAAATTCGGGAAGAAGCATATTATCTCTCCTTTATGTTTTATATGAGTGTACGCACCCAGACTTTTTTTCTTACGAGGGTAAGTCCGACAATGACCTTTACAATACCGATGAGCTGAATTATCGGGAATACCCAATAAATTGAAAGACCTGCATAATAAAGTATAAACGCAGCGGGAACTGAAAGAGCCCACAGAGTACCTGAGTCAAACAGGAAGGTTATGAATGTTTTACCTCCCGAACGCAGTGTGAAATATGATGCGTTTGCTATGGCATCTATCCACATGACACCGGCAAAGACTCTGATGAAATATACCGCAAGCTCCTTTGCCTCATCGGCTGTTTCTTTATAAAGAGCAGGAATCAAAGCTCCTACGGTAGCAAGAAGAACACCCATGATAAGGCTCAGAAAAACCGAGAACGCAATGAGTTTATTTACGCTGTCAACAGCTTCCTTATGCTTTTCTGCCCCGAGAAGTCTTCCTGCGATTATACCTATACTCGAGCCCATTGAAAGAAAGGCTATCATAAACAGGTTATTTACGGTGTTTGCAATGCTTGAAGCTGCCACGACCATGGGGCCGTGAAGAGAATAAGCAACGGAAAGCATGGACATACCCGTAGACCAGAGCACCTCATTGAGAAACAGAGGAATAGCTTTTTTCGTTACGGAAACGGTAAGCTCTGAGGGAATTGTAAAGCTCTTGAAAATATATCTCACATAAGGGAACTTTGTCTTTCTCTTTAAGAGTGCATACACCACAAGAATTATACATTCCACGTATCTTGAAAGCACAGTTGCAGTTGCAGCACCTCTTACACCCATTTCGGGGAAACCGAACTTACCGAAAATGAGTAAATAATTGAATACGCAGTTTACGACAACGGCAATAAGTCCCGTAATCATGGGAGTGAAGGTGTCGCCCGTTTCTCTTAAAGTACCTGCAAATGCATTTGCAATGGCAAAGGGCAGAAGACCTATTAAAATTACAGCGAGATATTCCTTTGCATAAGTCATTGTCAGGGCAATATCCACTCCGTCTCCGCTTTCGTGCAGGAACATAGAAATTAAGAATTCGCCGAAAAACAGGAATATACCCATAGCAATGACTAAAAGCACAATACAGATATAAATTTTATATCTGAGAGTATGTCTTATACCGTCGTTGTCTTTTTTTCCGTAAAACTGTGCGGTAAAAATACCGACACCGCTTATTGCACCGAATATTGCAAGATTAAAAATAAATACAAGCTGGTTGACAACGGAAACACCCGTCATCTGCTCTGTACCCACAGAGCCGACCATAATATTGTCAAGCATATTGACAAGATTGGTAATAAAATTCTGCAGCATTATGGGAACTGCAACCGTAAAGGTCATTTTATAAAATGACTTATCGCCAATGAGCCTTTTTATATTCATACTTTCTCCAAAAAATATCTGTCAGTTTTTAGTATACAGGATGTGTTTATATTTAAGGGAATTTTCCTCCCCTTCATCAAGAATTTCCTTTTTCCACCGGGAAAGGTCTGTTTCGGGGAAATACACATCTGCAGATTTGTCTTCAAATTCCACCTCAGTCACATAAAGCTTCCGAGCCACAGGCAAAAATGTCTCGTATATACTCGCTCCGCCTATGATGAAAACTTCCTCAGTTTCGCTCTCTTTAAGAGCCGCCTCAATATCGGATACGACTACAGCCCCCGGAGCTTCAAAAGAACTGTCACGGGAAATAACTATGTTTTTTCTTCCGGGAAGGGCTTTGGGGAGAGACTGAAAGGTTTTTCTTCCCATAATTATACTTTTACCCATAGTAACTGCCTTGAAAAATTTAAGGTCAGAGGGCAGATGCCACAGAAGGTCATTGTTTTTTCCTATTTCATTATTCTTGCCTACGGCAACTATCATTGAAACTGTCATACTCTCTCCTTACTGTGCAATGGGGAAAGAAATTTTTCCCTGATGCTGATAATCGATAAGCTTTATGTCCTTTAAGTCCCTTGAATTGTCAAAGCTGAAGAAATCCGTCACCTCGGGATTAAGCCATAATTTCGGTGCAGGGAAAGACCCGTTTTCATCGAAACGCCTTATCTGTTCTTTTATTCCGTCAATCTGATTTACATATATATGTGCATCCTTTATGCTCCAGTCAAGTGTGCCGGGCTTCAGCCCCGTTACATGGCACAGCATCATGAGAAGCACACTGTACTGAGTCACATTGAAAGGAAGACCTAAAGGCACATCACAGCTTCTCTGATGCACCCATGCATTGAGCTTCCCGTCTGTCACATCCCATTCACTGCTCCACACACATGAGGGAAGTACAGCAGTTTCAAGGTAATCGTTCTGATAAAGACTCATTATCATTCTTCTGTCACGGGGGTTGTTTTTTATGGTATCGATAAGCTTTTCCGTAAGATGAAACTTATTTATTATCCAGCCGTAAGCAGTGCCTATAGTGTGAGCCCACTCTTTTCCGAATTCTTTTTTTATTTCTTTTTTTACAAGCTTTCCGTTTTCGTCGGGAACCATCTGCGTAGCCGTCCAGAAGCCGTCCTCATCAATTTCCCACTCGTTCCATATATTTACATCTCTCTGCTGAAGCCAGCGGACATCGTTTGACTGTGCCTGATAGAACCAGAGCATTTCAAGGACAGCCTGACGGATGAAAAGCTGTTTTGTGGTAAGAATGGGGAATTCCTCACCCAAATCAAAATGAAAATGGTGAGAAGGGACTTTTATAGTATCAATACCCGTTCTGTTTTCAACTCTTACACCTTCACTGAGGATTCTTTTACAAAGGTCAAGATAATCCTTATCCCATTTTGACATGACTTTTTCTCCTTATATTTTAATTCCTAAAAGCCTTTCGGCATTCTTATATGCTATTTTTTCTTTTGCATCATCGGAAATTTTCATTTTCATGAGATTTTCCTTTTCTTTTACGGGAGACCCCAGAGGAAAATCACTGGCAAAAAGCACTCTGTCCTCACCGAAACGGGAAACCATTTCCGTACATTTCTCAATTCCGTAAATATATTCCGAGCTTGAGATATCCACATAGCAGTTTTCCATATCACTGAGATATTCTGCACCCGTATCAGCCATTGACCAGCCGCCGAAATGAGCACCTATGCATCTGAGTTTCGGAAATTCCTTCATAACATGACGCAGCTTTTCGGGGTGAGAATAACTGTATCTCGGGTCCCCCGTATGGGCTACCAGAATATATTTTCCCGCCATCATCTCATATACGGGAAACATCCTTTTGTCATCAATATCAAAAAGCTGTGTGTCGGGATGGATTTTTATTCCCCGAAGCCCCAGTTTTTCAATCCGCTGAAACTCTGAAACAATATCCTCCATACCTGCGTGAAGTGTGCCGAAGGAAACAAAATCGCTGTTTTCCTTTGCAACGGCGGCGGCATAATCGTTTATATGCTGAACACCTGTGGGCTTTACGGCAACGGGAAGAATTACACAAAGACCGACGCCCGCCTCTTTTGCAACTTTTTTAAGATTGTCCTTTGTTCCGATGTTGTATGCTTCATAAGCATAAAAATCCTCTACGCTTTTCGTGGCTTTTTCAGCCACAGCATCGGGATAAATATGAGTGTGAAAATCTATGAGCTTCATATATATTCTACCGCTTGTCCTTTTGTGACGATTAATGCTTAAATATTTTACCAAATATTCATTATATACTTTTATAAATTTTATTTCAACACTTTTACACAAAATACGGTATCAAGTGCAAAAGTGTGCATATTTTCTTTACAAAAACATTCCCTCTGTGATAAAATTAAAAGTAACTTTTACAGAAAAGAGGAAATGACATGAAAAAGACTCTGGAATATCTTGAAAATATGAAAAAAATCCTTGATGATATAATAAATGAGCAGCTCACGGAAATTGAAAAATGCTCCCTTGCCTTTGCAGATGCCCTTGAAAGAGGAAGCAACATTTTCCTTTTCGGTACGGGTCATTCACATATACTTGCAGAGGAGCTTTTTTACCGTGCAGGAGGACTTGTTAAAATTCAGCCCGTACTTGAAACTGCACTAATGCTTCATGAAAGTGCTTCAAAGAGTACGGAAATTGAAAGACTTGAGGGCTATGCAGAAATAATTTTTGAAAGCTATTCCATGAAAAAAGACGATGTTATTGTAATAATATCAAATTCAGGCAGAAACGGCGTATGCGTCGACATGGCAAGTCTTGCAAAGGAAAAAGGACTTACGGTCATTGCACTTACCAATCTCAGACATTCAAAATCTGGAGCCTCCCGACACAAAAGCGGAAAGAAGCTTTACGAATTCGCCGATATAGTTCTTGATAACATGGGCTGTATAGGTGATGCAAGTATATATTTTGAGGAAATAAACAGAAATGCCGCCCCCACCTCCACCTCGGCAGGAGCAGCCATACTCAATGCGGCTGTATGCGGATGTATAGAAAAAATGCTCTCAGACGGTATAACCCCCGAGGTGTTCTCCTCCAGCAACATAGACGGCGGAGATGAAATAAACGAACAATTTATCAGAAAATATAAAAACACAATTAAATCACTGTAAATTATACTTCTCTCCAGCTGTACTTTTCCGTCCAATAGCGTTCTCCGATAAATTGCAGTGTTTCTCTGTTTTTCCGCAACTCGGCAATAAACTTTCTCACCTCAACCGTATTCACAATATAACTCCTTCAACTGTTCTAATGAAAATTATAACCCCAAAAACAGAAAAAGTCACCCTAATTCAGGTAGAATCATAATATATCACCTTTTACGGCTTCTGATATTGTGAGAAATTTACCGTAAGAAGAAACCACACCCTGAAATATGGATAAATTATTTTTTGCGTATGCCGGAGTTATATTCTGAAAAAGTATGTGAATTATCCAAAGAATCAACAGATGATGCACTGGACAACGGTTTATCATATTTAAGTTCAAAGGAAAAAGATTTATTGACTTTTCTGTTAAAAAACCGTATTTTTGAATTTACGCCTATAGATATAAGCAAAAAATTAGGTGTTACGAATAAAACAATTATTAACCGTTGTGCTAAACTTACATCCAACGGATTTTTGCTTCCCAATATTGTAAGAGAAAGAGTACTTTTCTTATTCTCTGAGTGAATTCACCAAAATAAACAATAAAAAAATTCTTGTAAAACTCGGAAGAAATTAAAAAGACGGAAAATGGAGAAAAATACGGGTATTTACTGAAATTTCGATTTAATTTATCGGAAAGTTCATAAACATTTGCAGAAAAACTGAAAATCTGTTCTTCTCTTTGTCAATTCAGGTTACATCTTTATATCTTTTTCCGAAATCTTTCAATCTTCCAAGGAAAACCTTTTCCAGAAATTTATTCCCCAAGGGTGTTTTTGTTCTTCCCATTCATCACGGTATTTGAGAATAAGGCTTCGCATCCGGCGAACTTTTTCTTTATATTCCTCTTTACCCGCAAGGTTTTCTGTTTCCCACGGGTCATTTTTTATGTCGTAAAGGAATGTCCATTTATCTTCCTTTTCGTCACCGTTGCGATACTCAATAAGCTTGTAATTACTGTCTTTAACGCCTCGGATAAACTCATCAAATATGAGGTATAATTCCTCACGGAAAACATCTCCTCTTTCACCTTCAAGAAGGTGTGCAAAGCTTTTTCCGTCCACAGACCCGGGGATTTTAATACCTGCCTTATCGCAAATTGTCGGGTACACATCGTAGAGATACACAAAGGCATTGTTTCTCACATTTTCTGCTATACCGGGTCCTGCAATAATCAGAGGTACACGGACGCCGTGTTCATATATATCCTCTTTACCAAGCCATCCGTGCTGACCAACTGCAAGCCCGTTATCACCCGTAAACACGATTATGGTGTTATCCTCTTCACCCAACTCGTGAAGTGCATTGAGAAGTCTTCCGATTTCAAAATCGAGATGAGTTATCATTGCAAAATATTCCGCAATATGACGTTTTATCTCTTTTTCCTCCCGAGGATATGCAGCCAGATGCTCGTCACGGTGCACCATAAGCGGATAGTTTGTATCAATGACTTCCTGAAAATTCGGCGGCAGCTTAATTTTTTCGGGGTCATACATCTCTCGGAAGCTGTCGGGCATTGTACGGGGGTCATGGGGAGCTAAGTATGCCAGATACATAAAGAAAGGCTTTTCTTTTCCCGCATTGTTTTTCAGTAATTCAATAGCAGAATCCGTAAGCAAAGTACTTGAATGCTTACCGGGGTCAAACTCATCGCAATGCTGTGCCTGAGGGTGATTGTCTTTATAGAAATCCGTAACGAAATTTATAACATTGTCATATTGTCCCGTGGGGTCATACCGGCATGTCGGCACATTCCAATGGTCCCACATTCCGCCGAAGAAAATCTTTGCCCCCTGAGAGAAGCTGCGTGCATAAGAGGGACATCCGTTGTGCCATTTACCGAGACCTATGGTTTCGTAGCCGTGATTTCTGAAGTTTTCAGCAAGTGTTATATGTTCAGGCGGGATATTTCCGCCCAACTCCTCCAGATGAAAAGGATTCCGTCCCGATAAAATCATGGCTCGGCTGGGCATACAGACAGCACCGCAGGTACCGCCTGCAATATGTGCACGAACAAAGGATGTTCCTCTGTTTACAAGCCTGTCAAGATTGGGAGTAATTATTTCTTCATTTCCCAAAGCGTGAATAGTATCCCACCTCTGGTCATCGGTCACTATAAACAAAACATTCGGCTTTTTATCCACAAAAATCCCACCTTTACGAATAATTATAAACCACTCCCGTGAATTTTACAATCCCTGTAACAAAAAGCCCACAACGTTCATTCTGTTCACTTTATCAGTCATTCTTTAATATCAATAATGTGCCGCACCGCAGGAGCATAGGGAACTTGCATTGAAAAGCTTGCAAAAGAACTTAATTATTTTCCGGATAAAGCCTAAAAATCCTGTTTTGTGGCAAAGATGGTCACAGTCAACTGAAGGGGCTTGTTCTATCTCGGTGCTTTTATCTGCTATGATATAAACACTGAAGGAGGAAGCAAAGAAACATATATATCCGTCTTTTATTTCGGATTCTACTCTTTCAAGCTTTCCTGTCTGAGAATTGCCATGGAATACACCTACACTGTTTTCGTAAAAATCTTCAGGCAAAGAAATCTGTACATAATACGGGAACCTCAGGCTGAGCTTCTTCTTCGCCGATTAATGTTGTGATATCCCATGCAGCCATTTTTGAATAATTGAGCGTAAGACAAAGGCTTCCGTCAAACACCTCTTTGATATCAACCTCAATATCCCTACCCTCATACGCTTCTTTTGTTACGGTAACCTTTACTCCTGAATCTTCATCCTCATATTCTTTATATTCAAGTACGGCAACGGGTTCTTGTTCGATATAAGGACATACATTACATTTTCTCTCTCTTATACCTTCTTCCGTAAAGGTTGCAGTTTTTACCATTTACAAAGTGGCTTAAGTTTTGTCAAATGCACGGATGCATAATAAAACGCTGAATATAACTTATTTTTCATCTTTATACTTAGGAAAATGATGTTTTCCTGCTTGCCATAAAAATTTATCAATATCCCTAGCCGTGAATTGTGTTAAACCAAAATATTTCTTGAATTTAATATACACTTCGTAAAAGCCTTCATAATTCAGAAGCTTCTCATCCTTAAAAGAGAAAAACTGATACTCATCACGATAATACCTCAACAGCTTGTCAACATACGAATCATAAATGGGATAAATATCGGGGCGATGATGGCTGAAAAACTTAGTAGAGAAAGAATATATATGTTTTTTCGTTGCTTCATAAACTTTATCATTAAGCTCGTCTACACGCTTCGGTAGTGCTTCATCAGAATTAAACGTATTATCAAAATTCATATCCTTGATAACTTTTGCAACTGATAAAACATTATATATGTTTGTACTGTAAAAATCATTAAGGGTACAAACTTTAATAAGAACATCGTCTAAATCACTGTTATGAGGGAGCAGTTCCGTAAACAATTTTTTCAATGCATGTTCCTGTTCCGTATTACCTTCTGTATTTTCCCAGTTTATTTTCCATTCTTCAATAACATCAGGCGAAGGCTTAGGTGGGCATCCATCCCGGAAGTTTTCAATTTTCCATCTTTTTTTCCTGCCGTCATAATAATATGAGTCATATATTTCTTTCTTCATTAATATACCTCTTATTTTGAGTATTTTTTAATTACGGCAAATATCTTCAGCATTTCCGTTAGCAAAAATCTTACGTAAAACGAGCGAAATTGTTAGCTTAAAAAATCATACCGATTGAAAAACCGAAATCAGACCGATTGGACTTTACTATAAAAAACCGAGTTTTTATACTATCCGCAGAAAAAATCAATTGCTTAATCGCACTTACATCAAAACTCACACCGACCTATATACTTAAAGTTACTACTTATTTATATTTGGTAATACCATTTTACAAGGAGGCTTAAGTTTTGTCGAATGTGTGGATGATTATATTTCGCTACAGTTTTCAACAATCAATCCACTCAATTTCGCTTTCTGCTTCCCAAAAAGATTTATTATCCCAAATTCTTGCTTCTTCAAAAGCTTTAATGCATTCGAATACAGATTTTTTTGTTACTGTAAATATTGTTCTGTTGTTGGCAAGATCATAAACTTCTAAAATAACATTAATAGTATTTCCGTTTTCATCCTTTTTTGATTGGCATCCATTTAAGAAAAACTTTTTGCCTTGAAAAATGACATAATGATCCTCGTATGAGAGCTTATCTATAAATTCTTTGGGATTTCCGTCTATCATTATTTATCTCCCTTTCATATATTTTTTATACTTTTTTAAAGTATCTTCATCTAAATATGCAGCATCAGTTCTGTTAAAATTTTTATCATAATAATGAATGTGCAAAACAGGTTTATAGTTTCCGGTTAATTGCGGTTCAGGGTGATAACCAATTTCAGCTTTGAGATAATGATCTTTACCATAGATTCGCAACATATTCATTGTACCATCACCATGTAGTTTCATATACATGTTGCTTGAATGAGCTTCTGCGGGCAAATCATGCAAACCGGTGCCTTTTATACCTTGAAGAATTTTAACACCCTCGAATGAATCGACAGTTTCGTATTTATATGCAACATTATTTCCACTTGCATAAGTTCCTCTGCCACCCATATTATCGCACCACCTTTCGTGATTCTCGATAATCAACAGTGATAATGTTTCCTTGCATTTCATCAAACGGACTACCAAAACAGATGATTTTTTCAGGCTCAAGCCTTCTTAACATTTCGTTGTAACCACGCATAAAGTTAAGTTTAGACTGTTTGCAACCTATCATACCGATAGCTACTGTTGCTCCTTTTTCTACTCCGTCAAAGCAAAACTCATAGCTTTGAGAAAGTCCCCAACTTATAGTGGGAATTACGGTTAAACCCTTGCTTTGCCAATATGCACCTACCCAACGATTTTTAGCAACACTTTGAAGTTGACGCCACAAATCCATATCGGTATAAGTCGAAAAATCAGGAGAAAGCAAGAAAGAGTATTGCGAGTATCTTTCAAAAGTTCTGTCAGGATTATCGTATATACCTTGAAAACGGTAGTCATCAACAAAAAAATGAACGCCTTTTTGCTTGTTTTCATTATTATCGTTGGCTCTTGTATCCGAACACGCTACCAACATAATATTGTCTGTTGATAATGTTTGCTTTTGAATAAGAGGGAGTCCCCACTTACCTGAAGTTTTAAAATTGTTACGCATAAAAAGAGGGTTGTCCCTCATTGTTTTACTGGTCATATTATGACACCTCCGGAATTATTTTTGTTTTTTGCATAACATTATCGCAACAAAAAGTCACACTTTTTGTGTGATATTTGTTGCATTTTTCTCCGGAAAGTGCTATTATGTATTTACCAAGATACGAATGGCAACATTCGGAGAAGAGCATTGTATTGATTGCGCCAACAATCTTTACAGTGCTTTTTGTTTTGATTATCACAAGCATAAGCATCACCAACTTTCAATTAAGCATTTCGTTTTTGCACAGTTGCAGCATTTCTTGTAACACCACAACTATTCATTATTGTTTCAACACTCAAATTTTTTATAAGATACGATGAAGCAAGCAATTCTCCGCCAAAGCAATCTGCTTGCCACTCCGGGTCTTCATATGGCTTTATACTTTCACCGGGTTCAAGACGACACAATGCGATTGAATCGTTATCGTGTAAAAATAAATGTCCGATTTCATGAGCAATTGTCAACCGATCTCTACCCTCACCATTGCAAGCTCTCAAATAAATATCTTCTCTTATACGGATTAAATTCTTGCTTGGAAAAGTCTCACCATGTTTTGAACCCATCATATTTTTTGGAACAATTTCCAAACAAAAGTCAGGAACTAAAACTGGCAAAACATGTTCAAGGAAATGTACAACAGGAAAATACAGGTCATTTTCAAAGCCTGTAATTTCCTTGATTTTATGAACAAAGTTTTTTATGTTATTTCTTGATATAGGGTCTGCTTTGTAAGAATTCATATAGTATTATTTTCCTCCTCTAAGAAGTTTGCGTAACTGTTCCAATTCGTCATTATCGAGTTCAGAAAATTTTCGGGCAAACGAAACAGCCAGCTCTCTATTTTGATTAGATACACCTGAAAAATTTAATTCTATGCTATCTTCCGTATCTGCGATTGCCTTTGTAAGAAGTTCTCTTTCGTTGTAATTCAAGTTATACAATTCACATATCTTGCTGTTCCAATGTCCCGGCATTCTTTTTTTTCCGTTTTCAACAGCAGAAAGAAAAGATACTGTAACACCAAGCTTTTCAGCCATATCCTTAAGGACCTCACCTTTTTCAAATCTCAACTTTCTTAAAAAATTACCTAAACTTGTAATCATTTTTTGTTCCTCCTTAAGTATTCTTTTGCATATTGTAACACATCAAGAAACATTTGTCAACCATTTGGTTGAAAATATTTACCAAGAGGTTGAAGCGTCAGTAGTAAAAAACTCCTCACCGATTGCTCGATGAGGAGTTCATTTTAAATATAAAGTTTCACTTCAATATCACGCCAGCCTCTTACACGCTTTGTCGGGGAGATGGAATAGACATATTCCTGTGCATCCTCAATCGTCAGAGTGAATTCAGCGAACTGAGTGAAGATTATTGCGTCAGCAACAAGGTTCCCGGGTACCCGTTCCAAATCTTTGATTTGGTCAACGGGTGGGGTTCTTATTTCCTGCCATCGGCAATAGCTGCCTGTGGGGCGATTGGGAACATATACACAACAATCCCCATCGGTCATCCGATGGGGATCTTATTATTTATTTACTATCCTGTAATTCGGTTACAGATTAGCCTTTGATTGCTGCCTGAGCGGCTGCGAGACGAGCGATCGGTACGCGGAAGGGGGAGCAGGATACGTAGTTGAGGCCTATTTTGTGGCAGAATTCAACTGATACGGGGTCGCCGCCGTGTTCGCCGCAGATACCGTAGTGGAGGTTCTTGCCGCTTGCCTTACCCTTGGCAACTGCCATTTCCATAAGAGCACCAACGCCGCTCTGGTCGAGCTTTGCGAAGGGATCGTTTTCAAAGATCTTTGTATCATAGTAAGCAGAGAGGAACTTACCTGCGTCATCACGGCTGAAGCCGAATGTCATCTGAGTAAGGTCGTTTGTACCGAAGCAGAAGAAGTCAGCTTCCTTAGCGATTTCGTCAGCTGTGATACAAGCTCTGGGAATTTCGATCATTGTACCAACTTCATACTTGAGGTCAGCACCTGCAGCTGCGATTTCAGCATCAGCAGTAGCAACAACGATATTCTTAACGAACTTAAGTTCCTTGATTTCGCCTACGAGGGGAATCATGATTTCGGGAACGAGATCCCAATCGGGATGAGCCTTCTTAACATTGATAGCTGCACGGATAACAGCCTTTGTCTGCATTGCAGCGATTTCGGGATAAGTTACTGCAAGACGGCATCCACGGTGACCCATCATGGGGTTGAACTCGTGAAGAGAAGCTATAAGAGCCTTGATTTCTTCAACGGACTTACCCTGTGCATCAGCAAGGAGCTTGATGTCAGCTTCTTCTGTGGGAACGAACTCGTGAAGAGGAGGATCAAGGAAACGGATTGTAACGGGGTTGCCTTCAAGTGCTTCATAGAGAGCCTCGAAGTCGCCCTGCTGATAGGGAAGAATCTTTTCAAGAGCAGCTTCTCTTTCTTCAACTGTATCGGAGCAGATCATTTCACGGAAAGCAGCAATTCTGTCTGCTTCAAAGAACATGTGCTCTGTACGGCAAAGACCGATACCTTCTGCACCGAGTTCACGAGCCTTCTTAGCGTCAGCGGGTGTATCAGCATTTGTACGAACCTTAAGAGTTCTGAATTCATCAGCCCAAGCCATGATTCTGCCGAATTCGCCGGCGATTTCAGCATCAACTGTGGGGATGATACCGTCATAAATATTACCTGTTGAACCGTCAATGGAGATAAAGTCACCTTCGTTGTAAACCTTACCTGCAAGTTCAAACTTCTTGTTTTCTTCATCCATCTTGATGTCGCCGCAACCGGATACACAGCAAGTACCCATACCACGTGCAACAACAGCTGCGTGAGAAGTCATACCGCCACGAACTGTAAGAATACCCTGAGCAGCCTTCATGCCTGTGATGTCTTCGGGAGAAGTTTCAAGACGAACAAGAACAACCTTTTCGCCTCTTTCATTCCATGCTACTGCATCTTCAGCAGTGAAAACTACCTTACCGCAAGCAGCACCGGGAGAAGCACCGAGACCCTTACCTGCAGGAGTAGCAGCCTTCAGAGCCTTTGTATCAAACTGGGGATGGAGGAGTGTATCGAGGTTTCTGGGATCGATCATGGCAACTGCCTTCTTTTCATCGATCATGCCCTCGTCAACGAGATCGCAGGCAATCTTAAGAGCAGCCTTAGCTGTTCTCTTACCGTTTCTTGTCTGAAGCATATAGAGCTTACCGTCTTCAACGGTGAATTCCATATCCTGCATATCTCTGTAGTGGTCTTCAAGAATTGCACAAACCTTATTGAATTCCTCGAAAGCTGCGGGGAACTTTTCAGCCATTTCTGCGATGGGCATGGGAGTACGAACACCTGCAACAACGTCTTCACCCTGTGCATTTGTAAGGAACTCACCCATAAGGCCCTTTTCGCCTGTAGCGGGGTCACGTGTGAAAGCAACACCTGTACCGCAGTTGTCGCCCATGTTACCGAATGCCATCATCTGTACGTTAACGGCAGTACCCCATGAATAAGGAATATCGTTGTCTCTTCTGTAAACGTTTGCACGGGGGTTGTCCCATGAACGGAAAACAGCTTCAACAGCACCCATAAGCTGTACTTTGGGATCGGAGGGGAAATCAGCACCGATTTTTGCCTTGTATTCAGCCTTGAACTGACCTGCGAGTTCCTTAAGGTCATCAGCTGTAAGGTCAACGTCCTGAGTAACGCCCTTTTCTTCCTTCATCTTGTCAATGAGTTCTTCAAAGTACTTCTTACCGACTTCCATAACAACGTCGGAGTACATCTGAATGAATCTTCTGTAGCAGTCCCAAGCCCAACGGGGATTGTTTGACTTTTCAGCCATAACGTTAACAACTTCTTCGTTAAGACCGAGGTTAAGAATGGTATCCATCATACCGGGCATGGAAGCACGTGCACCGGAACGAACGGAAACAAGAAGGGGATTTTCAAGATCGCCGAACTTCTTGCCGGTGATTTCTTCCATCTTAACGATGTATTCCATGATTTCAGCCTGAATGTCATCATTGATTTTTCTGCCGTCCTCATAGTACTGTGTACAAGCTTCAGTCGTGATTGTGAAGCCCTGGGGAACAGGTAAACCGATCTTAGTCATTTCAGCAAGGTTTGCACCCTTACCACCGAGAAGCTCACGCATGGATGCGTCGCCTTCTCTGAACAAATAAACGAATTTTTTGCTCATTAGTATTCCTCCAAATTTTAATGCAGTTCCGTTTTCACGGTTCCGCTTATTTTACCAAGTAAACATCCGAACGGCTGACACCGTTCACGGTTATATTTAACCTTACATATTATAGCAAAGAAAAGTATTCCATTGCAAGTCAATTTTTTGATAAATTGCAAGTATTTGTAAACTTTTTTTTGTGTAAGATATATAATATGCAGCGGCATACAAAGAAAAAACGGCATTTCCGCAAGGAAACACCGTCACTTTCACATCTGAAACTATGCAAGACCGAAGAACCACTTCATGAGATTGAGGAAGAAGTAGAACATATTCATGAGAAAATCCTTAAGGTCAGCAAAGGAAGCCTTTTCAAGATTTGCAACATAGATGTAAAGGTCTTCTTCAATATTTTCAATGGTATAAACACCGTCTGCATCGGGACTGATTATATATCCGTACTCACTTTCAACACCGAGAACCACATCTGCCTCATAGTGAGTATTTGCAACCTTAAGAACAGTTGTCTGGTCAAAAACATAACCGTTTATAGCTTCAACGGTAAACTGAAAAGTACCGCCTTCAATTACATAGTTTGTGCCTGAAAGGCTGGTCAGTGCAAGTTTTTCCTGACATTCAGGTGCAACGGAAACAAAATATGACTTGGTGTAAGAATCTCCCTCAGCTGCGACAGCCATCACACTGATGCATGAAAACATCATGACGGCAGAAAGGAGAACTGCAAGAAGTTTTTTCATTTTTTTCAATCCTTTCTTAGATATGAATACAAGATGATTATAATTCAGAAAAACAAAAAAATCAAGCACTATTATCAGATACCATGCATAAAACAGCAAAATAACAAAAAAATCATTGCTTTAATTCACATTTTGTCTATTGACAAATTCCCTGTCTGCCTTTATTATATATTATGTATGAAAATACTGATTTTCCCGGAGGTAATTACTATGAAGGCAAAAAGAATTCTCGCTCTCCTTATCGCAGTTGTTATGATGTTCACTTGTACATCCTGTACTTATGAATTGGTTTTCCATCTCAACATACCCGAAAATGCAGGCAGTGCAAATCAGGATTCAACTCCCGTTGTTACACCTGATGTTACTCCCGATGTAACTCCTGATGTAACTCCCTCACAGAACACGGAAACTCCCTCACAGAACACAGAAACACCTTCAACAGGTGAAGAAAATACAACTGCTCCCAACACTCAGACTCCCTCAACAGGTGCTCCCACAGAAAAAACTGAGATAGTAAAACTTTACTGCAGTGCTTACAATAAGATGGCTGAAGCAAAGACACTCAAAAAAGTTTATGACTATACTTCAAACTACAACAACATTCTCAACATTGACGGCGGTAACAGAATTCTTGAAACCACAGCAAACACTCTTATGGGAATGTTTATGAAAGAAAACACAGATCAGTTTGATGTAAAGGTCACCGATATTCCTCCTGTAGGCATCGGCACACTCGACATCAATCCTTCTCTTATTTCAAAAGCAACATGTGCAGACAAGGGAACTTATTATGAAGTGGTTCTCTATTCAACAGGCACAGATGACAAGTATGAAGTAGACTCTGCTCCCGGAACAGGCTCTGCAGGTTCATTCGCTCCCCTTCTTCGTACTGAAGACGTATCCGGTGCAGCTGCTGGCTACATTGAATTCACAGGTCTTCATTCCTGGTATGCAACAGCAACCGCAACTGCTAAGATCGACAAGGCAACAGGCAGAATGACAGCTCTTGAATTAAAGACTCCCTGTGTCCTTCACTTTGATACAGTTTCAGCAGTAAAGATTGTTAATGTTGGTGCTTGCGAAGTCGGTCTTCATTTCCATCAGAAATTTGAAGCTACATATTAATCAATAAAATTGAGCATATAAATTCATGGCACACTTCGTTATGAAGTGTGCCGTTTTTGCTTACGAGAAACGGATTTCTCCGCTATTCTTTATATTTTTCCGCCTGCATTCTGAACATTGCGGCGTACTTTCCGTTCATTTCCATAAGCTTCTCATGAGAGCCTGTTTCGATTATTCTGCCGTTTTCGAGCATAAATATTCTGTCTGCGTGACGGGTGGTGGACAGGCGGTGGGATATAAAAATCACCGTTTTGTCGTTACAGCCGTCCTTTATGGCTTTATTCAGTTCATATTCAGACACAGGGTCAAGGTTTGCAGATGGCTCATCAAGGATAATATAAGGGCAGTTTTTATAAAAAACCCTTGCAATGGCAATTTTCTGTTCTTCGCCGCCTGAAAGCATCAGTCCATCATCGGAAAATTCCCTTAAAAGCACCGTATCAGCTCCATCGGGAAGTTCTTTTGTAAAGCCTGCCTTTTTCAGAGCTTCCGTTACACGCTGAGGGTCAAAGTCCTTACTCAATGCCACATTTTCTCCCACAGTGGCACCGAAAATACAGAAATCCTGAAAAACAGCGGCAAATCTGTTTCTGTGGGAATAAACAGTTTCCTCTCTGATGTCTCTGTCTCCGATAATTATTTTCCCGTCATTTACATCATAAAGTCTCAGAAGAAGATTTGTAAGAGTGGTCTTTCCTGCCCCGTTATATCCCACAAGGGCAATTTTCTCACAGGGGGCAATATCGAGACTTACCCCGTTTATGCAGTTTTCATCTTTTCCTTCATAAGAAAATGAAATATTATCAAGTTTTATTCTCTCAGGTGTTCCGCATGCTGCCTTGTGCTTTCCGTCTTTTATCTCATTTTCTGCCGACAGAAACTCCTTGCATTTTTCTATCATGCCCGAGCGTTCCGTGAAGCTTCTGAGGGAATATACCGTAAGATATAATATCCCCGAGCCTATCTGAACACTGCCGTTGAAGGTAGCTACAAAATCACCTGCACTCATATTTCCCGTGACAAGGGTCTGATAGCCGATATAAATGCCCAGAACCAGCATAAAGCCTATACACTGAATGGTAAAATCCTGAATAAAGAAAAGTATGTCAAGCTTTTTCATATACTTTTTCTGTGTGTCTATAACTTCATCCGCACTTTTCATAAAACGGCTTCTGAGAAGCGGATATATACCGCTTGTTCTTATCTCTCCCGCATAGTCGGGAAGATAGAATACACGGGCGAAATAGTCTGATATCCTGTGTTTTTCGGTTATATCTTCCCTTCTTTTTGTCTGAAGAAGCCCCGTGTATTTTCCGAGGGGAATAAACACCGTGACAAAGCAGAGCACAATGAGAAGGCACACGGGGTCAATACTCAGTAATACTGCCGAGATGGTAATAAAAGATATGACTTCCTCTATCCAGCCTTTGACGATGCCGAGAGTATATTTTATACTGTCGGACGAATTTTCCACCGATAATATAAAATCCGAATAATATGCCGGGTCGTCATATTTCTTCATGTCAAGCTCTGCCGCTTTTTTATAGAACATGGACTGTATACCGAGGTCGATTTTTTCCCTTTCCCTGTGAACGAACAGTTCAAAAAACAGGGATGTGGATATTTCTCCGAGCACCAGCACACCTATCATAAGAGCAACACCCGCAAGTATCTTTACGGGGTCACCGCCACGCTGTACCTCGTCTATTACAAACTTAAGTCCTATTACGGAAATTATTCTTGAGGGCATAACACTCATTATGTGTTCAAAAATTTCACCGATAACAAGTACGGGAGATATTCTGAACATAAGCTTCAGAATATAGAGGATATTTGACACGGTTTTGAAAAAATTTTTTATCCTGTCCTTTATTTTCATACAGCCTCACTCTCCTCTTCTTTATAATTTGATGCCTGAAGACGGAACATTTCGCTGTATATTCCGTTCTTTTCCATAAGCCCTATGTGAGTGCCGCTTTCACATATCCTGCCGTTTTCAAACACAAAAACATTATCTGCAAGTACGGCACTTGAAAGACGGTGGGATATAAATATTACGGTTTTGCCCTTTGTCCCCTGCATGAGGTTTTCGTACATTTTGTATTCAGCCACGGGGTCGAGGGCAGAGGAAGGCTCGTCAAGTATTGCAAGGTCTGCGTTTTTCGCAAACATTCTTGCAGTACATATCTTCTGCTGTTCACCGCCCGAAAGTCCTGTTCCCTTTTCATCAAATTCACGGGTAAGAACAGTATCTGTTTTTTCAGGCAATGAGAAAATCTTCTCCCCGATTCCTGCCTTTTCGAGTGCATCTTTTATAAGCCTGTCATCCTCTTCACCATTACTCTTTTCACGACAGAGTACATTTTCAGCCACACTCAGAGCATATATCTTATAGTCCTGGAAAACTGCGGAAAGCCTTTTTCGCAGAGAAGCGGCAGTATATTCCCTGATATCCCTGCCGTTATAAAGTATCACACCCGAATCGGGGTCATAAAACCGCAGAAGAAGCTTTACGAAGGTGGTTTTTCCTGCTCCGTTTTTTCCCACTGCCGCCACAACCTGTCCCTTTTCTATTTTAAGCGACAATCCCGAAAGTGAGGGCTTATCAGCACCCGGATATGTAAAATACACATCCCTGAATTCAAGGCTCTGAAACTCCTCAGCCTCTTTTTCTCCGAAGGTGATTTTACTTTCATATTCAAGAAAATCCCTGAGAAAGCCGAAGTATTCCGATTCCTTTCTCACATTGGAAAAGGCTTCGCCAAGGTCATTGAACACATCTTTGAGATTGCTCATAGCTGTCATAATTACGGAAAAATCGGAAACCGCCATGTCTTTTCTGACAATGAACCGCCATGCAGCATAAAGATATGCGGCAGAGGTGGGCAAAGCTTTTCCGATAAAGCCCGAAAGTGTCTCGTACAGAGCTATTTTCACGCCGTATTTTCTGATGATTTCCCTGTTGTTTTTTACAGCAGACTTATATCTTTCATGAAGCACCCCGAATATGTCAGATGTTCTCATATCCTTTGCGTATTCCCTGAGATACAATATCCTTTTTACATAAGCCTTTGAACGCTTGTTTGATGTCATCTCCCTGTCCTTTTTTACCTGTGTTTTTCCCTTTATCACTTCAATGACAAGAACAGGCACTGTGAGAAGAAGCACAAAAAGAAGTCCGGGGTCTATGCTTATTACATACAAAATAAGGAATATTCCTGTAAGCCCTCCTGCAAAAAAGCTGGAAAGATAATAAGCAAATTCATCAAAATGCTCTTCCGTGACTATCTCGGTGGCTCTTTTATACCTGTCATAAAATACAGGGTCTTCAAAACAGGAGATATCCGTGGAAACAGCCTTGCTGAATATACGGGCATTGAGATTTTTATAGAATATCTTTCTTTTTTTGCCGATGTAATAATCGGACAGCGTACCGGAGCCCGTAGCAATAAACTCAGCAAAAACAAACATAAGAATGAGAAATACATATTCCCTGAAAGTACCGCCGTCCGTAATAAGGTCAAGCAGCAGCTTCAGAAAAAGTATCTCCTTTACAAAGCCCGTAAAAAACCAGTACGAGGTCTGTGCAAGTATACGGCAGAAAATAAGCCCGGGAGCACAGCTAATAATAATCTTCACCGCATAAAGAACATTTTTTACTCCCGTAAGATGTTCTTTTTTAATTCTCTTCATTTTTCCTCCATATTAAATCATAATTTATCGCTCCGATAAATTATGATTTGCTTTTTATGTTTTTTCAATATACGCTTCAAAAGTGTTGCATTGGAATGCGAAAGTGTGATAATATGTTAAAAACAACACACCAAAAGGAGTTCTTTTTATGTTTATTAAAGCTATCGCCTATCTCCTTGCATTTTTACAGGTGACCCTGCTCGGTCTTTTCAAAGCAGACACGGACCAGTATATCGACATAGTAGATATTACGGAATATCAGACCTTTGAAGGCTTCGGCACTTCTACCTGCTGGTGGGCACAGACCATCGGTGACGAGGGGCTTCGTGAAGACATTGCAAAGGCACTTTTCTCTGATGAAGAGGGGCTCGGACTTGACATAGTACGCTATAACATAGGCGGCGGTGAAGCTGACAATCCCGACACAAGAATATGGGACACTTCCAGAAGAACCGAGAGCTTTTATGTTTTCGATGAAACAAAGGGAGAATATGTATACGATTTCACCCGTGATGAAAACGCAAGAGCATTTCTTGACCTTGCAATAGAATACGGTGCACAAGAAGTTATTCTTTTCTGCAACAGTCCCCATTTTTCAATGACAAAAACAGGTCATGCCAGCGGCGGATTTACTGAAAACACATCAAACCTTCCCGAAGAAAATTATGATGAATTTGTAGACTATCTTCTCACTATTGCTGACCACTTTGTTGAAGAGGGCTATCCCGTAACATACATTTCCCCCATAAATGAACCCCAGTGGAGCTGGGGCGGCGAATGGGTTGGTCAGGAAGGCTGTCACTATGAACCCGATGAGGCAGTAAAGCTGCTTTCCATGTTTGCTGAAGAAATGCAGAAGAGAAACACTCCCTATAAGCTTTCAGGTGTTGAAACAGGTCAGCTTTCATGGTGGTACAATGACTATCTTTTCAAATTCTTTGAAAATGAAACATTGAATTCATACTGTGATACCTTCTCGGGACATTCCTACTGGCTTGACGGCAATAAGGACGAAAAGAAAAGCTTCGGAAACACCTTCAAGGAAAATTTCCCCCTTAAGAAATTTGAAATGAGTGAATGGTGCGAGCTTCCCCTGACAATAGACTCAACTACCATTGAAAGCGGTCTTTACATGGCAAATGTAATGGTGGAGGACCTTACACTTCTCAATGCCGTTTCATGGCAGAGCTGGACTGCCTTCAACGGTGACGGACTTTTGTACAGCGAAAACGGTGAACTGAAGATGTACAACCGTTATTATGCCTATAAGCAGTTTTCTTCTTTTATTAAACCCGGCATGACAAGAGTCAAGGTATTTGACGATATCGGCTACGATGAAAGCATTGCAAAAGTCGCATTCACAAACAACGAAGAAACCGTACTTGTAGTTGTGAACAATTCCGAAAAAGAGGAAACTCTCAGATTCCTTGAAAAATACCCCCACACTGAGATATATGTGACAGACGAAACTCACAACTGCGAAAAAACAGAGGACTCCCTCCCCTGCACATCCTACACATTATCCCCGAAAAGCATCACCACATTTGTTTTTGATAAAACAATACTGTAAGTAATGTGACAGCTGCAGAAATCTTAATTCTCATTATAAGCAAATTCAAAAAACACAAGGTTTAAGTCCGATAAAACTTAAACCTTGTGTTATTATTTTTTAATATATAGGAAATTACTTGCATCGTGAGTAATTTGCTTATATCAAGAAACACCGATTCCCCCAAGACCCGGGGCAGGGGTTGATAAATCATAAGATTTTTTCTTACTGCCTGTTTATTTTACAAGTTCTCTTAAATAATCTTCAACATTAAGATAACAAGATAACTTTTTTCAGAAAAGCACAAATTATTCTTTTTCTGTTCTGTCAACAAAAACTTGCATTTAAGGCTGACAGAATAAATATTTATCCGCACAGCATTATTTGAAAAAAAAATATTATGCTTTAAGTCAATTCTTTCTGCATATAAATTTCATCCTGATAAGTGCCGTCTTTGAGTTTGTATGCTTTAGGTTTTACAGCCACGGCACAGAAACCGAATTTTTCATACAGGTGCTGAGCTCTTTTATTGTCACCGAAGCATTCAAGCTCTAAAAGCTCCGAGCCGTGATTTTTTGCGGCATTTATGAGTTCGGGCAGCATAAGAGAGCCAATGCCGAGATTCCAGTAGTCTTTTAATACTGCTATACCGATAACGGCACGGTGAGAAGTCTTAATCCCACCCGGAAAACGCACATCGCAGTTTCCCGCAATTTCACCGTCAACAAAGCAGGTGATATTGAGCACACTTTCCGATTCACGGAAATTTCTTATCCAGTCTTCCTCTTGCTCAATCGTACTCGTCCGTTCCTCCGGATAACGGGAAAGAAAATCCGTCTCCCCTGATGCCTGTTTTATAAAATTGAGCATTTTTTCGGCATCCGCAATCTCGGCTGTTTTAAGTATTGCTGCTTTTCCGTTTTTCAGTATTACTTCCTTTTCTTCAAATATCATTATAAAATCTCCCTTCTGAATTGTAATTTATCTTTAATTAAAAAAAACGGTATCGACGGGAAAACCGAAGATACCGTTTTTATATAATTCACTGATTTTTCATCGGCAAACAGACAAAACGGCATTTCGGTTTTTTATCACGATAACCACCATTGTCATATTGTCCGCCGCCTTTCAAATTTTTTTTCATTTTAGCAACCGGAACGATGTTTGTCAATAAAAACTGTCCGTAAACACGAAAGTGACCGAATTAAATTCAGATTTGCATTCATTGCAGACAAATTATCTGAAATTTCCGCGATTCTGCTTTTCGGCGAAAAACTCAGCACTGAGCGTCAAGACAGCTTATTATCTCCCGTTTGTAATCAAGGAATTTTTCCGTAAGGCGGAAATCCTTGTTTCTCGGTTTCTTTTCGTCTATGACGATTTCTTTGGTAATAGAAGCAGGTTTTCCCGTCAGAAGGTATATTCTGTCCGATAAAAGAATGGCTTCATCGATATCATGAGTAATATAAAGAGTGGACAGTCTGATTTTATCCATAATATCAAGATACCACTCATGAACAGAGGCCTTTGTCAGCATATCAAGTGCCGAAAAGGGCTCATCAAGAAGTGCTACTTTCTCGGAGAAAAGATATGTTCTTAAAAGTGCGGCACGCTGTTTCATACCGCCCGATATCTGAAAGGGATATTTATGCTCAGTCCCCTCAAGACCAAACTGTGAAAACAGTTCAGCTGCCTTTTTTCTTGCATCATTTTTTTTCTCACCTCTTATAACAAGGGGCAATGCGACATTGTCAAGAATATTTTTGTAAGGCAGAAGAAGATCCTTCTGAAGCATATAGCTTACTTTGCCCGGCACTCCCACAATGCTCTCACCGTTCAGCATAATTTCACCGCTGTCAGGAGTTGTAAGTCCTGCAACAGCATTAAACAGAGTGGTTTTTCCGCTTCCGCTCATGCCGAGAAGGGCGACAATTTCACCTTCGTTAAGCTTTAAGGAAACATCGGTTATTATCTTTTCATCTTCAAAGGATTTGGAAACTCCGTTTACTTCTAAAATTGACATTTTTCTCTCCTGTTATTTTTCGGGAAGATAATCATTTGTAAAACCGTGGTTCAGCGGAACATTGCCCTCAACAAGGCTTTCTTCGTTGACCCATTCATAAAAAGCATTCCATCTTGCACTGTCTATATAACCCCACTGCTTTGCATCTGCAGTATATTTATCTGCAAGATATTTCTGACTTGCCGTCACAAGCTCTTTTTCAAGCTCGGGAGCAGCCTCACAAAGAATGTCAGCAGCCTCTTCGGGATTATTTATTGCATATTCATAACCCTTGCTGACGGCTCTCATAAATGCCTTTGCCGCCTCGGGTCTTTCTTCAAGAAATGAGTTTCCTGCAATTAATACGGGGGTATAATAGTCAAAAACAGGGTCAATGTCACTGAATGCAAAATAGTCTGTTTCCAGTCCTTCAAGCTCTGTCTTCACGCCTGCCCAACCGTAGAATATCCATATAGAATCAACGGATTTTGTCTTAAGTGCGGATACCTCGTCCGTTACTGTACTGGGGATAAGCTCAACTTCATCGAAATTGCCGCCGTCCGATTCAACTACCGACTTCAGAGTTGCAAGCTCAATGGCTCCGTTCCACGTAGCATAGCTGTGTCCCGCCATACCGGAAGGCTTATCCATGCCTTCACCTGCTCTTGAAATAATACCCGAGGTGTTATGCTGAATTACTGCACCAATAGCTGTTACAGGTAAAGGCTCGTCCCCCGTAAAGGCAGCGGCAAGAGAATCCTGGAAAGATATGCTGATATCTGCTTTTCCGGATGCTACAAGCACAACTGAACTGTCTTCAGGCGGCTGTGCTATTTCCACTTCAAGTCCTTCTTCTGCGAAATATCCGAGCTTCTCGGCAACATATATTCCTGTATGGTTTGTATTGGGTGTCCAGTCAAGGACAAATGTTATTTTTTCTGTCTGTGCAGGTGTCTTGTCGCCGCATGAAGCAAAAGACACACATATTACAATTATTGTTAAAGTGATACATAAAAACTTTTTCATTTTTTCCGACTCCTTTCCCATGGGGTAAATCTTTTATTTAAATAGTCAACAAGTTTCATGAGCAATAAGCTTATTACTGATATGAGTATAATAACGGCAAACATCTTATCAAACGAATATGCTTTTTTTACCCGTGTCATATAGACGCCCAGTCCTGCAAATCCGCCGAGCCACTCGGATATAACGGCTCCCACAACTGCATAGGATGCAGAAATTCTCAGTCCTGAGAAAAACTGCGGTAAAGCCCCCGGAAGCTTGATATGTCGGAATATCTGAGAATTATCTGCTCCCATAGCCCGTAAGAGATTGACCGAATCCGTGTCTGCAGACTTAAAGCCTGTAAGCAGTCCCACTGTTATGGGGAAAAATGTCGTGACTGTTATAAGAATGATTTTCGGCATCATTTCATAACCGAACCAGAGCACCAGCAAGGGAGCTATTGCAACGGTAGGAACAGTCTGTGTCAGGACTATCAGCGGATAAAAGGCTTTATAAACAGGTTCAAATCTGTCCATGACAACGGCTATAAAAAAGCCGATGATAATTCCGCAGGCAAGACCTGAGAATGCTTCTCCCAGAGTCACAAGGGAATGCTCTGCCAAAACGGGAAATTCCGATATGAGAGCAGATATCACATCTATGGGGGACGGAAGCATAAAACTGTCTACAAGACCCAGTGAACATACTGTCTGCCATATTATAACAAGCAATGCGACGGCAGAAAATGCCCACAGCTTATTTGTGATGCTTTGAAACTTTTTCTTCAATGGTAAGTACCTCCCCATTCGGACGGTAATTAATTTTTACATAGGTTGAAATTGCCTTTGCACCGGCTTTTGCTGCCACCTTCTGACAGTTTTTTACGACATCCATCAGTTCATCAAAGTCACCTTCAACCGATGTTTCAAGAGGGCCTACAAAAAAACTAAGGCCCGTAGAAGCAATATAAGCTATCACTTCATCAACAATGCGGATAACCTCTCTGTCATCAGTTGCCTTCGGAACTATCTGAATTCCTATACTTGCATTCATTGTGTTTTTCTTCCTTTCCGAAATTTGACAATCCCCTGTATACGCGGACTATTGAAAGAAAATCGCCCTGCAGCCGCGACCGTTTTTTAAGTGTATGCTGATAAATACTCAATAATTAAGAGCATACATAAAAATAACACATCATTATTTTTCGTAAATAAAACGAAAAAGCACTCAGGAAGCCAACCCGAGTGCAGTCATTCTTTCAAAAATATTTTGAAAATATACTTCCTACGCTGGCATTATCCAGATCAGGTTCACGGGTTTAGAGTAAAACTCATTCTCAGCCGGCTCAATTACCAGCACCCCTTAAATTGTCAACTCCATAATACAACCTTTATTAAATTTTGTCAACACAAATTTCTCTCCGCCATTAAAAGACAAATTTCCCACTGCCCCCACAAACACACAGGCCCTCACTCAACCCGTTTTTATCTCCCCGAAAAACAGACGGAAACCGCAGTAAACAAAAAAAACTCCTCAAGGTGTGAGAGCTTTTTTTGTTGCACTTTCGTCTTTGGTGGTGAGTAAGTGTGCCTTTCATTTTTCGAACAGTTTAAGTGATATTCTGCCATGCGGCAGAGTGTTATTATTGCTTTCAGCAATAGTTTTATTAAAACCTGCGGTTTCAGTGTTATTTTATTCGCCACAAAACTTGCGAAGCAAATAACACTATGCGAAGCATAATAAAACTGCATAGCAATAAAACTCGCCGACAGGCGAATAAAACTGCCAAGTGTCATTACGAACACTTGGCTAATCAACCGCCAATCTTTATATTTTCAATACGTTTTCAATATATTTTTTCATCAATTTTAATTTTTTTTCAAAAACCCCTTGATTTTTTCTGAAAATTAGTATATACTAATCAAGCAATAGAGATATCGCGGGATAGAGCAGTTGGTAGCTCGTCGGGCTCATAACCCGGAGGTCGTTGGTTCAAGTCCTTCTCCCGCAACCATATTGTAGCACCGAAAAAGATATCGGTGTAGAAAATCCCGAAATCTCAACGGTTTCGGGATTTTTTCTTACCTCTTTTTAAAGACGAATTCAAAAGATATCATTCCCACCAAACGCCCTTTGGGGAGGACTTAAACTATATGCCAGAGCAATATTGGGTGGAAAAAGCGAGTATCATATGATATA
Source organism: Oscillospiraceae bacterium (assembly GCA_015065425.1). Taxonomy (GTDB): domain Bacteria; phylum Bacillota; class Clostridia; order Oscillospirales; family Acutalibacteraceae; genus RUG806. The sequence goes on from SVQH01000015.1 coordinate 56,881, forward strand.
ATTAATTTGATGAATAAGAATTTGGCGGACTATTGAACAAATTTGAACTTTCAGCGATACAATTACACATTTGTGTTTACATAGATATCCCGAATCGAAAGGAGATGTTCATTTATGAATAGAAACTATAATCTGGTTACTATTGAAGCATTGAATTTGGAGGGAGACTATATTTTGCTGTAATCCCTCCACAACAAATAGGAGGAATTATGTCTAATATTGAACTAACACGAATTGATGAGAATAACTTCATACAAGCATTTAACTTAAAATTGGACAAAGAACAAGAACAATTTGTTTCTAATCCAATTAGGAGTTTAGCACAAGCATATGTATATTATAATCAATGCACACCTTTTGGAATATTTGATAATGACACAATGGTTGGCTATGTGATGGTGATATATGATTATGACCTTGCAGAGTATAATATTTGGCATATGGTGATTGATGTTGCTTATCAACATCAAGGATTTGGAGCTCTTGCTTTAAGAAAATGTTTGGATTATATTGCATCCAAGCCGTTTGGCCCATCTAACAAAGTAGTATTAACTTGCAATAAAGAAAACCTCATTGCACTGCATTTGTATAATAAGTATGGGTTCAAAGAAACTGGCAATTTAGATGAGGATGAAATAGAACTTGCTTTGTTTCTGTAAAGCTTAACCAATTCCAATTTATTGGCCAGTTTCAACCTTGATATCTTTTTCGGTGCTACGAGCCAGAAAAAAGGCATCGCAATAGCGGTGCTTTTTTCAGTTTTATTCGCCTTACGACGAGTTGTATTGCTATGCAGTTATATTACGCTTCGCGTAGTGTTATTGACCTTCGGTCAGTTATTTGCGAATAAAATATCGCTGAAACTGAAAGTTTCAATATCACTATTGCCGAAGACAATAATATCACTCTGCCGCATGGCAGAATATCACTTAAACTGTTAGAAAAATGAAAGGCACACTTACTCACCACCAAAGGTGAAGGGGTAAAAATGAGAGGTAACACGGTTTTATCCGTATTACCTCTTTTTCTGTCCTCTGCAACCTCTCACTTTTCGTTTGCGGGATTTGATTTTACTTTACGCGATATCTATTGTGTACACTGCGTTTGTGAACCACTTGTTTGTGATGAAATTACGGGGTCTGAAGATTATATGGTCTTCGTAAACTTCCATCTGCATTCCTGTTCCGGACCAGGGATAGCCGAAGGAATTTACTATTCCGTAAGTGGGAAGAGACACATAAGTTACGCCGTTTTCCTGTTCAACATTTGCCATGTCACAGAATTCTGCGGCAACTGTGCTCTTTATACCGCCGTGAATATGACCGCTGATATAGAAAACATTTTCGTATTTTTCCATAACGCTCTTGATATCGTTCTTATCAAGCTCTATTTCACCGTCGGGATAAACTATTTCCTGTCCGTTCATTCCGTCAACGGGCCAGTGGCAGCAGACAAAAACGGGTTCACCGTTGGCTGAAGCAAGTTCGCTGTCAAGGAATGCCATCTGTTCGTCGGAAATATCCATTCCGTCCCAGTGACCGCCGTCAATTACTTCATCACCGAGTGCAATAAACTTATAGCCGTTTATTTCCGTACTGAAATAATTGTGCTCATAAGCAGTACCCATATATTCATTGTTATATCTGATGAAGTTTGCCATAGCCTCTTCGCGGGTAATATCCGTAACACCTCTGTCACCTACATGACCGATGTCGTGATTACCTGCTATGGTAATAACGGGAGCAGGACTGTATTTTTCAATAAGCTCAAAATATTTTGCAAGTGAAGGTTCATCTGCAAAATTTGTGATATCACCTGCAACAAGAATACCGTCGACGTCACATTTTGCATATTTAAGGTTATTGAAACCTGCAAGCATAAAAGCCTGACGGAAAAGTTCTTTTTCCTCAATGTGAACATCGGAAATGAGCTCCATTGTAAGAAGACAGTCATCTTCCTTGTTATCAATAACGGGAAGCTCAAAGCCTGCATAGGGAATAACCGTAAGAAGTATCGCCATGATGAATGTGGTAAAATTGTTCATGATTGACATAAAAACAGCCATAAAAAACCTCTCTTTTCAAAAAATTTATTGAAATCTTTTTAATTTAATCAGATGATAACACATACTGAACATCATGATATGATATCTGTCATACCCACCACATAGCTCCTGTGTCTTCTGTGATGAGACAATTTTTGAGAGTACCTACTGCCTTGGAAAGTCCCTCATTCTGGCTCATAAGAGAGTCTTCGTGTTCGATAGACAGTGCATAATCGTAACCTACAAGACGGAGATTTGAAATAATATCCTTCCAGTAAAGCTCGTCATTGCCGTAGCCGACAGAGCGGAATATCCATGAACGGTTAATTTCGTCGCTGTAAAGCTTAGTGTCAAGAACACCTGTTCTTGCAGTATTGTATTTATCAATTCTCGTATCCTTTGCATGAACATGGAAAATTGCATCACCGAGAGCACGGATTACACTGACAGGCTCCATTCCCTGCCAGATAAGGTGGCTGGGGTCAAAGTTTGCACCGATTTCGGGACCTACAGCTTCTCTGAGACGAAGAAGTGTTTCGGTATTATATACACAGAAACCGGGATGCATTTCAAGAGCAATTTTGTTTACACCGTGTTCTTTTGCAAATGCCACAAGGTCTTTCCAATAAGGAATGAGAACTTCATTCCACTGATATTCAAGTATATCAAGAAAATCATTGGGCCAGGGGCAGGTTACCCAGTTGGGATATTTTGCACCCTCATGATCACCCGGACAGCCTGAGAAGGTATTTATCTGATGTAGACCGAGCTTTTCTGCAAGTAAAATTGCATTTCTGATAACCTTATCGGCAGCAGCTGCTTCTTCCTTGTTGGGATGAACGGGGTTTGAATGACAGGAAAGTGCAGAAATTTCAACATTATATTTCTTGATAAGTGCACAGAATTCCTCAAATGCCTTTTCATCATTAAGTAGTATCTCAGGGTCTGCATGAGCATTTCCCGGATATCCGCCGACACCGATTTCAACCATCTCGATGCCGAGAGACGTAAAATATTTAAGTGCCTCTTCAAGAGAGAGGTTACTTAAAAGTGTAGTAAAAACACCTAATTTCATTATATTTCCTCCGAATTTATATCGTAGGGGCGGGATCTCCCGCCCGTATAGAGCGAAACGGAACAAGACGCAAATCGTCTTGTGAAGCATTTGCCGACGGCAAATATATCACACCGTGAATTCACGGTATATCACTGCCGTCAGGCAATATCACTCTTTGCAAAGCAAAGATATCACTTATAAATTAACGGTTATGCAGTTAATTTACATTCGCTTTAAGCCATGCCATGCTTCTTGTAATATCGGAAATTCCGTCGGGTACGGGATCGTCGTTTTCAAGAATGAGCCACTCTATTTTGTTGTCCTTTGCGGCTTTTACGACAGTGGCAAGGTCATTGTTACCTTCACCGAGAGCCATGGGGTGTCCGTCAAGACCGTCTTTTATGTGAAGATGAGGAATTCTGTCCTTATATTCACTGATGAGAGAATAATTCTCTTTACCTGCATGGAAAGACCAGTATGTGTCTATCTGCATCTGACAAGCTTCAGCAAGTCTTTCAAAAACAGTTCCTGCCACGGTATTGAAAAGAGGCTCCTTGAATTCCTCTGTATGATTGTGGAAATAAACCTTCATACCGTAAGAAGCGGCAACTTTGTCGGCATTACCCATAACCTCGATAACTTCATTAAGAGAAGTTTCGGTTTTTGTGTCCGCACCGCCGATTCCGAGAGTGGCAGCACCGAGAATCTTACCTTTTTCAAGAGTTTCTTCAAGGTTTTCAGGTCTGAAATCATCAAGCCCCATGTGTGCCCCGACTGCAACAAGACCCAGTTCATCAAGTGTCTTTTTCAGTTCCTCGGCAGTGTAGCCGTGGAAGCCTGCAAATTCAACACCGTCGAAGCCGATTTCCTTTACTTTTTTAAGTATATCAAGGAAATTTTCACCGTTTTCAATATGGTGACGAAGAGAGTATAACTGAACAGCAAGTTTCATTGTTTTTCTCCTCAGTCTTCAAAGTATACGGGCTGACCTGTCTTTGCGGAGGTGTAAATAGCTTCAAGAATTCTTGTTACGCAAAGAGCCTGCTCGGGAAGAACGCAGGGGTCAGTGTCATTGATAATGGCATTTATCCACTGATACATATCAAGTTCGGAAGCATCACCCTTCTTACCGTCATAGAAAGCAACGCCGCCTGCATTAAGGTTGGGAACTTCAATAGTTTGTCTGCCGTGCTTAACCTTGTTTACTCTGAGCTCACCCTTGGTTGTAACACCGCCGTCAGTACCGCAAAGAGTATAACAAGCCTCGTTTGCATCTGCAACATTGAGTGCCCAGCTGGCTTCAAGCATGATAACAGCACCGTTTTTCATTACGATGTGACCGAATGCGGAATCTTCAACGGTGAACTTTTCGGGATCCCAGTCGCCCCATGCATTTGCTGTATTTGTCTGGTCAGCAAGCTTTCTGAAGGTATTACCTACAACCATCTTGGGTTCGTAGTTGTTCATCATATAAAGTGTAAGGTCCAGTGCGTGTGTTCCGATATCGATAAGGGGACCGCCGCCCTGCTCATATTCATTAAGGAAAACACCCCATGTGGGAACTGCTCTGCGGCGGATAGCGTGTGCCTGAGCATAGTAAATTTCACCGAATTCATTTTCCTCTGCGGCACTCTTTACATAAAGATGCTCTGTGCACTGACGGTTCTGATAACCGATAGTAAGCTTCTTTCCTGTTCTCTTGGCAGCTTCAAGCATTGCCTTGCCTTCTGCATAAGTCTTTGCCATGGGCTTTTCACACATTACGTGCTTGCCTGCTTCAAGTGCATCTATTGTAATAAATGAATGGGAACGGTTAGGTGTGCAGACATGAACTACATCAATGGTCTCATCCTTAAGAAGCTCTTTGTAATCTTCATAAACCTTTGCATCCTCTGTACCGAACTTTGCGGCAGCCTTTTCGGCTCTTTCAAGCACGATGTCACAGAAAGCAACCAATTCAAGCTTATCATCAAGTTTCTTAAGATTGGGCATGTGCTTGCCGTTTGCAATACCGCCGCAACCGATGATACCGATTCTTAATTTCTTGTCCATAATAAAACCAACCTTTCATTGTTGAATATTTTCAACTTAATAAATACTGAATTTACATACAGCCGGAACAAATATAATACAGCCATACAGTTTCATTATATATAGTAAAAATTTGATATTCAAGGGAAATATAAAAATACAGAAAAAATTTGCAATGCATTTTTTTGTACATATTGCACAATATTTATTTATATATAACATTTTATAGCCAAAAAGTATCAATTATTTGCGATTAAATACTTTTCAACAAATATGGAGGTATTTAACGGGATAATACAGTATATCATAGTAAAATTAAAAATTCAGGAACTTGACATTCCCGGAGGAATGTTTCATCCCTGAATAATTTTAATCAGAATGAAAGATACTTGTCCATAAATTTCTTCATTCTGCCGTTTATTACGCCGAGTGCTTTTACGGCATCAGCTTTTTCTTCGGGAGTACCGACAGCACATATTCTCATAAGTCTGCCTTCCTCCTTGCAGAGTTCATCATGACGGGGGAAGTAATTGTTTATAAGGAAGCATGAATATCTTACAAGACGGTTGTCGCCCACAAGTCTGAATTCGGTGCTTATGGTATCTACAGCCACGGAATAGAAGTCCTTGATTGAGGCTATAAGAGCCTTTCTTTCATTTTCGTGAGAGAATACTATTGTGGAGCAGATAAGACCGTTTCTGTTGGACAGATATGACGAATGGCTGTCGGTGCTTCCGACTATGGGATAATTTCTGCCCTTTGCCTTATCTTCATAATATCTTATTACCTGGAAGCCGTTATGCTCATAATAGCTTTCGCCGCCGAGAACCTCAAAAGCATCGAAGTCCTGATTTTCCATAATGTATTCAAGGAAGGGTGTGGGAACATGGTATGTATCGCTTATCCAGCAGGGATGGGGGAAAATTGCAAGACCGCCCGCTTTTTTGATTTCCGAAAATGCCCATTTCATAACGGCTGCGGGGATTTTATCCACCTTTTCGGGAACCTCTGTCTTTTCGGCAAGTTCTTCCATCTTGTCCTGCCAAACTTCAACGGTATCGGCTTCGGGAGGAGTGACTCCCGGCATAGCACGTACCCAGCTGTCACCTGTTTCACCGAAATGCTCATCCCTTACAAGGGCGTTGATTGAGTATTCACCGCCGAAATTTACGATGTGTGCATCTGCTTCTTTACCGTGAACATCGGGAAGATGCACCTCTTCACCGGGAACTATAACAAATTCAGTGGGGATATCCTTATAAAATTCCATTGCACGGACAGAAGGATAATATCTGTGATGGTCGGTAATTGCAAAGAAGTCATAACCGTGACTGCGGTACATTGCGGACACAACCTCGGGGGTCTGTCTGCCGTCAGAGCAGTTTGTATGCATGTGCAGGTCACCGCGAAGAGGATATCTTCCTGCAAGGTCCTGTTCTACGGCATAAACGGGGAACTGATTTATCTTTCTGTTATCATCCCCTAAAACTCTTATAAAATACTGCTGTTCGCTGTCATAAGTATGTGTGACATCAAAGCCGCCGATTTCGTTGCATACAACTGTCTTTTCTCTGTAATCGCCCGAAGAAGGATAGTCATAGGGCTTACCGCCCTCAAGAGCACAGATAAGAACCTTATATTCCTTACCGGGAACAAATTCAGGTCTTCCGCCTGTGGGACGGATATGCACGGTAACCTCTTTTCCGACAGGAAAAACAAGAGGAAAAACATCATAGTTGAGTAAAAAGTCTGTCATGGGAAACGTCATAATAAAACCTCCGTCAAATCACAATTTACCGTTGTATTTTAACATTTATTTCATAAAAAAGATAGCATAAAAATAAAAAAATCTGTAAAAGTGGGAAAAATGTATAAATTTGTTGATTTTCTTTTGTGAAAGGTGTAATATAATATGTTGTAAAAATTTTTTGAAGGTGAATTTTTTGAGTAAAAGAGAAGATATAAGAAATATTGCAATTATCGCTCATGTTGACCACGGTAAGACTACGCTCGTTGACAAGCTTCTTAAGCAGAGCGGTACATTCAGAGAAAACGAAGTAATTCAGGACAGAGTCATGGACTCAAATGACCTTGAAAGAGAAAGAGGAATTACCATTCTTTCAAAGAATACCTCTGTAAATTACAAGGGCATTAAGATTAATATTGTTGACACTCCCGGTCATGCCGATTTCGGCGGCGAGGTTGAACGCATCATGACAATGGTCGACGGTGTTCTTCTGCTTGTCGATGCTTTTGAAGGCTGTATGCCTCAGACAAGATTTGTTCTTTCAAAGGCACTGGCTCTCAAGAAAACTCCTCTTGTTGTCATCAATAAGATAGACCGTCCCGGAGCCAGACCCGACGAAGTCATTGATGAGGTGCTTGACCTCTTCATTGAACTCGGTGCAGATGAAGAACAGATTGAATTTCCCGTAATTTTTGCGTCTGCCCGTGAAGGCTTTGCTTCCTTCAACAAAGATGACCGTGAAGGTGATATGCGTCCCCTTCTTGATGCAATTATTGACAACATTCCCTGCCCCGAATGCGATGAAGCGGCACCTCTTCAGCTTCTTTTCTCCTCCCTTGACTATGATGACTATGTAGGAAGAATAGGTGTGGGAAGAATTGAAAGAGGTACGGTAAAAGAAGGACAGTCTGTGGTTCTGTGTCAGACAGACGGCGAAAAAAGAAATGTCAAGGTTTCCCGTCTTTATCACTTCACGGGTCTCGGCAGAACTGAAACTGATTTTGCAAAAGCAGGCGATATAGTTGCAGTTTCAGGTATTGAAGACCTCAACATCGGTGAAACAATATGCTCCCCCGACTGCGTTGAGCCTCTTCCTTTCATAAAAATAGATGAACCCACACTTGCAATGACCTTCCATGTAAACGACTCCCCCTTTGCAGGAAAAGAGGGTAAATTCGTTACATCAAGAAACATAAGAGCAAGACTTTTCAAGGAAGTTGAAACAAATGTCAGCATGAGAGTTGAAGAAACAGAAACCACCGATGCATTCAAGGTATCGGGAAGAGGTGAGCTTCATCTTTCAATTCTCATTGAAACCATGAGAAGACAGGGTTATGAATTCCAGGTTTCCCGTCCCAAGGTAATTTATAAGCATGAAGACGGTGTTCTTTTGGAGCCTATGGAGCTTCTTATAATCGAAGTGCCCACAGACTATGTAGGACCCGTTATGGAAAAGATTGGCTCCCGCAGAGGTGAACTTGAAAATATGGGCACCCGTGACGGAGGCACAACACATCTCGAATTCAAGATTCCCGCAAGAGGACTTATCGGCTACCGTTCGGAATTTCTGACAGATACCAACGGCTACGGCATAATGAACAATCTTTTTGCAGGATATGAGCCTTACAAAGGCGACATTCAGACCCGTGAGAGAGGCTCCATTGTGGCTCACGAAACAGGCGAGAGCACGGGCTACGGACTTTTCAATACACAGGACAGAGGCAGACTTTTTATAGGCCCCGGCGTTCCCGTATATGAAGGTATGATTGTCGGAGAATGTGCAAAGGCTGAGGATATTGTATGTAATGTCTGCAAAAAAAAGCAGATGACAAACACCCGTGCATCAGGCAGTGACGATGCACTGAGACTTGTTCCTCATTCAACTCTTTCACTTGAACAGAGTATGGAATTCTTAAGCGATGACGAGCTTCTTGAAGTAACACCCACTTCGCTGAGACTTCGCAAAAAGATTCTTTCAAAAGAAATGAGAATGAAACAGCAATTCAAGAAAAACTGATAAGGGGTTTAATAATGGAAAAAAACAAGGTAAGTATCACCATAAGCAATCAGAAATACACTGTAATTTCAAATGAATCTCCCGAAAGTGTAAAAAAACTCGGAGATACGGTTGACAAAAAGGTGTCTGAAATTATGGCATCATCAAGAGTATCCCTTACCGAAGCCCTGGTGCTTACCGCACTTGATCTTGCAAACGAAGCAAGAGAAAACGAAAAGGCAGTAAAAAAACTCAAAGGCGACATGGCAGGTTATCTTGAAGATGTTGAAAAAATAACAATAGAGAGAGACAAGCTCAGAAGAGAGCTTGATAAGCTCAAAAAATAAGCGGACCTGAAAAAATTCTTATTTTTAGATTTAGCCGTTTTCACGAAAAATTATTCGATTCAGAGCCGACTTAAACAAAAAAACCACCCGAAGAAGAAAAAATTTCTTTTCGGGTGGCAATTTTTTTGTTTAAGCAAAATATCGTTCATAATTCAGCAGTCAAAATCTGCTGAATTATAATTTATCTGCTGTTTACGGTGTTTATATAGTTTACATAAAAATCTTCAACGGAGGTGGGCCAGCCGATAACGCCCATATAGCTTGCATGCTGGAAATCCATGAGGGGATCCATCATGTACCATCTGCCGGGCTCTATTTCTTCACCTGCACCTACAGCCTCAGAATAATTCTTTGCCGTGTCAATATCCTTCATGGGGCACTTTGCACTGGCATAAGGTACTATGCCGTCACTTATTGCCCATTCCTTTGTCATCTTGACACCGTCAATGGTCTTTCCTTCATAAGCACTGAGAATAAAGGAAGAAAATGAGAACATGGAAGGAGTTGAAAGCTTCTGCATACCTACGCAGTTATCCTCTGTTGCAATGGCGGTATAAGAATAATAATATGTATTGGGAGCAACATTTATTTTTTCATTGAGCTCCTTTGCACCGTCAATGGTCATATCATAACCGCAGTTATCGTTTGCCCTGTAGAAATTCATAATATTACAAAGATTGAATTTCGCTCTTTCCTCGCCCTCCTTGGGAGTTATACCGAAATGACCGAAACGAAGTGACCACATCATCACCTCGTCACCGAAAAATGTACCGAGGAGATTACCTGCAAAGGCAATGAGTGCAATAAGCTTTAAGTCAACAAGGAAATCGGCAATGGGAGTACCGTCATTGGGGCTTGAAAAAGTTGTGCATGAGTGAATAACATCATGACCGCCCGTGAAAAGAGGAGATGTATCATCACCTGTTGCAGCAATTTCCGCCTCATCACCGTAATACATAAGGGAAGCAAAGAGACGTACTGTAGGACCGCCGAAGGAATGTCCCATAATATTAATGGGAGTTTCAAGGTCCCAGTTTTCACCCATAAGAGCCTTTCCTTCATAAGAATAACCGTATCTGTCATGGTTGTGTGCCTCTGAATGAGCCGCACCGTAGTCTACCACAGTACCTGTAAGCTGAGCATATAATTCACAGGCTCTGTCCCATGCACTTGAAAAAGGTCCTACGGATGCTTCGTAAGTTTCAATTCCGTTTTCGGTGAGAATATCAACAATGTTGGTATCACCGACACTCATATTAAGACCGTCAAAGCTCATACCGCCCCAGTAAGGCATGGGAGCATTTTCTTCATAGGCACCCCAGCCGCCCATACCGTGAACGAAAACGAAGGGATAATCATTTTCAGTAAGGTCTTCCCATCCGAGAAGTCCGTCATCCTCTGCGGCAAAAGCAGGAACTACTGCTACCGTAAAAATAAGAGTAAGAGCCAAAATAAGAGAAATAATTTTCTTTGTTGTTTTCATAATCTTCTCCTTTTGTTCATATTTTCTTCAATTTTAACACTTCAAAAATACCTTGTCAATATTTTCAACCGCAAAAATGTTAAAATATGAATGAGAAAAAACGGAGGCACCCGAAAAAAGTGCCTCCGTTTTTAGCAACAAAGCGAAATGTTACTACAGTGTCAGATAATAAGTCTTCTTATTCTTCTGTTTCTTCATCCTTTACGATGCCGAGAGCCTTGAGAACTCTGAGAATAGCTGCGAAGAAAGCTTCAATGATGTTTACGATTTCAGTAGGAGTCATTTTTTTCACCTCGCCGAAAAATATTTTGCAATAAATTGCAATCAGACAAATTTATACTATCATGTAATCTCCTTTTTGTCAATATTTCAATAAACTGAAAAATAACAAAAGAGAGAAAAAAAACCGACGGTACTCCGTCGGTCTTTTTTAGCATGCTAATTAATTTCTTAAACTTAAGCCTCTGCTGAAGTTTCTTCGTTGGGTTCTTCTTCTGTCTTGATAAGACCGAGAGCCTTGAAGATTGCAATAATTGCATCGAAGAAAGCCTTGATGATATCGAGGATTTCCATTGCTTCACCCTGATTCATTATTTTCACCTCACAATATATAATTATGCAGTTTTCTGCATTACCATATTATCATACACTTTCATAAATTACAAGATTTTTTCTCTAAAAGTCCAAAAATTAATACATATATCACAATTCTGCAAAAATTATTTCGGTTTCGGTTTTGTCATAAATGAAAGGATAAGCCCCGAAAGCACTGCTGCCATTATACCTGCACTTCCTGCGGTAAGAGGCCCGTATAAAGCACCTAAAAGCCCGTTTTCATCTACGGCTTCTTTTGTACCTTTGGCAAGAATAGCCCCGAAGCCTGAAATGGGCACCGTAGCACCTGCTCCCGCAAAATCGATAATGTGTTCATATATACCGAAAGCCCCCAGTATTACACCTGCACACACGAAGCCTACAAGTATTTTCGCAGGTGTCAGTTTTGTCTTGTCTATAAGTATCTGTCCCACAAGGCAGATAAGTCCTCCCACAAGAAACGCCCATAAGTAATTCATGTTTAATATCACCTCAGAAGTATTTTTTGTAAATTCTTCCGAAGTATTCATCTTAAAACAAAAAAAACAAATACATATATACAATATTAACTCACAAATTCTTAATAAACACTTGCATAAAATGTGAAATTATTATATCCTATAATTGAATTGGAGGTAATGACAATGCTTATTAAACGAATCGGTGCCTTTTTTATCGCAGTATGGAGTATTTTTATGTCATTTTTCGGAATAGAAGTCCCGCTCGGCGAAAAGGCAGAAAACTTCAGGGTTACGTCTTACGTTGTTGCAGAATATGTACAGAGCGAAAATGCGTTTTGTCCTGAAGATTTTGACATAATAACAGATGCAATACTGTTCGGCTGTGCAAGGTTTGATGAAAACGGCAATGTAACAACGGATGAAAAAATTCTCACCACCGCACTCAATAATTTAAGAAAAGCCATAGGTGACAGAGATGTGAACATAACTCTTAATTTGCTCGGACCTCAGCAGTATGGTGACAGCAGTGTTTATGAGGAACAGATGGCATATCAGGCTGCACTTCACACAAAAGCCTTTGAAAGCGGTGTGCTTGAACAAAATATCAGGGATGTAATTCTTGAATACGGTTTTGACGGTGTTCACTTTGATTATGAATATCCCATTTCAAAAAAAGCATGGTCAGCCTTCAACAAGTTCCTTGTAAGCCTCAAAAAAGAAATGCCTGACCGCCTTCTCGGTGTTGCCGTTTCCGACTGGGACCTGAGACTCAACACAAAGGCAATGAATGCTGTAGATACAATAGAGCTTATGCTTTACGATAACTATGACGCTGAGGGAAGACATGCACCCTACGATGTATGCACTTCCTATGCAAGAAACACGGCACTCAAAGGACTTCCCCTTGAAAAGGTCAATTTCGGACTTCCCTTTTATGCAAGACCCACCGACAGAGGTGCTTATTGGTACTCGTACAATGCATATTACGATAAGCTTGACAGTAATGCATATTATCACGACAGTACAATAAACAAAGACTTCTGGTTCAACACAAAAGATGTCGTCGGTGAAAAAACGGAATTTGCAATAAACAACGGTTTCGGCGGTGTAATGATATGGCATTACTCATGTGACCTTCCGTCAACAAATGAAAATTCTCTGCTGACAGCTGTGTCAGATGCAGTAAAAACAAAATAATAGTTAAGGTCCTTTCGAGCCATACTCATTTTTTGCTTAGTACATTTTTCTATTCTTTATCAGAAACGCTCAATTTCAACCTGGCTTTTTGTATATGGTTGTTCAATTCAATTTTAAAGTTTTTTGAACTTCCAAGTATAATGCTAATAGCTCGTCATCTTTGGGAAAACGTTTAATGCCCTCAGAACATATCCAAAGAGCCGTATTTTCTGTTTCAAAATCTCCAATATTGTTATCCTGCAATTCAATCCTTACCCAATCCTGCCAAATGAAACAGTGAAAATTATGTTCAATACAGGCTTTTCTTAAAATCCAACGAGTTGTATTTTCAACATTATAATTACCATTACCGCTATGCGATTTTTCAAATTGTGCCCATTTCTGCCAACCTTTTCCCGGAAAACTTCTATTAATACATATTTCCTTATAAATCCATCTGGCTGAATATTCTTTATTGTATTCTCCAATATTGTCATTACCAACTTCCAAATCAGCCCAAGCAAGCCAAGTATTCACATCAGCTTTATGATTCATACAAGCTTCACGGTAAATCCATCGGGCTGTATTTTCACTGTTATAATCTCCTGCTCCGCTGTATTTATCCTCTAACTGTGCCCATGCACGCCATGTATTACTGTCAGCGTTATGATTTTTACAGGCTTCACGGTAAATCCATCGGGCTGTATTTTCACTGTTATAATCTCCTGCTCCGCTGTATTTATCCTCTAACTGTGCCCATGCAAGCCATGTTATACTGTCAGCGTTATAATTTTTGCAGGCTTCATAGTAAATCCATCGGGCTGTATTTTCACTGTTATAATCTCCTGCTCCGCTGTATTTATCCTCTAACTGTGCCCATGCAAGCCATGTTATACTGTCAGCGTTATGATTTTTACAGGCTTCATAGTAAATCCATCGGGCTGTATTCTCACTGTTATAACCTCCTGCTCCGCTGTATTTATCCTCGAGCTGTGCCCATGCAAGCCATGTATTACTGTCAGCGTTATGATTTTTACAGGCTTCACGGTAAATCCATCGGGCTGTATTTTCACTGTTATAATCTCCTGCTCCGTTGTATTTATCCTCGAGCTGTGCCCATGCACGCCATGTATTACTGTCAGCATTATGATTTATACAAGCTTCACGGTAAATCCATCGGGCTGTATTTTCACTGTTATAATCTCCTGCTCCGTTGTATTTATCCTCGAGCTGTGCCCATGCACTCCATGTATTACTGTCAGCGTTATGATTTATACAAGCTTCACGGTAAATCCATCGGGCTGTATTTTCACTGTTATAATCTCCTACTCCGCTGTATTTATCCTCTAACTGTGCCCATGCACGCCATGTTATACTGTCAGCGTTATGATTTTTACAGGCTTCACGGTAAATCCATCGGGCTGTATTTTCACTGTTATAATCTCCTGCTCCGTTGTATTTATCCTCGAGCTGTGCCCATGCAAGCCATGCATTACTGTCTGCGTTATGATTTTTACAGGCTTCATGGTAAATCCATCGGGCTGTATTTTTACTTTTATAATCTCCTGCTCCGCTGTATTTATCCTCTAACTGTGCCCATGCAAGCCATGTATTACTGTCAGCGTTATGATTTTTACAGGCTTCACGGCAAATCCATCGGGCTGTATTTTCACTGTTATAATCTCCTGCTCCGCTGTATTTATCCTCTAACTGTGCCCATGCACGCCATGTATTACTGTCAGCATTATGATTTATACAAGCTTCACGGTAAATCCAACGGGCTGTATTTTCACTGTTATAATCTCCTACTCCGTTGTATTTATTCTCGAGCTGTGCCCATGTAAGCCATGTATTACTGTCTGCGTTATGATTTATGCAGACTTTACGAAAAATCTGAGACGGAGAATAAGGCTCATTGCTTTTCCATAATGAGCCGTTTTTTATCAATAAATCACACCAACTCCGTAAATGGTAAGAAGAATACAATTGCCTGTCAAAGCAAATCTTATAAAACAACAATTGTATCTCTTCATCTTTCATGTATGTAGCAAACTTATTAAAACAGCTTGGCGTTTGTGTTTTAAACTCATCCACAATTCTTTGTATTAAGAACTCCTGAGTTCTTGAGCTTGCAAACTCCAACCCTGCAGAAAGCTTGGTAATACAGTCGGCACCATTCCGCCGTGGGTCTGCATAGTAATTCTTATCTTTCTGATAATGTTGAAAATGGAATTCAAACAAATTCGAAAGCACTTTATCAATGTCATCTAATGACAACACTCCGCTGTCAAAAAACAAGTACTTAAAAAATAATTTTTGAATAACTTCATGACGTGTTTGGTATTTATTACCATTCAAAGATACTTCTTTACTTAACGCTTTATCTCCTTTATTTGGAATTAGATTTATTGTTTTACACATAGGCTTATACTGTTTCTTTTCAAAATCGACCCCACACCACTCCGACATAACAATATGGGCGAGTAAAAGAAGTGCGGACTTAGATTTATTATTTAGATTTTCAATAATCTGCTGTGCAATACCATCTAAAGAGTTTTTATCTTCAACCGCAAGCAGCATTGCGGCGTAAAGAAAACCATATGAGTTATTCTGAAATATCTCCTTAATCTGTTCTATGCTTTTTGAATGTTGCAAATTTTTACACACACAAGATGCGAAATCCCATGACTCACTTTCCGTTAACACTGGCAGTAAAACATCCTCAACATCACAATCATTTATACATAAGGACTTTTTTAATAAGTTCCATTCATTTTTTCTCGCTCCCAAGACAAGAGTGTAACCACATTCTGTAACCGAATTCAAAAAATGCTTAAACATCTGCTTTTCAGGAGGATTATCAATAATAAACACAGTATTTTCAGAAATATTATCTGGGATTATTATTTTTCCGAATCCCCGATAATATAACACATCAAACCCGTTTTTTATCAGCATTGCACACAGCTGCATCAATGCAGTGGATTTTCCTTCACCGCCAGGACCTGTTAGAGCGTATACGCCACCCTCGTACACAACGCGCTTATACAAATCGTCAACAGTTTTACGCCTTGGAATAATACCATCAGAGAAAGCTATATTCCACTTGCAACGAGCACCATGCAGAAAGCTTTTGACATAATATGGCTTAATTTCAATTGAGCTTTTATTTAATATTTCTTCGTTGTTCAGCCAGTTTTCCAATCTTCTGTTTTTATTATTTTTTGTATTATCGTGATTTTTTCTTATGATATAATTTCCATTTCCGTCTGGAATTAGCTTTGCTTGGTCAGCCTTATCCCATTTCATGTATTCCAAATCTACGCAACCTTTTTCTTCGTCCAAAATATGCCAAATCATTCCAAAATCAGAATAGTTGTCATTTTCATCTGTAGAAGTCTTGTAAGAAACGACATTCGGAATCGTGCTACCATCGGTAAAAGTAATGTATTTTTCTTCTATTTTTTTATTCTTTTGATGCCGATCGCCGCATAAATATGCACTTATATTCTGATTATAAAAGATACCACGTAAATTTTCTTTATGTGCCTCCAACAAATCATAAAAGCTATTATGTCCAATCGCAAAACGCGGTAAATCTCCGTTACACAATTCTTTACAAATTTTATCGGATGTCGCTGACAAAGCGTCAACCATTTGTCTTTTTTTCTCTTTATCATCTGCAACTATGGTAGTATTCAGATGAAGAATGTTTATTTTATTTCTCCAACTTCTTACATGAACGTTGACAGGAAGATTACCGCAGCTATCTGCGTAAACTTTAACTTTTTTAACCAGATTAATATATGAATCATAGCACAAAAGAAGTTTGTCAATTTTGTTGATTTCATTTAGAGTCTCTGGAGATTCTTTTACAGAAGAAATAATCGATTCTCGATTAATATCAGCCGGATCATCTTGCAATACATCATGATTTCCTGGAACTACAAAAACATCTTTATCTGGTTCAATCCCCATTGCATCAAACAACTCTGGGAGAAAGTTCTCTGTTTGATCATAACTGTTTTCTTTAAAATTATGAAAATCACCGGTAATAATTAACAGTTTTTCTCCTTTAGGAACATTTTGAAGCTTGTCCTTTACAGAATTTAAAATTGCATTCTTCATATTGTTCCAATCCGGATTAACAACTAAATGAAGATCGGAAATGTGTAAAATATAAATCATAAAATCCTCCACAAAAATTATTTGAGAAAACTTACAGAGAAAAAATAAATTTTAAGAATAAAACAGTGTTATATTACAATTAAAGTATAGCGTAATCTAATTAGATGGGCAAAACAGGCGGAGTGTGACGGACAAATTAGTTCTTCAAATATGGTTTCTATTAATCTTAAAAGTAACGTAATTTTTAATAACATCTAATTTGTTCAGTTACATAATACATACAGGTAGTCTTGATTTAATTTATTAAATTCACATTCAACAACCATTATATATAACAACGCAATCATACTATATTCCAGATCGCTTTCATCTTCAACGCACTTTACAAAAATGCACTAAATTTCGACAAAAATGCTTAATTCTCAACTCAAATAAAAATTTTATCCACACATTCGACAAAGTCTCCTTTAATTTGCACAATGAAGTTACAAAATTAAAGGAGGCTATCATTATGTCAAACAACATTCTATACCCTCAGGTCGGCGACTATCTCATCCCAAATCTCATTTTACCGCCCGAAGAAACAAATATCACCCTCGGCAAATGGAGAA
>SVQH01000057.1 GCA_015065425.1 Oscillospiraceae bacterium
GGAATCCGGCGGCATTCGTTTATATTATTAAGACAGAAAAAACAGGCAATGTGATAAAGCTTATAATTCTTTCCCGTTTGCTTGTACTTCTGTTATTCTTCATTTTTCCAGATAAAATGATAATTGATAGACTCTCCTCCGTCGACGAGAATGTTCTGACCGGTACAGAAAGTATTGGTCACTGTCAGGAAATATGCCCACTGTGCAATTTCTTCGGGAGTCGCCCATCTTCTGAGCGGAGTTTCATTCATAACCTGTTCCCAGAGTTTCGGGTCGTTCATCACGCACTCATTGAGAGGAGTCAGCACACCGCCGGGGTCAAGACTGTTACAGGTTGCTCCGAACTTTGCAACCCGCATTGCAACATTCTTTGTGTATGCAAGAATGCCGCCCTTACTTGCACAGTATTCGGGAAATTCAGCACCCGTATGAGCACTTGCAGAGCCTATATTCAGTATGGATTTAATTTTCGGCTGAACACCGTATTTCTCAGTTATCCGTATCAAAGCTTTCAGATTGATGTCGATATCATCTTCATTCTGAGTCCCTGCATTGTTTATCAGAATATTCACATCTTCAATCATGGGAAGTCTATCCTTATCACGCACATCGCACTGAAAATGCGTATAGTCCAAATACTCAATACTTTTCTCCTGACGGTCAATACCAAAGACTATATGTCCTTCCTGCAAAAACTTTTCGGCTATTGCTTTTCCGATACCCTGAGTGGTTCCCGTAATCAAAACTTTCATTTCTTATCCCCCTCTTCTATGTAATCCATATACGCCCTTCCGACTGACTCTGCCTGCCATTTTTTCGTAATACGGTATCCAATGGGAGAGAACACAATTTCCATTATAAGCTCGGCTACGGCACCTGTCAGGGCACACATTGCACATTGAAGGACTGTCCAGCGAAAGCCGTCCCAGAAAATCGGTGCGAAGAATACAAAAACAATAACAGAAAAAATGAAATTATCAAAAAACTGTCCGATAAACGTAGAGACATAAGTCCTTGCGGCATAAGCAAGTCTTCCGTCCGGATTTTTACGGAACAAATCTCCTACCATACGATTGAGCATATTATTTATTACAGCAGAGGCAAGAAACGCAACCGTACTGCCCAACAGAATAAACCAGGTTCCTCCGAATATACTGTCAAACACGGTATAATCATCGGCACCGGAAGGTATTGCACTTGCAACAAAGAAAATAAGGCATGTAAGCAGATTTATTGCAGCAGCAAGAACGGAAATACTGTTTGAAGCCTTGGGACCGAAATGCTTTGTGATAATATCCATACACATAAAGGAGAGCCAGGATATCAGAATTCCTCCGTCAAGTGCAATCCAATCGAGCTTAAGAAGGGTTTTGTTTGCAAGAAGATTCATGCAAATAACACTTACAACGAACAATGTCACCACTGTTGCGGGAATGGAACGCAAAAGCATTTTGTATTCATTCAATTCCCGTTTTAAGCGTATTCTGAATTTATTTGCCATTTTTAACTTTAATCCTCTCTTCCGAGAATATATTCATTTACTCAAAATACCTTTATTCAATGAGTTTTACAGAATGATTATACAACAAGAGACATCTCTTGTTCAATATAATTGTGAAAACAAGCAGACTTATTGAATTTCACTGTTGAAACAGCATATTTTCAATAAACAGCTCCCCGAAAAGGACATCAGCCGATAAATCAACATATTCTGCATTTTCTGTAAAAACAGAAAAATTGTTTTTTTCATAAGCATACTTCACCGTTCCGAGCAGGCTGCTGTTATTTATCGGTGTAAATTTATTTTTCAGTTCTCCGGGCAGCAAGCCTGTTTTCACTGCATCTGATATATTCATCTTTCCTGAAAAACCGCCTGAGACATACATATTTTCAATGTCATCAAAACTGATTTCTGCTTTATTCATCAAAGTAATAACTGCCGAATACACTGCGGATTTTGCAAGTTGAAATTGTCTTATATCCTTCTGAGTAATGCTCACATTCTCTGTAAGCCTGTATACTCCGCACTCCATATAGCCTGTTTCGTCAACAACTTCAGTTTCAATAAGTGCGGCAATAACATTGATAAGTCCCGTTGCACAAATGCCGCAGGGCTCCGTGTTTCCTATAACGGAATAGCCTTCATCCGAATATTCATATATCGCACCTTTTGATGCACTCATCCCGCAGGAAATATTGGCTCCTTCAAAGCATGGGCCTGCGGCGGCGGCAGTGCATAGAATTTTATTATCAGAAAAAAGTACAACCTCTGCATTTGTACCAAGGTCAATGAGAAGATTGTATTTTCCGTTTTTTGAAAAACCGATAAAGCCAAGTCCTGCAACAATATCAGATCCCACAAAGGCTGATATACCGGGAAGGGATATAATGTGTTTTATTCTCTTTATACCGAGATTTTCTGCTTTAACAGTCTTACTCTCAAGAAAACTCGGCGTATACGGACTCACGCCCATCGATGAACAATCTATGCCGAAAAACAGATGTAACATTGCCGTATTACCCGCAACATAGAGATTTTCCGTTTCTTTCAGCCCGAACCGCTTCAGAAGTTCATTTATCATCTGATTCAAAGCGGCAATTACGGTATTATGAAGCTGAGCAGTACCGCATTTTGTCGAGTAATCAATTCTTGACATAACATCTGCACCGAAAATTCTTTGCGGATTGGATTTCGTTACGGTTCCGATAATTCTGTGCTCGTCAAGAGACACAAGTGCCAGAGCGAGCGAAGTAGTACCGATATCAAAACACAGGCAGACATTATCGGTAAGCTTGTCTGATTCTTCCATACCTGTTACGGATTCAATATCTGATTTTTCGGGAACTTCAACACAGATATCGGAATCAATAATGTACTGACAGGAAAGCTCAGACTTTCCTTTTACAAAAACAGTACATTTTTTACACAAGCCCTTACAGCCGCAGAGATGTTCTGCGGCTGTGCTGTTTTCTATGAGTACAGAGGAAAGAAGCGTTCCTTTTTCGACTCTGACAGCAATTCGCTGTCCGTTTTGTATTATCTCAACTTTATACATAATCAAGTATCGCAATAATTATATCAATGTGAATTCACCGTTATAACACCCTTGAGAACCGCACCGCGTTTTGCATAAGGGCTGTAAGCTGTGATTTTTACTTTGTAACTGCCTTTTGCAAGTTTTCCTGCATTTACGAACACATCATTGTTTGTTGCTCTTACATAATCAGATATGACCGTATCGGAAAAGACGCAGGAAAATGCACTGCGGGAAACATTTATCTTATAATTTTCAGCCTCATAAAATCCGCAGGCTTCGGGGAAAACGAGAACAGTGTTGCCGTCATCATCCTTACTATGAGATACCTTTGCATTTTCGGGAAAGACGGGCGGTGTGTCAAGGAATTTTTGCTGAGCCCATGTATAAGAACGCTTTTTAACATCCGACAGTGATGTAAAATAATACTCGGGAGAATCAAAGAACATACGGTTTTCACTATCGTAAGTCTTCATTCTGATATTGCCTTCGGCATCTGCTTCAACGAGACGGAAGCCTCCTGATTTTCCCGGGGCATCCTTATCACCGTCTATGTAATTGAGATTTCCCATAAATGCAGCAAGAGAACCGCAGCCGACTGCCGTAAACG
The DNA here is from genome assembly GCA_015065425.1 of Oscillospiraceae bacterium. GTDB lineage: Bacteria > Bacillota > Clostridia > Oscillospirales > Acutalibacteraceae > RUG806. Next base: position 3,646 of record SVQH01000057.1, read on the forward strand.
AGCCTTGCCATACACTTCTCGGGTCAGTGGGTGCATAGTGTGAATGTCCCGAGAAATCAACAACCTGCGGATATTTTTTTAGAACTTTTCTGATATCGGTATCGCCCCAGTTTACACTTCCGTAAACTGTCATAAAGGGGGCGGGATGCTGATATACAAAAACAGGCTTTGCTGAATCTCTTTTCACGGCTTTTTCAATTTCACCTTCAAGCCACTGCAGTTTTCCCGTAAACTTTTTTCCGTCCGGGTCATAAGATACACCTATAAAACTGAAGCCGTTTATAACCGTATGAGTATCTGTATTGTCACTTATGTATTTTTTATAGATATCATAACCTACAGAGGCATCAACATCACGGTAGTTGATGAATTCGTGATTTCCCAGAACTGTGAGAAGCTGAGTTTCCTCTTTTCTGTACTCCCCTGTTATTTTGTTGAACATCACATATTCTTTTTCTGCTCCGCCGCCTGTAAAGTCACCTGCAACCACAACAGCGTCAAGCTTCGGATATACCTTATTTTTTTCGGAATAAGAATACATATCCTCAAAAAGCTGTCTTAAACGGACTGTCTCTATCTGATTTTCTTCACCGTTAAGATGAATGTCACTGCAGACTGCAAATCTCAGAACAGGAGTAAAACTGTCGGGAATATGAGTTTTTTTACCCTTACTTCTGTTTTTTATCTTTGACACAGAAAAAGCAATCCCTACAAGATTTGTTACGGTCTTACTTATAAACTGACCGAAAATATTTGAAAACGATATCATAAATTCACCTGTTTCTTAATTTATCTTAATGAAAAACCGAAGAGCTTTCCGTCAACAAGAGTTAGTTCTCCGCACTGTCCTGTTTCAAACTCGGAATAAACATCCTCAGGGACTTCTACCTTAAGCTGTTTGCCTTCATCTGTTTGAAAAAACACAAAAAACTCTCTTACCGTTTTCGGATTTTTGATTCCGACAGACTTTACTCCGCATTTCATTCCCGTTACTCTGACGAAATAAACAGCTTTTGCATTTTTTACATCTTCGTCAGAAACAAAATCCTCCTCGTGATAAAAATCCGGATGTTCTTTCTTTTTGCTGAAAAGCCACTTAAAACAGAAAAACAGCACACCAATAATTATAACAGCTGAAACCGTAAGAAAAATTTCTGTAGTTTTATCCAAATAAAACACCTTCTTTTTCAGAAAATACAATTATATACAAGTCCAAAATACTTTATATGTTAAATACAGCATGCTTTAATAATAAAAATTCAATCTGCTCAATATATTAAAATTTGAATTATAGTTTATTTCCATTCTTATCAAAAGTTTTTTTAAGTGCTTTTTCTGTTAAAACAATGGAAACTATTACAGGAATAATTTGAATACTACAAAGAGCAACACCGGCATATCCCACAATATTCTCCGAACAGCCAACCACCAATAACATTACGGCAACAGATAAAGGTAACATCAGCAATCCACTGATAAACCATATTTTCCCGCAATATTTATGTGCAAAAATCCAAGTATCTTTATTTTTCATAGACATTGATGTTCTGTATCCGAATATTATATTGATATTTTTAGGAGCAGTTTTTATAAAGTATTTACCAAAGCCTATCATAATAAAAGGCAGCAGTAAACCGATAACCAGCATAAAAACCCAAAATCCCATAGGGAATCACCTACGTAAATTCTTATTTATCGGTTAAATTATACCATATATTTGCACGAAGTGCAACAGAATATGAGCGTCAGCCCACATCATTTATGCTGAGCATAACACCGGCAACTTCTTTTTTATGCCAGACAGATAAAGCTCGGCGTAACAACCGAAATAAAGCTTACATCACAAGTGCCGCAAAATGAAGTTATATCCTTCTGATATAACTGAAAAAACCAAGTCCTGAGACTTGGATTTTTGTGTTTACAGCTCAATTTAGCAACAAAGCAATTCAGTCTTATTCTGACTATCGGCAGAGTGATATTTTCACTACCGTGAAAGTGATATTGAAACCTACAGTTTCAGTGATATTTTATTCGTCATAAAACTTGCGAAGCAAATAAAACTATGTGAAGCATAATATCACTGCGAAGCAATACCACTCGCCGCAAGGCGAATAAAACTGAAAAAAGCACCGCTGTTGCGATGCTTTTTTCTGG
>SVQH01000058.1 GCA_015065425.1 Oscillospiraceae bacterium
CCTGCTGCTGCTCAGAGTATTGCTGACTTTCTTGATGACACGGGTACAACACCGCAGGATTATGATCTTATCCTGACAGGTGATTTGGGTAAAATCGGAAGTGACATTCTTCTTGATCATCTTATGTCACGATATCATAAGGATATTTCTTCTGTTCATAATGACTGCGGACTTCTTATTTATGATCTTGAAAAACAGGATGTTCATTCAGGAGGTTCAGGCTGTGGTTGCTCTGCTACTGTTATGGCTTCTTTGATTATGAAGAAAATGATGTGTGGTGAGTTAAAAAGAATCCTCTTTGCCGGAACAGGTGCATTGATGTCTCCGCTTCTGTCTTTGCAAGGTGAAACTATTCCCGCTATTTGTCATATAGCTGAGTTTAATTACAGGAGGTGAAATAAATGGGTATTGATATGTTGGACTCAGTTTCTAAAGGGATTAATACATTTAATTTGGTGTCAAAAATCAGCAAAAGTGTAAGTGCCATAAAAACAATTTCTTATGCAATAATTTCAGCAATTATAGTGATTAATTTAATCGATATCATGAGGAATCTAAAGTAAAAACAAAAACAAAGAGAAATTTGCGTGATACCTCACGCAACTCTATTAGCCTACGGCGAGAGATATTGCTATACAGTATTATTCGTCTTTCTATCGAGCGTCATTTGCTTCGCAAGTTATTGGCTAATAGAATATCACTAAGTCTTAAAGACTTAATATCACTTTCGCAAAGCGAAAATATCATGCTGACGATAGTCAGCATGTCACTTAATTTGCCAAAAAGAAAGAGAAGACTCGTTACTCAAACGAATCTTCTCTGTTCTGTTGTTAGTGGGGTTTGGTTACTGGCCAACTACATTTGTGCATATAAATGCGATGCTGGTTCTTAATCGAAGTTGACGTATTTTCATTTTCTCCGATAAGAACAACACAGCTTTAGCCCTCTTTGTTTTTTTGATTCAATAATTGATTACATTTTGAAATATAATAAATCGCAAAAATATTATACCGACTTTTTGATTTTATTTTTAATAATTTTAACTGCATGGCTGTCAATGGTTTTTACACATTCGGGTATGTCTGAGAAATTATTATCAATAATTTGAGTTTCGGAAAGGGGAATGTTGCAAAGACCAGCAAGTACAGTATCATCTTTTAGTGTCAGTGCAAGGTATTTTTCTATGGCAAGACTAAAATAATCAGTGAAATGCTCAGCGACTGCTTCACTGCTGTCCTGAGCCCTTGATTGCAGGTATATCATTGCCCGTAATAATGTTGTTGAATGAATAAGTGAATCTTGTGAGGCATCAGAAAAATCGAAGCTGTTTTTGTTCGAATCTGAAGATTCTGAAATTCCCAGAAGATAATCAGCCGTTACTCCGTAATACTCTGCTGCTTTTACTACAAACTCAAGATTGCATTCTCGTATACCTTTTTCATAATGTGACAGCAGTGCCTGTGAGATACCGAGTTCCTCGGCGGCTGTTTTCTGAGTTATGTTCTTTTCTCTTCTGAGAGCAGAAATATTTGCCGCAAATGCTATACTCATCAATAACACCTCTTGATTGTTTTTGATATTAGGTATATAATATATCAGTATTAAATATACAATTTGTATTATATTATCATTTTTACTTTTTGTAAATATACGGAAAGGAATTTTATGAAAACATTTAAGATTCATCTTATAAGGCACGGTATATCTGAAGGAAGCGAAGAAGGTTTATATATCGGTCATACTGACGTACCGCTGACAAATATGGGTAAAAAACAACTGAAGGACATGATGCACGATTTTGAATACCCTTCATGCGATGCAGTAATTTCAAGTCCTCTTGACAGGTGCCTTGAAACAGCCAGAATATTATATCCTGATAGAAGCCCGATGATTTTTGACGGGCTTATTGAGTATGATTTTGGTGAATTTGAAGGCTCAACTGCCGAACAACTCAGAACCGACCCTGCATTCGGTGAATGGCTTTCAGGCGGTGAAGATGCAGGAGCCCCATTCGGAGAAACCAATAAAGAATTCAGAGACAGGGTCTGCAGATGTTTTTATGACATAGTTGAGGGTATCATGAAAACAGGTGTCGGAAGTGTTTCTGTGATTACTCATGGCGGCGTAATTATGACAATAATGCAGTACTTTGCAATTCCTGAACTTCCCATGCATGAATGGCTTATGCCGAACGGCTGCGGTTATACGCTTAATGTTGATAAAACCGTATGGCATAATCTCGGAAGAGCAGAGGCTTATGCTGAAGTGCCTCTGAAACCCTACGAACCTGAAGAGGATGACGGCGACGAAGACTGGGCTCGGGATTTTGACCCCGATGATTTTGTAGGCTTTTATACACCGGAGGAGGAACAATAATGATCACGCAGGCAAAAATTGACAGAATAAACGAACTTGCAAGAAAGTCAAAAAATGAAGGGCTGAATGATGCTGAAAAAGAAGAACAGCAGATTCTCAGAAAAGAGTATGTAGAGGCATACAGACAGTCTCTCAGAACTCAGCTTGAAAATACTGTTGTTGTTCGTCCTGACGGCAGCAGAGAACGGCTTTCTGATATGAAAAAGAAAAAATAAAAATATTATTAGTTATTCCTGTGTCGGTTTGTGTCACAGCACAGGGATAATTGATGTAATATTGAGTTTATTTAATGCTGATTTCCTTTGATAATGAAATACAGTAAGGAAAATATTAAGGTGTTTTTATAAATACACAAAAGAAAATTCCCGTTTGCATCAACGGGAATTTTCCTTTGTGTATTTATTTTTTGTTTTGAGCTCAGGAATAAAATCGAAAATTTCATTCGTCGAATTGCTGGGAGTAGACTTAGTAGAATTCAGCGGTTTCGGAACAAATTCATCGCTTGAGGCAGTCGGATACGGGGCGGCAAGAAATGAATCCGCATTGTCTGAAAATTGCTTTTTGTTATGTTTATTTTTCATAATATCACCATTTAATATTATGAGCGGATAAACAGTGATTATTCACATAAAGAGAAAATTATTTTTGCATTTTCACATGTTTTATCAAGAAGAGTCTGTGTGTCTGTGTTTCTTATTTCTGCAAGAAACTCTGCCGTATACTTAATCAGAGAAGAATCATTTCTCTTACCTCTGAAAGGAACAGGAGACATATAAGGACAATCTGTTTCAAGCAGCAGCCTGTCTATGGGTACATATTTTGCTACCTCAACAGGTTTTTTTGCATTCTTGAAGGTAACAGCCCCGCCAAGACCGATATACATTCCGATTCCTACTATATCCTTTGCCATTTCCACGCTTCCTGAAAAACAGTGAACAATGCCCTTGGGTCTGTATCGTTTGAGAATTTCCCAGATGTCGGCATGGGCTTCTCTGTCATGGATAATAACAGGAATGTCCAGTTCTTTTGCAAGAAATATCTGTTTTTCAAAAACATCTTTTTGAATATCTCTCGGTGAAAAATCATAGTGATAGTCGAGGCCGATTTCGCCAATGGCAACACATTTTTTGTTTTCGATAAAACTTCTGATGTCTTCTATGAAACTGTCATCAGCCTCACTGCTTTCATGGGGATGAATTCCCGCTGAAAAGTAAATATAATCATATTCAGCGGCAATTTCAGCAGACTTTTTACATGATGAAATATCAGTTGCACAGTTGACAATACCGCAAATACCGGCAGAGGGTAACTCTGCCAGTACTTTACTGATATCATCTGAGAATCGCTCATCATCATAATGAGCATGTGTATCAAAAATGTTTTTGTACATTTATCTTACCTTTGCTCCTGCAGGAATGCCGTCGACGAAAATAACTTTAACATCATCTTCACTGCAATCAGCAGCAAGTATCATTCCCTGACTCTCAATTCCGCAAAGAACAGCAGGCTTGAGATTTGAAACAAGAATTATTTTCTTTCCGATAAGTTCATCGGGTTTGTACCATTTTGCAATACCTGAAGCGACTGTACGGTTTGAATTTCCGTCAAAAACAGTTAGCTTGAGAAGCTTTTTTGCTTTTTTTACAGGTTCACAGTTGACTATTTCAGCAACTCTTAAGTCTACTTTTGCAAAATCTTCAATTCCGATTTTTGCAACTCCTGCAATTTCTGCTGCATTCTGAGCAGCGACAGCTTTTTCCTTTATTTCTTTTTCAATTTCGCTGAGCATAACAGCAGCGTCGATTCTGTTGAAAAGGGGAGTGGCTTCTCCGACTTTGTTGCATAGCGGGGCATGACCGAAAGAAAGAATACTGTCATAAGTGTCAGCGGTGCAGTTAATCTGAGTAAGAATGGCTTTTGCCGTATCAGGCATAAAAGGAGTAAGTTCAACAGCAATAATTCTGATAGCCTCAACCAGATTATAAAGAACAGTTGAAAGCCTGTCCTTGTTTGCTTCATCCTTTGCGAGTGCCCATGGGGCGGTTTCATCAATATATTTGTTGCTGCGTTTTGCACTTCCGATAACAGCTTCAACTGCATCAGCAATTCTGAAATCATCAAATGCTTTTTCCATCACAGGAAGTGCAGAAAGAATATCTTCTTTGAAGGAAGTATCAATTTCATCACAAGTAGTGTTGTTTGTCAGGGTTCCGCCAAAATATTTGTTAATCATCGCAACAGTTCTGTTGACGAGATTTCCGAGAGTGTTTGCAAGATCTGAATTGTAGCGTTCAATTATGGTTTCATAGGATATCGAGCCGTCTGTAGCATGAGGCATTTCAGAAAGAAGATAGTATCTTACAGCATCAACACCGAAGCGGGCAGTAAGCTCATCTGCATAAATAACATTGCCCTTTGACTTTGACATTTTATCGGTGCCGAAAAGAAGCCACGGATGTCCGTAAACCTGCTTGGGAAGAGGCTCACCAAGTGCCATAAGCATTATTGGCCAGTAAATAGTATGGAAACGAATAATATCTTTTCCTACTATATGAACGTCGGCAGGCCAGTATTTATTGTATTTTTCTGTGCTACCGTCGGGGTCATATCCGAGAGCTGTAATGTAATTTGAAAGAGCATCTATCCACACATAAATTACGTGTTTATCATCAAATGTTACGGGGATTCCCCACTTGAAAGAAGTTCTTGAAACACACAAATCCTGAAGACCGGGCTTTATGAAATTGTTGAGCATTTCCTTTTTTCTGCTTTCAGGATAAATGAAATCAGGGTTGTTTTCTATGTGTTCTTCAAGCTGTTTCTGATATTTTGAAAGTTTAAGGAAATATGCTTCTTCCTTTGCAAGCTTTACTTCACTTCCGCAATCGGGACATTTGCCGTCCTTAAGCTGTGACTCAGTAAAGAAACTCTCGCAGGGCACACAGTAATGTCCTTCATAAGAACTTTTGTAAATGTCTCCCTGCTCATAAAGCTTTTTGAATATTTTCTGAACAGCATTTTCATGATAATCATCAGTAGTTCTGATGAAATGGTCATAAGTAGTATTGAGATTATCGCATATATCTTTGATTTCGCCTGCAATTTTGTCAACATGCTGCTTAGGTGTAATACCTTCTGCTTTTGCCTGTTCCTCAATTTTCTGACCGTGTTCGTCAGTGCCTGTACAGAAAAAGACATCATATCCCTGAAGTCTCTTGAATCTCGCAATGGCATCAGTAAGAACTATCTCGTAAGAATTTCCGATATGAGGCTTTTTTGATGTATATGCAATAGCAGTAGTAATGTAATATTTACCTTTACTCATAACTATACCTCCTGAATATTATTATATAATATTATACACTATTACATTATATTTTCAAGCCAAATTTTTGAAATATGGCAACAACATTTATATA
>SVQH01000043.1 GCA_015065425.1 Oscillospiraceae bacterium
CAAAAGAACAACCGTCTCCACATGATTTGTATGAGGAAACATATCGACCGGTTGAATTTTTCTGACTTTATACCCATGTTTCGTAAAGTACAGCAGGTCTCTTGCGAGAGTTTCGGGGTTACAGGATATATAAACCACTTTTGACGGAGCAAGTCTGCATACGCTTTCCATGAATTTTACGGTACTTCCCGCTCTCGGGGGATCCATGAGAACAACATCAATCTTTTCACCTTCTTTAGCTGCTGCCAAGAGAAACTCTGTTGCATCAGCACAGAAAAAACGAATATTTTTTATGCTGTTTATTGATGCATTTATCTTTGCATCCTTTACTGCATCTTTATTGAGTTCAACGCTGATTACTTCTTTGGCGTACTGAGAGGCAATTATTCCTATTGTACCCACGCCTGAATAGGCATCAATAACAACATCATAACGGGAAATATCGGCAAATTCCATTGCTTTTGAATACAAAATTTTAGTGCCTTCATAATTTACCTGATAAAAAGATTTTGCAGAAATCCTGAATTTATAACCGAGAAGTTCATCGGTTATATATCCGTCACCGTACAAGACCGTTTCTTTATCACCAAGAACAAGGCTCGTAAAATTGTTATTTATATTCTGAACTATTGTTGTGATTTCAGGATGAAGTCTTCGCAGTTCTTTACAAAAATCATTTTTAGATTTGAATACGGGAGTTCCGGTTACAAGCACAACCATAACTTCACCTGTGCCGAAGGCATGTTTTATAAGCACATGACGCAAAAAGCCTTTGCCTGTTCTTTCATCATATACAGTGAGATGAAAAGACTTAAGCAGTTCCCTGACGGTAACAATTATTTCATCGGCTTTTTTATCTTCAATTAAACATGAATCAACTTTAACTATGTTATGAGTGCTGGATTGATAAACACCTGAAATTATCATTCCGCTTCTCGTTCTTCCAAAGGCTGCCTGTACCTTATTTCTGTAATGATAGGGAGATTTCATTCCTATGATATTCTGCACATGACCAAATCTGCCGAGAAGTTTTATAACCTTTCCCTGCTTATAACTCAACTGCTGCTCATAAGTCATATTTGTTAACTGACATCCGCCGCATTTTTTTGCAACCTGACAAGGAAATACTGATTCTTTCATAATTTTTCTCCAAAATAAAACTGCGGCAAGTAAAACTTACCGCAATAATTATATTATTAAAACTTCATAAAGTCAAATGATTAAATCATTCACCCTTCATTTCAAGAAGCTTAGCAGTTCCGTCATAAACAGCCTGGCTGACCTTTATTGAATCGGTTATTGCAGATTCTATATCATCCTCAGTAGCACCGAGTTCAATACTGTACTTTCTGTCAATAAACAGATTAATCGCCATAATATCTGCAAGACCGTCAACATCAATACCGCTTTCTATTCCCTTTTCAGCATATTCTTTTTTGACACCGCCAAGTCCCATACGCATCATCCAGGGAGGAATACTGATAATTTTTCTGTTATCACCCATACCTCTTGCAGCATAAACAATTTTAAGGAATTTTTTCCAATCCATATTATACATACTGATAGGCCATGCAGTTGCACCCTTTGATTTTTCAGCAGCACCGACAATAACTTCACCAACCTGACGAACAGTAAGCATTGCTGTGCCTCCGCCGGGATAAAGAGTGCAAGGAAGCTTATCCATCATCTTAATCTGCTCAATAAGAATTACCCAAACAGGTTTTCTTCCGGGCTGAGTACCGAAAATATAAGGCAGCTCAAGAACAGCAACATCAAAATTTTCATCAGCGAAGGAAAAAGCAACTTCTTCCTGAGCAATACGGCTTCTGATATAAGGATGCTTTTCTGTAAGCTTCAATTCGGGATACTGCTTTGCAGCATAAGAGAAATAAGAGCCGAGAATAACAGAATTCTTCATGCCGACTTCTTTGCAAAGAGGAAGAATTCTTTCAAGGGGTGCAATATTATACTTATAATATGCATCATAAACAGGTGCAGGAAATTCTACTCTTTCATCAATACCTGCAGCAAAAACAAAACAATCATAGCCTTCCATCATTGCCTTGATTTCTTCATCGGACTTTTCATAAATATTACAGAATTCAAGCTCCATCTCCTCGGGAATCGGAGCTCCTTCGGGAAGAGGAGGCAATGCAACACTTTTAACCTGATGACCTCTTTCAATGAAAATTCGTGCAGCTTCACAACCGAGAAGACCTGTGCCGCCAATCATAAATACTTTCATAACAATTCTCCCTTTTCATTAAATTTTCTATATCATTTTACTACAATAAAATTCTAATCTCAACTACATTTTTTTAATATTTTGTAAAAAAATATAAATAAGACCGTAATACAGCCGTAAAAACAGCATAATACGGTCTTATAAATAGTTTTACTGAGTGAAATAATCAATATCAGTTAAGATATTGCATGTTTGCCTGATGCTCTGCAGCATCAGAGGCAAGATATATCTTACCCTCACTATCATGTAGGAAGTAATAATAATCAGTGGTTTCGGGATAAAGAGCCGAATAAATTGCATCTGCACCGGGACAGCCTATAGCACCTATGGGAAGACCTGTCTGTTGATAAGTGTCATAAACCTTCATATACTCAGCATAGTTACCTTCTGCTTCAAGAGATTCTCTGAAATTTTCAATATATTTGCCCGTGGAGTCACAGTTGATGTACGGGAACGAAGAAGATTCAAGTCTGTTATATATAACTGAAGCGATAACCGTCATCTGCTCAGCATCAAAAGCTTCTTTTTCAAGAATGGAGGCAACTGTGAGAATTTCGTCAACAGTATAACCAAGTTCCTGTGCCCTTGAAGCATAAGTCTCTGTCCATTTGCTCTCAAAGTTTTCAAGGAATCGTTCTACAACACTTGATGCAGCCTCACCGATATAAAACTCGTAAGTATCAGGATACAGATAGCCTTCAAGTACGCGATACCTTAACTGTTTGTCTGTAACGGAAGACAGAAACTCATATCTTTCAAAGAGGGCTTCATCGTTCATGGCAGCATAAAAATCATAAGCAGAACAAACACCGTTTTCATCAAGCTTCTGTGCTATCTGAACAACATTATATCCCTCGGGGAAAGTTAACTTTACAGTATTGGACTCGACACCATTGGTCCTGATTTCAAGAAGCATACCTTCAAGTCCCATAGAAGCACTGAGATGATAAGTACCTGCAGGATAAATAATCGCACGTTCAAACCCGTCACGGTCAGTGTCAACTCCCAGATCTCTGATTTCAGCAAACAAAAGGCAAAAAGCCTTACTGTTTATAAGATTCTTTTCAGAAAGAACATCAATTACATCGTCAACTTCCATATCTTTTTCAAGAATAACTCTGTACTCAGTAGTTGAAGCATTTATTGCAAGAATGTCATTTATACAATTCATAACAGTAGTTTTCAGAAGAAAAGCAGATAAAACAGAAATAGCAACAATAACAAGGGCAATAAGCAACCCCTGAAAACTGTTCTTTGCTTTTCTCTTACGTCTTTTAGCAGAAGGTCTCTTATTTGGCTTAGTTCCGCTTTCAGTTTTTTTATTGTTTACTGCAACAATATTTTCAGCTCTTTTTTTCTGAGGAACTGCCTTCTTTTGTGCATTAGCAGCTCTTACATGAGTTGTCTGACGGGCAGTTGTATTTCTTGGGGAATTAACGGAAAAATAAATCTCGCCGTGATTTCTGACCTCATCATCAGGTTTTTCATTTTTCCTTGAAGAGGAAAAACTCTTCAACAGGTCATCATAAGCATCATTATCTCTGATTTTTTTATCATCCATATTTTTTTCCTCCGACGAAAAAAATGATATTATAATCCTTTGTGCTGAATATCATGAATAATCTTATCAGCTACAGTTGAATTCCTGAGGGTCGATATTATACTGTGTGAAAATTCAAAGACACAACCGGCACCTTTAGCGGTAATAATATTACCGTCTTTGACACAAAGCATATCAGCTACATCAACACCGAGTAATTCATTTTCAAACCCGGGAAAACAAACTGCTTTTTTATTTTTAAGAAATCCCATTCTTCCGGGTATAATCGGTGCAGCACAAATAGCGGCAACAAGAAGAGATTTCTTCATACAGTACTCAAGTGCAGATATAACAGTTCTCGAATTATATAAATTCTCGGTTCCGGGCATTCCGCCGGGCAAAATAATACCTTCGCATCCGTCTGAAGAAAATTCTTCAGACGACACATCAGCCTTTACAATTATTCCATGTGCACCCACGGGTTCATTACTGCCAATTCCGACAGTTTTTACATCTATACCTGCTCTTCTCATCATATCGAGAGTAACAAGTGCTTCTGTTTCTTCAAAACCGTCAGCAAGAAACATACTGATCATACAATTTCAACTGCCTTTATCGAAATAATACAATATTGCTCTATTAAACTTGTTAATAATAACATATTTTTTATTTTTAGTCAACTACAGACAGAAAATTAATAAAATATTAATCCTGAAACTAATATCATATTCAGACGTACATATATAAAATTTTACGGATATTAAAAAAAACGGAACTTTCGTCCCGATTTTATTAATTAAGTGCAGTGGCTTTGTCCATATCTTTTTTCAACTGCTCGATAATTTTCTTTTCGATTCTTGAAATATAGCTTTGAGAAATGCCGAGCATGTCAGCAACTTCCTTTTGAGTATATTCTCTTGAATAATTAAGTCCGAACCTGAGATATATTATTTTTTTATCTCTGTCAGACAGTTTTTCAATACACTCCATCAGAATTCTTATTTCATCATCACTTTCAACCCCGATACTTACAGTATCATCAGCTGTTGAAAGAATGTCACTCAGCAAAAGTTCATTTCCGTCCCAATCCACATTGAGCGGTTCATCTATTGAGACTTCAGTTTTTATGTTTCCGATTTTTCTCAGATACATTAAAACTTCATTTTCTATGCAACGACTTGCATAGGTCGCAAGTTTTATGTTCTTATCAGGACAAAAAGTCTTGACAGCTTTGATAAGACCGATTGTTCCTATAGAAACAAGGTCATCAATGGGAACACCTGAATTTTCAAATTTTTTCGCTATATATACTACAAGCCTCAGATTGTGAACAATCAACTTATTTCTTGACTCTTCATCGCCTTTAAGAATCCCTAAAAAGCACTGTGCCTCTTCTTCCTTACTTAACGGAGCAGGCAAAGAAGGTTCTCCGTTTATAAACAAAAGATCATCACTATCTTTTTTATCAGGTTCATGTTTTAACTTCTGAAATAACTTTATAAGCTTAATTCTGACTCTTATAATTTTTTCAATTATTGAATAATTGCTCACTATATCACCTTCCCTGTAACTGCATCATTTATAAGTGCTTCATATTGTTTACCGTTAAAAGTATCGTCAGTAAAGGCGACACCGGGCTTATAACAAATATTGTACATATCGCAGTTTCTGATAACTGCCTTATCTGCTGTGATTACAGGCAAAATCTTTCTTGTGCCGAGCGTATTTACCGGCAGTAATCTGATACCGTTTGAAATAGAAATCTCACTGCAATCACCAATCAATGTTTTAATTTTCTCTTTATGCTCATCTGTCAAGATACAGCTGACAGATGAGAAATTTACTATTATAACCGGTCTTCCGGTATAATAATCCTTTATACTGTTCCCCGAATCGTAAAGTGCTTTTACGAAAACAGAGCTTTCATTCATAAAAATTTCAATATCAAAAATCAAATCCTTCCTGTTTTTTACAAACACCTTCAGGTTAATTGTTCTGATAATTAAAAATGTAATGACAGTAATTAAAATAAGGCTCAGAGAATTAAATTCATAATACGCATAACCGTTATTATAAAAAATGTGGCTCGGAAAAATAATCTGAGAAACGAAGCTTATAATACCGGCATACAGAAAACTTATTACCGAAAAACCGCACAAGCATCTGAGCATATTCTTAACAGTACTTGTTCTGAACGAAATGAGAACTATTATAAGACACATGATAAATCGAATAAACAACATCAGAAAAAAATTAATCGAAGGTGCAAGTATTATCAGCGAAAAAAGTCCACCGATAAATGAACCACTGATGAATCTGATTTTCCCGGAATGTATATGTACGATATCAGCAGTTGTAAGCAACAATATGAAAGTTATTATAACATTTATAAATATCAGAATATCAGCATATATTACAGTTTGCATTTTATTACTCCGAAAAAGATATATCAAAATTATATACCTGAAGGGTCGAATAATTTGTCAATTATTGAAGGGCAAAAAAATAAAACCGTCAATAAAAACGGTCTTATTTTTGCATGTTTTATTTTGATTTTTAGTGCAAATATTATTCAACAAGTCATATAACAGAACTTATGTTAAAAATATCAGAGTCTGCATTCAAGACAAACCCAGCCGTTTTCTTCAAGCCGATTCACAACTGTAAATCCGTTTTCAGCAAGACAAGCAAGTACTTCATCTTCCCTGATATCAATTATTCCCGACACAATATATACAGCATCATCTGCAAGAAAGTTTTTCACATCAGGAGTAAGCATTATTATAGCATCAGCAACAATATTCGCAGTAACAACATTGAACTTACCTGAAATACGATCAATGAGATTTCCGACAATCATATTGTACCGTGGGTAATTCAAAGAATTGAGTTTACCGTTTTCAATGGCAACTTTAACAGCAAGCTTATCAATATCAACACCTGTTACATCGGCTGCACCGAGAAGCATACCTGCAACACTGAGAATACCGCTTCCGCAACCGACATCAAGCATGTGTGTTTGCTCAGTTATATGATTTTCCAATGCTTCAAGACAAAGCCTTGTTGTCTCATGAGTGCCTGTGCCGAAGGCAATGCCAGGTTCAAGATTGAGCACTGCTCTGCCCTCAGCATCATAGTCATCAATCCATACGGGTCTTATAAGAAGCTTATTTCCGACTTTAATGGGCTTAAAGTACTGCTTCCAGTTATTTTCCCAATCTTCTCTTGCACAGTTTGCCAGTTCAATATCATAAGTAATACTTTCTGCATCAAGTCTCTCTTTTATAAATGAGACAGCCTCCTGAGGATTCTCCTCAGGTGATATATATATATGTACAATACCGATACTTCTGTCCTTTGCAAGAAGTTCTTCGTCAATAAGATCGATTTTTGCAATTTCCATTGCTTCTTCTTCAAGATTGCTGTAATCCTCGATATAGATGCCGTAAGGAACAGTCATTGAGGCGACGGCACCGGCCTCGTCCACTCTTTCAACAGGTACATTAATTTTAATTTCAGTCCAGTTTTCCATAATTTCCTCCGGATTTTCTGTTATTTTTCCTCATTCTCACTATTTTTTATAATAAGATTGACATCGGTGACAATCTTTTTGCGACCGTGATTATAGAATTTTCTATCGTCAAGTGCCCACATTCTGTTTGTGAAAGAACCTGCTTCGATATCTTTAAGAGCATTTTCTATTTCAAAAATATTGGCATCAAAAGTATCTAACGATGACAGAATTTCAGCTTCAAGAAACAAAGGACGAACCGCCGCACCGTATTCGGGGATTCCGTGATGCGAAATAAGCATGTGTTCGACGAGCATTAAAGTTTCATCGGAAATATTTTCCCGCTTTCCTATTTCATTTACAAGCATTGCTCCGCCTACAAGATGTCCCACAAGAGTTCCTCTTGCAGTATACCCGTCAACAAGCCCTGTCGGGGCAAGATTGAATTCTTCAGATTTTGCAATATCATGTAAAATTGCACCGCACAGAAGCAAATCCTTATCAACAGACGGATATAATAAAGAAACAGCTTCAGCAAGTCGGCACAAAGACAAAGTATGCATCATGAGTCCGCCACGTACTGCATGATGAAGCTTAAATGCAGCGGGTAGTTCAAGAATTCTGCTCTTATATTCATCAAGAACACTTAAGGTAAGTTTTTTAAGCTCAGCATCTTCAAATTTATCTGCAAGCAAAACTATTTCATCAAACATTTCTTCGCCGCTGAAAGTTGCTGACGGAACAAAATCACTTATGTTTACATTATCTGCATCATTTACTGCTCTGAATCTGTCTATTTTGAACTGAGGCTGTCCGTTATATATGCTAAGGGTTCCGCGAACGCGGATAAGTGTTCCTACGGCAGGCTGTTCTGAAACTTCGCCCTTAAAATCCCAGATTTTGGCAACGACATCACTTTCTCCGTCTGTAATAATAAGATCAAGGTATGTTGAACCGTTTTTTGCACTTTTTCTGTCACATGTCTTTACGAGAACAAATCCCTGTAAAGTCCCGTTTTTATCTATTTCTTCGAGTCTCATCATTTTCTCCTGTAAAACATTTTGTTTATGTATTATATCATATAACTATGTTTAAGTAAATAATAAAATACAGAACTGCCCGACAAAAAGCAATTCTGTATTATAATAAGCAAATTAATCAAGATCATCAAGACTTCTGAATTCATATCCTCTTGCTCTCGCAGAATCAATTATGCTTCCCAATGCATTGGCATTATCGGGAGAAACGGCATGAAGAAGAATTACAGCACCGGGATGGAGTCTTTCCATAACAGTGTCATGAGCATAAGAAGCACCTTTCTGCTTTTCAGTATCCCAGTCAGAATATGCAAGGGACCAGAAAACACATTTATATCCCAGTTCATTCACTGCAGCAAGAGCATTTTCCGAATATTTTCCTTCAGGATATCTGAAATATAAAGCAGAATATCCGAAATTATCTCTGATATAATCATCAAAGCCCTTTACCTCATCAACTATTTCCTGACGGGATATCTGTGAAAAATCAGGATGATTTACACTGTGATTACCCACTATATGACCTTCATTTATCATTCTTGCAATTATATCATGGTTATCCTTCATCTGAAGAACCGTACAGAAAAAAGCCGCTTTAACATTCTTTTCTTTCAGCACATCAAGAATCTTTGCCGTATAACCGTTTTCATAACCGCAATCAAAAGTGAGATACAGTGATTTTTCATCAGTCTCTGCATCATAACAAATGGCATCAAAACCTTTTTCATCAAAAAATTGTTGATTCTGCACACTGATATTGTGAGGTTTTTCATCAGAGGCTACACCGAATCCATAAGGTATTGTCTCTGTCGGAATTGCTGAAGAATTTGTCATATCTTTAAGTGAAAAATCAAGCTTTTCAAGAGGCTCAAGACCTGTAGCAGTTTTTGTTGTACCGGTTCTCGCTCCGTAAAAGCATCTGCCTTCAGAAGTTGCAGATGACTGTACGTCACCTGATGTATCTATCTCAGGAAAGACCGGGTCAGCTTCATCAAGAATCGAAGTTTTTCCTTCTTCATTAAAAGCGGTACTTTCCGATCTCTTTTCGGATTCATGATTTTCGGGTTCAATTTCAGGAGCACATGAGCTGAACAGTAATACTACTGCCAAAATAAATGGGAATAATTTAACATACTTCATAAATATCACCATACATATTCTCGCAGGCAATTAATATAATAGCAATAATTATTGCGGAAATCCTGCATACCGGCAAATTTTCCGCAATTAAAATTATTTCATTATATTCTGCATTCCGGTTAATATCGTATCCATTGCATTAACAGCCTTTGCGGCAGTTTTTTTCATCTTTTTCTTGACACTTTTTTTATCACTCATAAGACCTGAACCGAGCAGAACCGTGCCGCCGACAGCAGCTGCTGCACCGACATATTTAAGAATATCACTTTTACTTGTATTCATTATTAAACACCTCCGAAAATAGTATTTGCAAATTTCTGAAAAATATTTTATTATAAATAAAATATCTTTTCACGGGGCTATAATTATGAATGAACTCAATATAGTACTTATCGAGCCGGAAATACCGCAGAACACCGGCAATATCGCAAGAACCTGTGCAGCTACCGGTGCAAGACTGCATCTGGTTGAACCGATGGGTTTCAGAATTGACGATAAAAAGCTAAAAAGAGCTGGGCTCGATTACTGGCATCTTCTGGATATCACTTATTATTCGTCAATCGAAGATTTTTTCAGTAAAAATCTTAACGGCAATTTTTATTATTTTTCTACTAAAGCAAAGCATATTTACAGCGAAATCAATTATCCCGAAAAAGTATACATAGTTTTCGGCAAAGAAACTGCAGGACTTCCTGAAAAGCTTCTCCATGACAACCCTGACACCACAGTCCGCATTCCGATGATTTCCGAAGCAAGAAGCCTTAATCTGTCAAATTCAGTAGCAATAGGTGTATATGAAGTACTTCGTCAATGGAATTTCCCTGCATTACAGGAACACGGAGAACTAAGAAATTATAAATGGTAACATTTTATATATTTTAGTAAAAAATTTATGAACAACAAAAAAAGTAATTGAAAAACATATAACATTATGCTATTATTATACTGAGAAATAAAATAGCAGGAGGCGTTAATATGGAAATTATACAGCAGTTCATTGATTTTATCATGAATATCATCAACACAATCAAAGAGCTCGTAGCATCCATCAGAGCTGAAAACGACAAGAAGGACTAATACCGGTCTTTCAATAAACACAGGAGGAATTAATTATGGAATTTGTCAATCAGATTTACGAATTCATTCTTTATCTCATCAATACCATTAAAGGTCTTGTTGCAGCTCTTAAGGGTGAAGAGGAACCTACAACAATCGTTCCCGCCGAATAAGAAACAAAATAATTTGTTCCTGTAACAAAATAAGAGAGGGCTTCGGCTCTCTTTTATTTTTTTGCAAAAATGAAAAAGGAGACTGCAGAACAGTCCCCTTGAGTGTTATTTCATGAGTCCTTCAGCAACACACCAGTTATGGAATGCTCTGAGACTCTGAAGACGTGCAGAAGAAAGCTTCTGACCGCCTCTGTTTATAGCCTTCATTCCCTTGACACCCTGAAGATTTACAAGATATTTTGCCGAGCAGTTAAAGCCGCTGTCAATGGCATTATCAAGAAGAATTATCTCATTATATCTCTTTTCAGCAAGTTCCATATCACCACTGACAAAAGCTTCGTGGAATCTCTGGAAGAATGCTCCTCCGCAGGCAGTGGGTGTAGCCATAACTCCCCTTGCACCGAGCTTATAAGCTTCAAAGAGAAAAGGCATATTTGCCTGAATAATACAAGAATCACCTTTATTATCAATCTTCTCTTTTATTCCGCCTTCAACAAGACATGTAGTATCCTTGATTCCGTAAACACCGCATTCTTTTACAAGTCTGCCGTAACACTCACCCGAAATAAGATGCGGCTGAAGACCGGGAAATTCATACATAAATACAGGAAGGTCAGTAAAAGCTTTGAGTTCACCGACATAATTTACAAGTCTTTCGGGGTCATTACCAAATCCCTTTGTGGTAAAGACAATACCATCAACACCTGTTGCAGTAATTTTCTTGACTTCTTCAACCTGACTGAACCATGAAGGCTCCATATTGGCAGTAGCAACAACAGTTGTGTTTCCTTTATGCTTTACCGTAAGTTCAGCAAGCTTAACTCTTTCTTCAAGAGTAAGATTTGCCATTTCAGAGCTGCCGCAAACTGCAAAGAGATGCTCAACACCCTGTTCAACCTGCCAGTCAGCATATTCCTCATAGGCATCGTAATCAACACTAAGATCGTCCTTATAAGGAGTGAGCATGAGAGAATAAATTCCGGTATAATTATCTGTAAGTTTAGACATAACATTTAGGTAAGGTTATCAAAGAATGGTAACAGTACCGTCCTCCTCAACTTTGATTTTATCTCCGGTTTTAACAGCCTCAAGGAATTCTTCACCGAGACAGTCAATGGTTGGAAGCGAATTTTCAGTCCAGATATCTGAAAGAATGGCACCTGCTGCGGCAAGTGAATCTATAGGCTTTGAGAAAAGAAGACAAGCAGGGCTTCTGTTCATGGCTGTAGCACAATAAAGAACCATACCGCCTGTTGTTGAACCTATTGTCTGAGGCAGGCAAAGAGCAGTACCTACCATAGGCTTATTATAGAGATCGGGATTGTTCTGATCTCCGCATTTTGCAGTTTTGTCGCCAAACTGAAGGCTTTTCTGAAAACTTGCAAGAGTATTGAAACCGTTCTTTGTTACAAGAGCTTCAGCTTCACAAGAACCGGGTACAACTACACGACCTTTAAATGTTTTCATAATCATTTAACCCCCTTTGTGATGCAATCAAGAATTTCTGAATTAGTATAATAACGGGATGTTGTATAAGTTCTGAGCTTATTCGAGTTGGTAATAACAGGCTTCTTTCCGCAAAGAGGATTATTCATGTACATAAGAGGACAGATATAACTGAGAATTACACCGGTCTTTTCAAGTCTCTTAGCATAAGCTGTCTTATTGAATTTCTCAACAACCGTAGGAGCAGCAGTAAATACGGTAGGAATAACAACCTTGCTGTTTCCTGCTTCCTTAAGAGCATTTTCAACCTTTTCAGTCCAGTCAATAAGCTGAGAATATGTAAGATGAGGACAACCAATGAAGCAAAGCTTGGGTGTTGCATCCTTGTCTTTCCATATAACGGGATAATTGTTCTTGACTCTTTCAAGTTCAGCATCATCAATTACATAAACCTGAGCATTTTCTGCAATGAGACTTTCACCGAGTTCAACAGCCTCAGGAGTAAGTCCATCTATATGATAAAGACCTACAGCACCGTTGGAAGCAGTTGCAGCACCGAAATCTTTAAGATATGCCTGTGCATCATCATTAAGTTCATTTCCGATCCACTTTGTAAGACCTTTTACATAAGGAACGTCTTCCATAACCTTCATACCGATAGCAGAGCCGAGCACCTGTGCTTCGGGGATTTTATCGGTTTTTACTTCAATTATCCATGTAGCCTTTCTGCCTTCATCGGTAAGAAGGCCGAAGTAAGGAACATAGCCTACTATTGAACCGAAAAGATCAATAATACCGGAATTTCTGTTACAACGGGCACCGAGTACTGAGTTTGCATAAACAACTGCACTGGATTCAGCCCATGAGAGTACATCACCCTTTTCGGGTTTATTTCCGACTTCATCAAGATAACAGGTACATGTATAAGCTGATTCACTTACAAGACCCATTTTCTGAAGCTGACCGTCATACATTTCCTGTGCAGAATACATAAATTTCTTGAAAATGAGATTTTCAAGAAAACTTGCAGGTACGTTCTTATCAACAGGCTTGGGGTCAACAGAAAACTGCTGTCCGGAAACGACACCGTCACTGATAAGTTTATCCATAAGTTCATATACAGGCTTCATTACTTTGATGCCGAAACTTGTTACAAGATGACCTTTTTTACCTGTAACCGGAACCATTTTGGTAGCACCGAAGGTTTCACCGTACATAACCAATGTTTTCATAATTTTTGCCATTGTTTCTCCCTGTTCGCCATTAAGAATAGCAAGCTGTTCGGGAGTAAGTTCGATTTTGAAATCAGCCACAAAACTCATCCTTTCTTTTGCAATAATAAAAATATTGCACTTTGATATAATTATAACAAATGTATTTATAAATGCAAGTATTTTAACAAATATAAATCAGTAAATTATCCTACTGATACTTTTTCTGAATAATCAACTACGGATACATTCATGTCAACATTACCGTCAATTCCGTTGACTTCACCAACTGTGGAATATTGCCACATCTTAAATTCATATAAAAATGACGGATAATGGTCGTATTCTGCAAGCCAAAAATCATAATCATCAAGAATTTTCAGGTCATACTCAAAATAGCCGAGTTCACAGTTAAGATAGACAACAACTTTAAGCTCCTCGGATTTTATTCTTTCACAGAAAGCCAGGGCACATTCGGTAATTTTTTCGCTCGTCATGTCTTTTGTTCTTGCTTCATCATTGTCAACATATTCCCAGTCGTAAGCAACAGGGAAATCAAGCTCTTTACCGTCAATAATTTCAAGAAGGAATTCTGCCTCTTCAATGGCTTCCTCGCTGTTAAGTGCCTGAGAATAAAAATATACGCCGACATGAAGACCTGCAGCCTTTGCACCTTCAAAATTAGACTCAAACTTTTCATCCTTCTGCATTATTCCTTTAGAACCGTATCCTCTGAAACCGGCTCTGAGCATAACAAAATCAATTCCGTCCTCTTTAACGGCCTGCCAGTTGATATCTCCTTGAAAAACCGAAACATCAATTCCGGTCAGTAAACTTTGCTCCGGGTCATTATAAAACATTCTCCCCTTCTCATCAACAGCAAACAATTTGGGATTAAGAGGGCTTTTATTAACATCCTCTATGTCAGGCACCAATTCTCCGTTAACATCAGTAGCATAAGGAGACCTATATTCCTCAGTGGTTATCTCAGGAAGGTCAGGCGTAAAATTACAACCGCAAAGCATTACCGAAAAACTAATTATTAATATAATAACTCTTTTCATAATCAATACCTCAAAAATAAAAGCGTATAAACAGCATCACTGCCATTATATACGCTTTTACAACATTTATCAACCGAAAAGTTATTAAGATGATATTAATTTACATCTCATGTATACTGTCAAGATCATAGGGAGTTGTCTGATAAACAAAATAATTGAGCCAGTTGCAATATAGAAGGTTAGCATGAGCACGCCATCTAACAATCGGTTCAAGAGAAGAATCGTCATTAGGGAAATAATTAACAGGAACTTTAATTTCAAGCCCCTTCCCTACATCTCTGTCATACTCTTCTTTCAAAGTCAGAGGATCATATTCGGAATGACCCATTACAAAAACCTGTTTGCCACCTTCAGTAGCAACACAGTATACACCTGCTTCATCGGAAGAAGCAAGAATTCTGAGTTTTGGCTCTTTCTCAATATCTTCCCTTCTGACACTTGTATGTCTCGAATGAGGAACCCAGAATTCATCATCAAAACCTCTGAAAAGAATCGAGCGTTTATAATCAACCTTGTGAGAGAACACTCCGAACATTTTCTCGGGAAGATCATATTTATCAATACCGTAATGATAATAAAGTCCTGCCTGAGCACCCCAGCAGATATGGAATGTACTGTGAACATGAGTTTTACTCCATTCCATAATTTCACAAAGTTCATGCCAGTAATCGACCTGTTCAAATGGCATCTGTTCAACGGGGGCACCGGTTATTATAAGTCCGTCAAAATATCTGTCCTTTACATCATTAAAAGTCTTATAAAACGCCAACAGATGTTCAGCCGAAATATGAGTAGGAACATGACTTGCCGTCATAATAAGTTCAAGCTCAATCTGAAGAGGTGTATTACCGAGAATACGGGAAAGTTGAGTTTCAGTTGCTATTTTTTTCGGCATAAGATTTAACACAAGTATTTTCAGAGGTCTTATATCCTGTGTAATGGCACGGGTCTCCGTCATTACAAAAATATTTTCTTCCGTAAGAGTTTTTACAGCCGGAAGTTCATTTGGAATTTTAATTGGCATCAGACCACTCCTTAATCAATATTTTCAAGAGCCTGTTTGATGTCTTCTATAAGATCATCACTGTTTTCAAGTCCGCAGGAAAGACGGACAAGGTCAGCAGATATGCCTGCTGCAAGAAGTTCATCATCAGTCATCTGACGATGAGTTGAATTAGCGGGATGAAGACAGCATGAGCGAGCATCAGCAACATGTGTTTCAATAGCAATGAGCTTCAATGCCTTCATAAACTTCTCCGCAGCTGCTCTTCCGCCTTTCACACCGAAGCTTATAACACCGCAAGTACCGTCCGGCATATACTTTTTAGCAAGGTCGTAATATTTATCACCTTCAAGACCTGAAAAGCTTACCCATGATATCTTATCATTTTCATTAAGGAACTTTGCAACGGCAAGTGCATTTTCAAAGTGCCTCTTAATTCTGACATGAAGGCTTTCAAGTCCGAGATTAAGTAAAAATGCACTCTGAGGAGAGGGAGAACAACCAAGGTCACGCATAAGCTGAGCAGTTGCCTTAGTGATAAATGCACCGCCGTTTCCGAATTTTTCCGCATAAGTAATACCGTGATAGCTATCATCAGGAGTGCAAAGACCGGGGTATTTGTCTGCATATTTCATCCAGTCAAACTTGCCTGAATCAACGATACAACCACCAACAGCGGCACCGTGACCGTCCATATACTTTGTTGTTGAATGAGTAACGATGTCAGCACCCCATTCAATGGGACGGCAATGAACAGGAGTTGCAAAAGTATTATCGATGACCAGAGGAACACCATGTTTATGAGCCGCATTTGCAAATTTTTCTATATCAAGAACTTTAAGAGCAGGATTTGCAATGGTTTCACCGAAGACAAGCTTTGTTTCGGGAGTAAAAGCGGCATCAAGCTCTTCAGGTGAACAATCGGGATCAACAAAAGTACAGTTGATTCCCATTTTTTTCATTGTAACAGCAAGAAGATTATATGTTCCGCCATAAATAGCGGATGAAGAAACAACATGACCGCCGTTTTCACAAATATTAAATACTGTAAAAAAGGATGCAGCCTGTCCTGAAGAAGTGAGCATTGCGGCAGTCCCGCCTTCCATCTCACATATCTTTGCTGCTACCATATCACAAGTGGGATTCTGAAGTCTTGAGTAGAAATATCCGCTTGCTTCAAGATCGAAAAGTTTACCCATATCTTCACTTGTATCATACTTAAAAGTAGTGCTCTGAATAATGGGTATCTGTCTCGGTTCGCCGTTTCCGGGAGTATATCCTCCCTGTACACATTTTGTTTCTATTCTTCTTTCGCTCATAATATTACATCCTTTCAGGTATTAGTTTATATTCTGTATCCTTTTCGGCAATTAAATATGTAATGCCTTCAATATATTCAGTGCTTATATCAGAACCGGTATATCTGCCTTTAACGGCAACCTTACCTCCGATACTGTTTTTTATTATCACATACTCTGCCTCACCGTTTTTCCATTCAACAGATACTTCTGTATTTCCACGGGCAAGAAGACCACACACTTTTCCTTTTTTCCAATCGGAGGGTAATGCAGGCAGAATATGAATGAGAAATGTTCCGTCAGAAAGTTTAACATGACTTTGAAGAAGCATTTCACATATACCTGCAACAGCACCGAAATTACCGTCAATCTGGAAAGGAGGATGTGCATCAAAGAGATTCGGATAAACACCGCCTCCTCCGCTGTAACGGGTCACAAATCCGTCTTTAACGGGACGAAGTAATCTGTACAGAAGCTTTTCTGCATGATCACCGTCCAGGAGACGGGCAAAAAAGTTGATTTTCCATGCAAGACTCCAACCGGTACCGTCATCTCCTCTGAGTTCAAGAGTTTTACGGCATGCATCGGCAAGTTCAGGAGTTTTTTCAGGTGAAATCATTGTTCCGGGATGAAGACCGTATAAATGAGAAACATGTCTGTGGTGAGGTTCGGGAGCATTGAGATCCCAATCACCTTCCCACTCACATAACTGCCCTGCCTTTCCGATTTTAAGAGGAAGAAGCTTACTTCTCAGGGAAATCAGTTGCTCTTTAAGTTCAATGTCTCGTCCGAGAATCTCGCAAATCTCAATCATGTCGGTAAAATTCTCATAAAGCATTTCAATATCCATTGCAGTTCCCTTGCAGACCCATCCCTCATTTCCGTCATCATCACGGAAACTGTTTTCAGGTGAAGTCGCGGGACTCGTCATCAGATAACCGTTTTTATCTTCATAAAGAATTGAAATGTTAAACAGACAGTTTTCTTTTATAATATCATAAAATCTTTCAAGAAGAACTTTGTCAGCAGTAAAATTATAATATTCAACAAGATGCTTGCAAAGCCACGCACCGCCGAGAGGATACTGAGACCAGCAACCGCCCCAACCGGGAGAGGTCCACAGCCAAGGATTGGAAATTGTATATAAAGTCCAGCCCGGTGCATTATAATATGCCTTCGCTGTTTTCTCTCCGTTGTCTTTAAGATTCATGATAAATTTTGCAAACGGCTCGGTACAGTATACGAGATTTGCAGGACCTGCACACCAGTAATTCATCTGAACATTTATATTCGTATGATAATCGCAATGCCAGGGAGCTTTGTAATCTTTACACCATATCCCCTGAAGATTTGCAGGTAAAACATTATTTTCTCTGCTTGAAGAAATAAGAAGATATTTTCCGTAGTTAAAAAGAAGTTCAACAAGTCCCTTATCCGAGCGGTCCTTATAAAATGCCCGAAGCCTTGCGGGAAGAGATTTTCCTTGAATTTCATCAGAGTCAAGAGAAAAGGAGGAACGCTCAAAAAGCTCTCTGTAATCAGATATATGTGCAAATCTGATATTCTCATAATCTTCAAGATTAATTCTTTCAAGTATCGAACTGCATTTTTCTGCAGGATTATAACCCTTAAAATTCTTTGAAGGATCGAGTATATAGTCAGTTGCAGCAGTGAAGCACATTATAACGCTGTCAGCACCGATAACTCTTAAAGAATTCTTGTATCTCTCAGACTTACCGCCTGACAAAAAAATCTTCAATTCAGCGGCAAAGGCTATATGAGAAGGATCGCCGTCTGCATGACCGTAAAAAGAAAAGCCATCATCAGTCACAGTAAATGATTCAATATCCTTAAGCTCATAAGAGATATCAAAAGACAATCTGTTCTTTTCTGAAGCTGAAAATTTGATAAAAACGGCATCATCAACAGCAGAAGCAAAATATTCTCTTTTAACAGAATCAGCACCTGCTGTAAACTCATCACGGATAACAGCATCGAAAATATCAAGCCATCTGCAATAATTTGCTGTTTTATATTCTTTGATGTTATGAAACTTGATTTTCATTTCACCAAATGTCTGATAAGAGCCCGAATAAGCACCGTCAAAACCGCCACCGTTATTGATAAATTCTTTATCGAGTAGTTCTGCAGCACTTTTATATTTCTTGTCATCAATGAGCTTTCTCAATTCAGGAAGATGAGTATAAGCCTCTTTTTTATCCGCATCGGAAAATGATGTACCGTTCCATAAACTTATTTCATTAAACTGCAGTACAAGCTCCTTTTTTCCGGAGAAAACCATTGCTCCCAATCTGCCGTTGCCGATTGGAAGTGCTTCTTCCCAGTTTCGTGCAGGCTTATTAAACCAAAGTTTGTTTTCCATACATATCACATCCTCAGGATATGATATCACTAAAAAAAAATAAAGTCAAATAATACAAAAAAAATTTTTCTATTTACATATTTGGAATTTAGTGATAATATATAGTAAAATATTCTTACGGAGGACATTTTTATGAAAAAAGCTTCATTACTAAAAAGAATTATTTCATTTTTAATGGTAACTATACTGATATTATTACCTACACTAACAACCTTTGCTTCAGCTTCTGAAAACGAGGAATATCCGAACATATTTATTCCCGGAATCATGGCGTCAGATATTTACAGAAATGTAAATGCTCCTGAAGAAGGACTCGCCTGGCCGCCTTCTACAGACAGCATATTATCACTTGTAAAAAACAGCATTCCCGCTTTACTTGAATTTTCAATAACAAGAGACTGGGATAAACTCGGTCATGCATTAAGTCCTCTGGCATACAATCTTTTTGATAAGGTAGTATCTGATGCTGACGGAAAAATAACAAACGGTTCCGGAGTAATTTTTGAATATCCTGCAAAAGAAAACCTTCAGAACAATCCAAACTCCATCTTTTCGTATGACTGGCGTGCAGATCCCATTGACACAGCGGCAAAACTTAATGATTACATTAATTATGTACTCGAAGCAACAGGAGCAGAAAAAGTAACTATAGAATGTCACAGTCTCGGTGGTGTTGTAACATTAAGCTATTGCTCTTTATACGGATATGAAAAAATCGATTGCATTGCATTTAATACGGCAGCCATATACGGTACAAGCTTCGCAGGTGACCTTCTCAGCGGCGATATGATGATCAGCGGTGACTCACTTATGACATTTATGGATTTCGTAGCAGACGGCACTGAACAGGAGGAACTTCTGGCTAAGATTTTCGATATACTTGAATGTTCAGGTCTTGGTGATCTTGTTGCAGAACTCGGAAATACCATTCTTGAAAATCTCACCCATATCCTTCTTCCCGAAGTTGTTATCCCGCTATTCGGCAAATGGCTTTCTATATGGGCTATGGTTTCCGATGAAAAAATAGATGAGGCAATGGAATACGCATTTACTCATTACATTGATGAATCAGACCCGGAAGCTCAGGAGCTTAAAGCTAACATTGAAAATTACAACAATCTTGTCAGAAAGAATAAAACAGAAACATTACTTGAAATTGATGAACACTGCAAAGTAGGTGTAATTTCAAGATACGGTTATTCCTCCATCCCTGTAACCTCATCATGGCAGAAAGTAAGTGACGGCGTTCTTGACTCTAAGAGTTCTTCCTTTGGTGCTACTTTTGCTCTTTACGGTGCAACGCTTGACGATGATATAATTGCCAATACAGCACCCGAATATATTTCTCCGGATAAAACCATTGATGCATCAACCTGTCTCTTCCCTGAAAAAACATGGTTTATCAAAGGAACTAAACACTCAAACGGTTATGGTGATTTATCCGCTCTTGTAAAACTTATCCTGACAGCTGACGAAGAGGTTACTGTTGATACTTTTGACAGATTCCCCCGCTTCATGAAATATGATTTTGCTTCAAATTCAATTATATCAGATAACGGCGAAAATGAAGTAAAAAATGACGGAATTTTCGGTTTCTTCGCAAAAATCAAGGCATTTTTTGCTGATTTCATGGATAAGCTCAGAAAATTCTTCGGCATTATCAAATAATTAAAAATAGTTTTTCAGCGGTCCGCTTTTATGCCGGACCGCTCAGACTGCTGACAAAGTCCATTCCAAAAAGGAGTGGGCTTTTTTTTCTGTACAAAAGCCAAGAAAAATGGTATAA
>SVQH01000016.1:0-9244 GCA_015065425.1 Oscillospiraceae bacterium
TCCCGAGCGGCCAAAGGGGGCAGACTGTAAATCTGTTGTCAACGACTTCGGTGGTTCGAATCCACCTTCTCCCACCAAAAACCATTGAAAATCTTAGGGTTTTCGATGGTTTCTTTTTTTGTTTTGTGGGCTGTTTTTATGTCAATTTCTGACTGAAAACAGTCTTTTTTCTAACCAAATCGAAATCCTTTTCTAACAAAAGCCATTTTTTCTTGATATTATACAGTTTCTGTGTAGTTATTTTAACGCACTTTCTAACGCTTTTGATAATTTTATTTTACTGTTTGCCTGAACATACGAATATAATCTTTATTTTCTGATTTTCATTACGCGGCAAAACTACCACCCTCAAGCAATAACAATAATAACACAAATTTTTCAAACAGAAAAGTATAATTACTTTTGTTCTGAAAAAAATACTTGTAATATATTTTCGTTTTTGATAAAATAAACTCACCACACTAAATTAAATATTTTGTTTTTAAGAAAAGTTCGTGTTTTTATCTTTCGGTAAAAGCACAGACTTCCTATTTCATGTTCTTTTCTTAAAAACAGAAATTTAGTGTGGTAACTAATCGAAGTTTGTGTTTTTCGTGTGCACGGCTTCGGTCAGTGCACACTTTTTTGTTTTAAAGGAGGGAAAAACATTTTTTACACGAAAATAAAAATTAAAGGATGTTTATTATGGAAGAAAAAAAGATTATCAACAGCGAAAAATACGGCATCGGAAAATTTCTATCTCTAATACTTTTGCTCGGATTTGGAATTTCGGCATATCTGTCTATAGATTGGATATCTTTTCATTTTGAATATTATGAAAAATCAATTTATAAATATAAATATTCTTCTGCATTTTCATATCTGATGGACAGCGGTTGGGAAGAATTGCTTGCTTATATATTTATTCCGATACTTATTGCTTCGGTTCTTGTTATTCTTCTAAGTCTTTGGCTTTCAGGTCATAAATTGACAATAACAGATAAAAGAGTATACGGAAAAACTGCATTCGGCAAACGTGTTGATTTGCCTATGGACTCCATTTCCGCCGTTGCAAGCGCACAACTTTTCAAAGGCATCACAATTGCAACATCATCAGGAAAAATCAGTTTCCTTTTAATAAAAAATGCAAAACAGATTCACGATACACTTAATGCACTTTTAATAGACAGGCAAAACAAAAAAACTGAAATTTTATCTGCACCTGCAACGACAAATACAGATAATGCCGACCAAATAAAAAAATATAAAGACTTATTGGATAGCGACATAATTACTCAAGAAGAATTTGACAAGAAGAAAAAAGAACTTTTAGGCTTATAATACAAATGAATACATAAGGGAGCAGACTGACCTGCTCCCCTTTTTATTTATTCAAAAGAGAAATATA
The DNA here is from genome assembly GCA_015065425.1 of Oscillospiraceae bacterium. GTDB lineage: Bacteria > Bacillota > Clostridia > Oscillospirales > Acutalibacteraceae > RUG806. The sequence continues at coordinate 1,388 of SVQH01000016.1, forward strand.
TTTATAAACTGTTGTTCTGCTTAATTCACACACTCTTGCAAGCTCTGAAACATTAAGATTTCCTGATTTGTATGACGGACAGCCTACTGAAAATTTGCGGAATTTCATCAACTGTAGTCTGAGGTCTGCCTATTATTTACTAATTTTTCGGTAGTATAGTTTGAATAATATGTAGGGGTTCGAACATATAGGTCAAAAATTCAAAGAGCATCGAATTCGTCCTCTATTTTCAGCAAAAAGCATCGCAACAGCGGTACGATTTTTTATCGTTTTTGTGCCCGGTATACAGATAAGTTGAATTTTTAAACCGATTATGATAGAATAAATTTACTACATATTTCACAGAGTTTATTTCAAATAAAATAAGTTTTATCACCGCAGATAATCTCAGGGAGGTTCCTATGCAAATATTACAGACAATTATTTCTTATCTTGCAATAGCGGCAGCTTTTATTTCTTCAATTTTTTCGTGTGGTGATTCAGCAATGATACCGTATACAAATAATTACAAGATTCCCGACAGCATTCCCGAATACACTGTTATTTCTACCGAAGAGAAAACCGATTGGAAGGCAAAATGGATCTGGGATAAGGAAAACCTTACGGAAGAAAACGTATGGATGTGCTTTAACAAAAAGGTTACTCTTGATAAAATTCCCGATAAGCTTATAGCACACATCTCAGCCGACTCGAAATATTGGCTTTACATAAACGGAGAAACCGTTGTTTTTGAGGGAAGCGTGAAACGAGGCCCCGATGAAAACAGCGGCTATTATGACAGTATAGATATTGCTCCATACCTGAAAGAGGGTGAAAACCGCGTTTGTGCTCTGGTGTGGTTCTGGGATAATGAAACAAGCTATTCCTACAACGGCAGCGGTCAGGGAGGGTTCCTTTTTGAAGCCATAAATGAGGGCATCACCATAATTTCCGACAAAAGCTGGAAGGTAGAAAGAAACACCGCTTTTATTGACAGCCCTTTTTATCCGCCTAATTACAGACTTCCCGAATACAGTATTTATTACGATGCAAGGAAAGATATGGGCGATTGGATAAATGAAGCTTATGATGTTACATCCTGGGAAAATGCAACCGAATATGCCGTCGGCGGCGAGGGTGCTTACGGAAAGCTTTATCCGAGAGGAATACCTTTTTTGAAGGATTACGGTCTCAAATGCTATGAAAATTCAAAGGATTATGAAAACTATACCGTAAGCCGTCTTTTCGGTGAAAAAATCGCCGTAGATATTCCCTATAACGCACAGCTTACTCCCTATCTTAAAATCATAGCACCTGCAGGGAAAAAGATTCGCATAACGACGGAAAACACTTTAATCGGTGCAGTTTCTGCGACCTATATAACTAAAGAGGGAGAGCAGGAGTTTGAGGCTTTGGGCTGGTTTAACGGAGAGCATATTACTTATAAAATACCAAAAGGTGTTACAGTTGTTTCTTTAATGTACCGTGAAACGGGATATGACAGCGAATTCAGCGGTAACTTCAAGTGCGATGATGATTTCCTGAATTCTCTGTGGCAAAAATCTCTCAGGACTCTCTATGTAACCATGCGTGACAATTTTATGGATTGTCCCGACAGAGAAAGAGCCCAGTGGTGGGGCGATGTTACAAGTGAAATGATTATGACAATGTACTCTTTAGACAGTAATTCCTACCTGCTGTATCAAAAGGGTGTCGAGGCAATGCTTTCTCATGCCGACGACACAAAAGTGCTTCAGACCGTTGTGCCCATAAGCGGTGACTATTTTGAGCTTCCCGTTCAGCAACTTGCGGGAATCGTAGGCTTCCTCACTTACTATGAATATACCGGCGACAAGGATTTTATCGAAAAGGTTTATGATAATTCCCTTGATTACCTGAAGCTTTGGGAAATCGGTGAAAATAATCTTGTTGTTCATCGTGAGGGCTCATGGGATTGGGCTGATTGGGGCAAAAAGGCAGATATGTTAACTTTGGAAAATGCCTGGGTTTACTACGCTCTTTGTGCCACAGAGAAAATGGCGGAGCTTTTAGGAAAGGACGAGGATATTTCATTTATTACCGGAAGAAAAGACACTATCGCAAAGGGCTATAAGACTCTTTGGACAGAAAAAGGCTTTAAAAGTAAAGACGTGAGAAAACCCGACGACAGAGCCAATGCCCTTGCAGTTTTGTCGGGTCTTGCCCAAAAAGAGCAGTATGATACCATTACCAACGTTCTCACAACTACTAAAAATTCAAGCCCGTATATGGAGTACTATGTTCTTGAAGCTCTTTGCAAAATGGGAGAATATGAAGCCGCAAGAAACAGAATTAAGGACAGATATGAGGGTATGATGAGTGAGGATTATTCTACGCTCTGGGAATTTTGGGACTCCTGGCGAGGCACTAAAAATCACGCGTGGAGCGGCGGCCCTCTTGTTATAATGAGTAAGCATTTTGCGGGAATCACTCCCATTGAAGCAGGCTATGAAAAGGTTAAAATCGAGCCTCAATACACTCTGTACAACAGCATAAACTGTACAGTTCCGAGCGTAAAAGGGTTAATCACTCTGAATTATGAAAAGCTTGACGGGAATTATGTTATCGACCTTACTCTCCCACAAGATATAAAGGCTGTTTTATATGTGCCTGACTCAGCTGCAGTAAATATCAATTCAGAGCTTTTTTACCAAAACGGTGAATATGTAAACGGAGATAAAATCGGAGATGTGGAAATTGTGGAAAAAGTACCCGATTAACGGATAAGGTAAATTTCAATTTGTCGAATTAAATAAACAAACTGCTCTCACTTTGTGGAAGCAGTTTTATTTTGCAAATAAACAAAAGATGAGGTGGCACAAAAGCGTACCACCTCAAAAAATTTTTAATAGTGTGCAACTCCGCAATCACAAACGGGGCTCATCTTGAATAGTTTCCAGAAGAATCGTAATATCTTCCAAATTAAGCCCATAAATCCTGATTTGTGACATATATGGGAACAGCTGTCATCTTTGCTGTCTCCGCATTTACTGCAAACACCGTTTTCGTAGTTGTGACCTGTTGCAGAAATGCTCCTTGTTTCATAATGCTCACATCTCAAGCAGTCTGCTCTTTCTGAGCCATTATCTGTGCATGTCGGCTGCTTGGTTACTGTGTATATCCCCAGAGTGTGCTCAAGAGCTGCTATCTCATCACCCGTGTAACTGTCACCGCACTTTGAACAAGTATAGGTTGTATAACCCTTTGCTGTGCAAGTAGGTGCTGTTACTGTTGACTTATAGCTGTGTGCGACTGTATCTACTTCTCTCGTCTCGAAGTAGTCGCAATTTGCACATTCTCTCTTTTCTTCACCCTTTGCAGAGCAAGTGGGTTCCTTAGTCTGTACCCAATCACCTAAGGAGTGGTCTGTAGCCTGAGTTTCATCTCCTGTATAACTGTCTCCGCACTTTGAACAAGTATAGGTTGTATAACCCTTTGCTGTACAAGTAGGAGCTGTTACCGTTGTCTCATAGCTGTGTGCAACTGTATCTACTTCTCTCGTCTCGAAGTAGTCACAATTTACACATTCTCTCTTTTCTTTACCCTTTGCGGAGCAAGTGGGTTCCTTAGTCTGTACCCAATCACCTAAGGAGTGGTCTGTAGCCTGAGTTTCATCTCCTGTATAACTGTCTCCGCACTTTGAACAAGTATAGGTTGTATAACCCTTTGCTGTACAAGTAGGAGCTGTTACCGTTGTCTCATAGCTGTGTGCAACTGTATCTACTTCTCTCGTCTCGAAGTAGTCACAATTTGCACATTCTCTCTTTTCTTCACCCTTTGCGGAGCAAGTGGGTTCCTTAGTCTGTACCCAATCACCTAAGGAGTGTCCTAACGGTGTGCCGTCTGTAAATGTATGATGATCGTTCTTTTCAACAGCACCGCATACCGAACATGAATAGTAATATATTGCAGCATGCTCACAGTCTGCCGCAGCTTTAAGGGCATCATTGCAAATCGTTTTATCTTCATAACTGTGATTGTCTGTTGCCTGTACAGGGGTGTTTTCGTTTCTTATCGCCTCACAGCGTGAACACTTTTCATGTTTTATTCCTTCTTCGCCGCAAGTAGCCTGCTTATCAGTTACCCATTTATAATCGTGGTCTAAAGCATCCTTATAATCCGCCTTGACTTCAAAGTTGCAAGCGGAACAGAGATAGATTGTATAGCCCTGTTCGGTGCAAGTGGGAGCTATAACAGTACCGCTGCCCGTAAACAGATGTTCACCTGTAGGAGGTAGAATGCTATATTCAAAATTACCGCAAACGCAGGTCTTTATAATTTCACCACAGTCCTTACAGTTTGGTGTAGTGGAATAAACTTGTGTAGTGTAATCATGGACTGTATGCAGCACAGTACATTCATAGCCGTTATTGTCCGCAAAAGTTTTAATCAACGCATTTTCTGAATCGGTATAGAAATGAGGAATTGTGTATGATGTTGAACCGCCGATATCAAAAGGAGGATTTTGGAAAGAGGTAACAGTAGAAGGAACATAGAGCTTTTCAATTCTTGTACGATAGAAGCCCTGATACCAGATTTGTGTCAGACCTTCTGGAAGGTTAACATATTTAAGAGATGTCCAAGTCTGGTTAAATGTTTTATCCTTTATGGTTGTAACACCGCAGTCGGTCATATCAAGATATTTAAGACCGTCCGTATGGCTGAATGCATAGTTATCTATGCTCGCTACTGTTTCGGGTATTTTATAATAAGCATCACTCTTTGTTGCCGGATATGAGACAAGATTTGTCATCTTCTTGTTGAAAAGTACACCGTCAACGGAACAGTAGGTTTTGTTATCCGGTGAAACGGTAATTCTTTCAAGGGAAGTATAGTTCGGAAAAAATCCGCCGGTAACGGTTGAAGGAAGAACAAGCTCTTCAAGATGGTTAGTGCCCCACATAAGGTCAGCAACATAGGTGACACCCTCTTCAACAGTAATCTTTTTAAGATTTTCACAGCCGTAAAACGGATATCTGCCTATTGATGTTACCGTACCCGGAATAACAGCTTCAACAAGGGATTGGCAATACATAAAGACGTAAGTATCTATTGTTTTGATTTTACTGTTGTAATTGAATTCGGAAATACCGGAATTCATAAAAGCACATTCTTCTATCTTTTTGAGATTTTCCGGACAGTCAAATTTTGGGAGACTACAAGATAAATAGAAACATCTTTCACCGATTTCTTCAACTGTTGCGGGAAGATTTACTTCTGTCATATTTTCAAGACCGCTGAAAATATATGAGCCTAAACGTGTTATCTTGCCGATTACCGTAAGTGTTCCGACTTCTTTTTTATATTTTTCCCAAGGCACATCATCTGCCTCGCCGTAATTGGGTAGAACACCGTTACCGATTATTGAAAGATTACCGTTCTTATACTGCCACCAGTAGACGTCTACAGAACCACCGTCAGCACCTTCGTAAAGCTTGTAAGAGTCAACATACATATCACCGCACACAGTGCAGGTATGCTGTGTATAACCGATACTTGCTTCACTTGCCATAATAACAGTATCTTTATATGCGTGAATTTCTAAATCCTCAAGCATTTTTTTACCGCAGTAAATACACTTGTACTCAACAAGGCAATGATTGTCTTCATTTACAATACCCTGAGTGGGATAGCAGTGCATATTAACTGTAATATCCTGAGTTATGCCTGTGCCTGTAAAATCAGCTGAGTTGTATGTAAGAACATAGGTATGACCTTCTTTTTGGGGAAGTTCAAGTGTGCCGTTTTGTGTAAATGTATATTCACTATAATATCCGGGATCTTTAAAAGTAACCTTGTATTTTCCGTCCTGATCGGTGTATTTTGCAATAGCTCTGATACAAACATTGTTTTTACCTTCAGCATTTGCATCGAGCCAATAGCCATTTGTATCCATATAAAAGCTTTCTCCGGGGTTTGAGGTGCGTTTAAGTGTATTAGTGGATGCACCTTCAACATATACATAATTCATTTCGAGTACGACGGAGAATCTTTCACCTTTGGAAAGCTTAACATCGCCTTCAAGGGGAATGTATTTTTCATTGTTTGTGTTACCGTTTTGGGTGTAAACAAGTGTACCCTCAGTGGGATCTGTACAGTTAACAGGCAGATTCTTGTATATCTTAAGGGTATAATCACGAGTTGTACTTGAGCCGTAGCTTATTTTTGTAAGGTAAATGTCTTCATTTGCAGTAAATACGTTTGCAGCTGCCTTAGCAGATATACTTGTCGAATATCCGCGACCGTCATACATATATACGTCTTCATAGTCAGAGGCATCGCCAACTGAGAAAAGATAGAGGTAATCATATATGGTTTTATCCTCATAGGACAACCAAAAATAACCGTTGTTACCCCATCTTTCGCTCCAACTGTTTTTGATAAGCCATGCACCATCTTTTTCGGGCTTATATGTACCAAAGTTTTCCTTGCTGAAGCTGTCATCCCAACCTACTACGGTAACAGCATGGTTGGTAGAAATTTCCTCAGGACAATAAAAACAAACAGGCTGTGCATCGCCAACATACCAGGGATTAGCTAAATTGTAGTACATATCATCGGAATAGTAAGAGATATAAGCTGTACCGTAATCCATAACTGCCTGCTTAACAGTATCAATATCGTAATTTATGCTCTTAATACTTTCAAGTATAACATCATGGGTATATTTTGCATCATAGGTAAACTTAGTCGGCATTTCAATAATCAATTCGGATTTATCTTCAGATTCCATAGTAAACTCTGATTCTAAAGCACCGCCTGCAAAATTCAGCAAGGCGTATCCCGCATTTGTCGGGTTACCGCCGTCATCAAGAATATTTAAGAGACTTGGAGCTATAGCACCATCATTAGCGGACTGAGTATTATTTTCAAAATAGCCGTTTTTACTGTACCATGCAGTATGGTATTCGGAAAGATCCACCGTATCGCCGAAACCCTGCTTAATATAATTAGATTCCATACCGGCTATTACTGAGTGTGCCCAACAAGTGCCGCCTATCTGATACTCAACGGGTGTTACATATCCGTAATCGCGTGCATCATATTTTTCCGGCATATTATTTTCGCCCTTATCAAAAGGTTCGCCGTTTGTATCTTTTTCGGGATAAGCAGAAGGAATATCGGGATCTTGAACCTCGTTGCCGTCAAGACCTATCCATTTACCGATGATCAAGCCGTATTCGCTGGGCTCATTTTCAATATAATAGATAGAGTTTCCGTTCTCGTCAACATTTGTCTTTCCTGTAAACTTAAACCCTTCAGGAAGCACAGGAAGGGCCTCGACCTGTTCAAAAACAGAAACGGAGCTTGCATCTTCTTTGGCTGAAAATGCAAGCCCCGTTACCATAGGCAGAGATGTTACAGTCATAATGACAGTCAGAGTAATTGCCAATGTCTTCTTGAGCGTTTTCATAAATGTCACTCCGTTTTTAATTTTCTTTAGAACACAAGTCCCCGGTCTGTGCAAAAAGGGCTATAATTAAATAACCCCATTAATCAACATAGCACAATTTAAGAATATAGTCAACATCTAAGCATATTTTTGTGCAAATTAACAAAAAAACAAAAAACTAATACGCTTTAAGATGTCTCTGTACAGTAATCCGACCTGACTTTTCGGAACAAATTCCGAAGAAAATTATTCAAGGTGCTTTTTGTCTTCACTATTGTGTTTTGCTATGGTTTACAGCTTATTATAACATCAAAAAAGCCATAGCAAAGCCGTTTTTTTCTTGATATAATTGAGGGGAGTCGCTGTTATTACAATGCCTCTTCTAATGCTTTTGATAATTTTATTTTACTGCTTGCCTGAATATGCGAATATATGTTTGCAGTAAC
>SVQH01000016.1:9344-69066 GCA_015065425.1 Oscillospiraceae bacterium
TACAATGCCTCTTCTAATGCTTTTGATAATTTTATTTTACTGCTTGCCTGAATATGCGAATATATGTTTGCAGTAACAGTATAATTGCTGTAACCTGTCTGCTCCTGAAGTTCTTTTATACTTGCTCCTGTTTCAAGAAAAATACTTATATTTGTGTGCCGCAACTCATGAAGTTTTATTCTGCATAAACCGTACTTTTCACAAATTTTAGGCGAAGTTCTTTAATACATATTCCAAAGGTGTCAAATCGTCATTTTCACGCACACAGATAAAGTCGTCCCACTTATGATTATAATCTTATCTAACCGCCTTACTTACGTTTTGCAAGCAAGGCGGTTGTGTTTTATTGGGATGGTTATACAAATTAAAACCATTTAAATTGTGCGTTTCGACAAAGTTTGAAAAATATAATAAAACCGTGTTACTTTTCCTGATTAACTGCACTTTATACATGTAGGACAAACTTAATTAAGGAAAAGTAATTATGAAAGTAAAAGATATCGGACAAACAAAAACCAAAGAAGAAGTAATAGAAATTTTGAATACAAACGGTATATCGCATACTGTGGCAAATTGTAACGGTAGTGAACAAATCCGCATTTTGTTTGGTGATGAGACCAACGGTTGTTACAATTCCCCGATAATGGTGCAAACCTGTAATAAAGACATTTGTAAAGTCTATCCTCACGAAATTCTTTACATCGCCATAGAAAACAGAAAATCCGTACTGTACCTGACCGACAGAAAAATTGAAACCAACTATCACCTTGAACATTGGAAAAATGTTCTAAATAAAAAATCCTTCGCCCAGCCGCATTACAGCTACATAGTCAACCTGAATTATGTCGACGAGGTGACGAAAGATTTCGTTACACTCAAATACTGCAATGATAAATATAAGGTTTACACTTCAATGCGAAAAATAGGTGCATTTAAGAAGGCTGTGTTAGAGTTTAAAGGGTAATGTAAACGAAAACTATGCTCTTCAAAATTAAATCTCGCTTGAAACCACCGAATAAATGTGTTATTATCTACATATAGAAATGGGTGGGGGATATGAAAAAATATATTAAGAAGTTGATTGCCCCTGTTATTGTTGCTGTGCTTCTGATAATATACTTTATTGTGTATTTTGGCTTTTTAATCACATTATTAAACGGTTTTTTCAAATATATTTTAGGGATTGTTCCCCTTGTGTTTGTTGTTCTTACTGTTTATGTATGTATTGAAAGAATAAAAGAAATAAGGAGTGGCGAAGAAGATGATCTTAGTAAATACTGATTACATCACAGGCAAGGAATTTGAAATGCTGGGATTGGTTCGCGGAAGCACAATTCAAAGCAAAAATATCGGCAAAGATATTACACAGAGCTTTAAAACACTGGTTGGCGGCGAATTAAAAGCCTATAACCAGATGATGAATGAAGCCCGTGCACTTGCAACAAAACGAATGGTTGAGGATGCTGAACAGCTTGGTGCAGATGCAGTTGTAAATATCCGTTATGCCTCTGCTGCCGTTATGCAGGGAGCAGCTGAAGTTATTGCTTACGGTACAGCTGTAAAATTCAAATAAAATTCAGAATTAACGGGGATTCACTTCCCTGATGCAAAACCCAAAACATATTTTTTGGATAACCTAAAACCGGCAAAGAGCTGCATCAAAATCCTCTTCGCTGTAAGCAAAGCGAAGGATTTCATTATGAATACCGTTGAAATCTTTTTTAGAATTTTCGGCGGTTATTTTTTGTTTTAAATGCAGATTTTATGCCATTTTGTTATAAAAACAGACATTTTTATAACCAAATCAAAAACGGATTCTGACAAAAGCAGTTTTTCCTTTTATATTAACATCTCTGTTTTTCACCGCGTATCACTACACCACATCCAAATAACTTCAAAATAACACAAAAATATATAACAAAAATAAATAGACACATAAGAATACTTTTTATATGTAGACTTATAGTGTTAGATTCACTTATTAATTCTCCTTGTCTAATCGGTCATTTTATACTATAATCAAGAAAAAAGGCGGTGGGGTTTATGAGAACAATTCAGTATGGCAGTTGGATGATTGAGGTTGATGTTGATAAGACACGGGAGTTTTATTCCGAGTATAAACGCAAGGACACTCAGGCGAACAGGAATTTTGCCGAGTACTGTAAAAATCTTTCAGCAGACGAAAAAGAATTTTTTGAAAACTTCGGCATTGACCCTATATGCTGTGAAATTGAGCATATAGGTGTAAGCCGGAAAAAGGAGTTTCCCTGTGGCAGCCAATATTTTGTCTGCGGAAAATACCTCCAATACCCGAAAGAGGAACTCTTAACACCCGAAGAGCTTGCAGCGAATGATTTTGAAGATGAACGGGAGGACAACAGAGTTTATATCGGAATATTTCAGTTTGAATTTCAGCATGAGGATTATACTATTAATGAAATTCCCGAAAATATGCCCGAAGGATTTATATGTATTGACTTTTGGTGCGAAGAAATGAAATGGCTTCTGAAAGAAAAGCCTGAGGAAAGAATGTATGAGTCTCCGCGTTTTTGGGAAATACATAGAATTATCGGATTTAAGCTCCGTGACAGGCGGCAACATATCTTATACATAGAGGGAGCGAAAAAGGAATTCTCTGACTTTTTCGATTATCTCGACATAAAAGTAATTCCTTTGAAGAAAAAAGAAATTGTTCCCTATAAAAAGAAATGGATAAAAAATTTCACCCCTGACGGCACCGACATAAAAGAAGCAGAAAGACACTGTCTCAGCACCCGCAAATATACCGCTTTTTTGTGGCATATCTTCTCTTATGAAATACTCTCCTGTAAAGAGGAAGAAACAGCAGATGAAGCCTTCAATAAAGAGAATAAAAAGAATTGTGTGCTCATCAGTAACATTCACGATATTGCATACAAAATTGATAATGCGGAGAATCTGACGGCAGAAATGCTGAAACAATTTATAGATGTAACGGTAACGGCGGAAAACTTCTCCTGGACATATTCCAAAACCCACGAAGGCTATTGTGGCCCCTATTTTTACAGAAGAAGCAGCAAATGAACTTTGTCTGTAAAACAAAAATAAAGACAGAACTTCCGTTTTAAGAGGTTCTGTCTTTCTTCTTTAAGTTTTTTTGAATTATTTATTTTCAAGAAAAGCAACGAGGTCGCCGACGTTTTTTATTTTTGTCAGATCACTTGCTTTTATTGTAATCTTGAATTTTTCTTCTATTGCAGTGCCTATGTTCATGAGGTCGAAGGATGATGCACCGAGGTCATATCTGAGGGATGACTCTGCAGTGATTTCATCGGGGTCTGTTTCAACATATTCACAGATTATTTCTTTTAACATTTCAAGTATATCCATTATATTTCCTCCAGAATTTCACCTATTGTTTTATCGGGATTTTCAACGCCCTTAAGCAATGTGCGTACAACACCGTCATTGAATTTATATACATCCTCATCCTTTGTAAGGAACAGACGGTGGATATAAGAAAATACGAATCTTCCCGTTGATGCTTCCTGCATGGTAAGGGCATATACAGGCATAACATAATGTCCGAAGTTATATGCAGAAAATTCATATTTTCTGTCGCCGAAGGCATTTTCACCTGCGGGTAAAAATGAGAACATCATGCTGTTTGCCGTCTGCATAAGAGAAAGTCCGTAACGGTCTCTTTCCAACTGACGAATATCGGTAAACGGAACGTCGGAATGACGGAACAGGAATATCTGAGATTCGCTCAGCTGCCTTATTGTATCAATAAAAGACTTGTCATCGTCAAGTATCTCTCGCCAGGGCATAGGCGAAGCCAGTGTACCGCCGCAACGCTTTTCCTTTACAGTTCTTCTTCTCGGGCACAGCACCCAGAAAAGGGTATCATTGGTATGATAATTCAATTTTGAAAGATAGATACGGAAACCGAGCTGTATGACCCATTCGGGACTTAACTGATTTTCTTTTATAAAGCCGTCTATCTTTTTGCTGTCTTCATCACTTAAATGACACTTTACAAGATTTGTGGAATCGAGAACGGGAAGATAGATATGAGGCATATTCATATCCTTCTTATGCAAAAGTTTTCTTTGCATATCAAGCACCTTGGGACCGTTTATTGCATTATAGAAAGGAACACGGTCTTTTGCCATCCACTCGTCAACAAGCTTTCCCTCTCTCTTGATTCTCTCTTCAAGCTCAGGATTGTCCTGTTCCTTTATGATAATATCCTCATACTTTGACAAGGGTCTCGGCATGGGAGTATTATTTTTCAGGCTGTCGTAAACCGCCATAAGGTCTTTGAAAAACATAAACGCAGCAGCAAAGTCCATTATTATATGCGAAGCAACAATGAAAATACCGCATTTATTCTCGTGTGTACGGAAAAAAATTACGCGGAACATCTCACCGCCGAAAACATCAAGCTTTGCGGATGCAACACTGTCAAAATATGCAACCTGCTCCTCTTTTGAAGAGAACTTTTTTATCTGTATCTTATCAAGCTTATATTCATCAAGAAAAAACTGCTTTACTCTGAGTTTTTCACGGAAAATGCGAAGACGCATGCAGTCATTTCTTTCAATTTCAACATTCACGGCACGGGCGAGAATTCTGAAATCCAGTTCTTCATCAAATGCAATGGCAAGAGGAACCTGCGTTGACTGCTTATGCACGGAATACTTCCACATGTACTGAACCATTTCCTGTGAATGTATCAGTTTATAAACCGGTTCACCGTTTTTCGGTTTCATTGGTTTTTCACCTCAGTTGCTTTAGTTATGGGCACGTTTAACTTTACCGAGTGCCGTCTTTTCAAGAGGAGTGTCACGGACAATAAGCTTTGCTACGATATGTGAGGGCAGAGCCGTTTCATTAAGCTTATCAGTAAGTTCCTCGAGTGCAACCTTAATGTCTGTTATTCCTGAAAGCTCGGCATATTCCTTATTGGGATATACTTCAGCAACGATAACATCCTTATCGGCATAAACAAGCACTTCCTCTACAAGCTTATTTGCCTTATATTTATTTTCGATTCCCTCGGGAGAAACATTTTCTCCGTTTGAAAGAATGATGAGATTTTTAAGTCTTCCAGTGACATAAAGAATTCTGTTTTCATCAATGTAACCGATGTCACCTGTACGAAGCCAGCCGTCCTCTGTTATTGCCTCGGCTGTATCTTCGGGACGCTTATAATAACCCATCATCATACCGGGAGTGTCAAGCTGTATTTCACCGCCTACTATACGTGCATCAACGGTGCTCATAAGTCTTCCCACACTGTCAGCAGGGCAGGAGGGGTCGGGAAGTGTTACCTTTGCACTGGCTTCACTCATACCGTAGCCCTGTCTTACAAGTATACCGTAAGGCTCGAATGCCTTACATAATGAGGGGTCAAGATATGCACCGCCTGAAAGCATCATATCAAGATTTCCGCCTGTAACCTGTGCTGCAGCTTCCTTGGGAGAAAGGTCGGGATTTTTTGCCTGAACAGCACGGATTCTGCCTAAAATTGCCTGTGCAATAAGAGGAACTACTCTTATCTGGTCAGGCTTGAATATAAGAAGGTTTTTGAAAAGGTCTTTCATTTCACCGTTAAGGCATATACAGTTTCCTACATTAAGAGGACCTATGTAACCGCAGATAAAGCAGAAAATGTGGTGAAGAGGTAAAATTGAAAGATTTGTATCCACACGGATAACAATATCATCATAAGGCTCGAAAATAAGGTTGCTTACAAGTGCTTCACATGAAAGCATAACACCCTTCTTATCGCCTGTTGTACCTGAAGTGTAAATGATAAGACAACATTTTTCAGGCTCCATCTTATAATCGGACAAATGAGCATAGGATGATGTTTCGGAGAATTCTTTATATATATCAGCAAAATTATCATGGCTCATCACCATTTCATATTTAAGTGCGGGACAAAGTGCCCTTACTTCTTCTATTCTGTCAGAAAATTCTTCTCCGTACAAAAGAGCTGTTGCATCCGAATCGTTGATAATGGCGGCAGCATCTGCAGCCAGTGAATCGGGGTCAATGGGCACTGCCACATGACCGCCTACAAGAACACCTGTCATACATGCAATATATTCATAAGTACTCTTGCTGATAATTGCTATATGAGTTCTTTCGGGAATATCATGACGAAGCTTTCTGCAGACGGCAAGTCCGTCGCTTCTTACTTCGCTGAATTTCTTTTCGATTATTTCTCCGTTGCGGATATATTTAATGAATGTTCTGTCGTTATGCTTCCCGGGAGCAACATCCAGCAAATCTCTTATGGTAGGTACATTTTCAAGTTTCATTTTTCTTCACCTTCAAAAAAACATTTGCAATTCTACAAAATTATGCATTGTCGTTTAATTATAATAATATTTTTCAGTAAATGCAATTATATAAATTAATCTTTAACAAAAAATTCATCAGATTGTCTTTTTTTGTCAAATTACTCACTAAAATAAAGCCGATATGTTGGTTTAACAACAACTGTCGGCTAAAAATTTCGCTAATGCAGAATATTTCTCTATTGAAGGTCTTTTTTTCTTTACTGCCGGTCATTTTTTCGATAACAATATCACCCGGAAACTTTTTCTGATCTGTAGTTAAAATACCATACAGGACATAAAATACTGTTATCATCAAGAAGATATGACACATTTCCGTTATTCCAGCATAACAGATTCAGAGTATCCCCTGCTTCAAGATATACAGAGTATTCTTCCCCGTAAACACTGCCGTCTCTTACTGAAATAACCGCACCGTAGCTCTCAATGATGTCCAGATATCCAATAAACTGCTCTTTATCCGTTTCTTCATAAAGAACGGAATATGAGCACTGAAGTCCTTGAAGGTCATCACCGGGTTTTATGTTATATGTAACCTCGCATGTCTCATCCCCGCCGAAATATACACAGAAACATTTGGAAAAGGTCCAGCCGGGACCTGCAAGAGGCATACAGCGGTCTCCCCATGAAAGGGCACGGGCATAGAATTCACCGTAGTCCCCTGTGCCGACAGCCTTTTCAAGCATATCAAAATTGGTTTTCCACAAGGCATCAAGCCGAGCGTACTCCAATTCAAGCTCCGCTGTCCTGTCAAGGCATTCATCGGTCATTTTTTCAAGGCTTTCAAGGTTGTCATTGAATTCGGTTCCTGACGGGAATATTGCGGTCAGTTCTTCTGTCATTTCTGAAGGAAATCCTTTTTCACCTAATTCACAAAGAATATAATTTGTCATAAGACGGTAATACTCGGCATCAAGAAGGGAATATCTGTCATAATAATCGGCAATCCCTGAAATCCACTCCAGACCGTATTCCCAGTAAGCATCACTGAAAAAGGCTTTTCCGACAACATCCCATTCTGATATTCCCTGCAATACCCTGTCTTCAAGCAGGGTAAACTCAGAAGCAAGGAAAGAAATATCTACCCCCTTTTTAAGAGCCTTTGAATAATCTTCATCATCAAGAGTAAAAACAGGCAAATCATCTTCAATAAGTGTTCTGAGGTCATCAAGAAGGGCAAAAACTGCACATATACTGTTGTTGTATCCGGTAATATCAGGGGAACTGCAGAAATCTTTTACATACGCTGAAGCCCACTGAGCACCGCTTATTATCCTGTTTTTTGCTTCAAGAAAATCGGTCAGATTTTCGATAACTTCCGCTGTCACACCGTCAGAAGCCGGTATATTTATACAGCAGCCGGAAGAAACAAAAATAACACAAATGCAAAGAAATACGCATATCAGCTTTTTCAATCTCTGTTCATCCTTTCATAAATTACGAAAATCTCCAGTGATTTCAGTTCTCTTGTCTTTTCATCACGGACACTCTTAAGCCTTTCCGTTGCGGCTCTGTCAGGCTTTTCAGGGTCATTTCTTCCGATATCGGCATATTTCCCCACAGTATCCCAGTAATAGCCGTATTTTTCAGGTTTATCTGCTCTGAAGCTTTCAATGTGTCTTACACAGGCAGTATAAAACAGTGCGTCTGCAAGGGATGCATCCGCTTCAAGTCTCTCCCCGAGACGTGTTATAAATTCTTCTCCGTATTTTTCATAAAGTACGCTGTCACCTTCAAGGAACAGAAGAATATTGACAAACTCCTCGTATTCGGCGGGAATTTCTTCGGCAAGCTCAAAAAGCCCGGAAAAGTCATCTTCCGTAATCGCTTCTTTTGTAGTATAAATGACATCGCCTGTCCTTATAAGTTCATTAAATATACGCCCGGTATTCTGACGGCTTCCCATGCCTGAGGAATTGAAAAGAATTTCACTCTGCTGCATGTCTCTCAGAAGAAGCTGTATTTTTTCATGTAATTCATCTTCATCCGAAGAATATGCCTGTGAAACATCGAGCATACCGGAAATATTCCTGCCGGTAAAAACATGAGACGAAGCAATGGCTTCAAGATAGGAATCTGTCAGTTTTTCATCATATACATCAACGGAAAATACACTTACAAGTATAAACACAGCTACGGTAAGCAATACTGCAGAAGACACGGCAATAACCGAGTTCTGTTTTCTGACTCTGCGGTTTATGTCCTTATACTCCGAAAGCAGGTACTCTTCAAGATTCTGATGCATGATTTTATATGCACCCGACGGATCCTTCACGATAAGCCCCATGCTGTACCGCAGAATTCTGTTTACCGTACTTCCGTACCATTCCTCGGCATTTTTACTGCCGCCTTTTATATCCTTGCTGTGGCCTGTCCATCCGGGAAACAGGATGGGAAGCCTTCCGCCGGAAATAAGAGTGTAGCATTTCTTTACTGTCTTATAAACCTCTTCTTCACTGAGGGCTCTGTTTTTTGCATGCATCTCAGCACTGATAAACGGCAGAACAAGCTTTACTGCGGCATCGGTCATCCAGCGTTTTCCGTCTTCCTCGGAAAGCTCTCTTTTTTCCTTGTCACACAAAGCTTCAAGATATGCAGCCATCAGTTCATCTTCGTTTCTGCACTGAAGCTGTTTTTCATTGATAACTGCCGTTTTACAGAACACCGACAGCATCATGGGGATTTTCAGAAGCTCCTGCATCTCCCGTTTTTCGGGATAAATAAGAGAATGCTCCGAAAGAGTTTTTCTTATATCTTCTTCATTGAGTAAAGCTGTTTCGAGAACGGAGAAAGGCAATTCCTCACTTTTATTTCTTGATGAAACGATAACTCTTACCGACGGCAGAAGGGCAAGGGCAAGAATTTCTTTTATAACAGGGGAAGAGTCTCCCGATATTTCATTCAATCCGTCAAGAAGCAGTATATATCGCGGTTTTTCTCCCTTACCGCTTCGGCAAAACTCCCTTACAAGTTTGTCTCTCGCATCCTCCATGCTATGCACGGAAGCATCAAATTTCAGATTTTCGAGAATTTTATTCTTAATATAATTTCCGTCACTCTCAGCACCGTACAAGGGCACATAAATTATTACGGGGCTGTTCGGTGAATAATTACGGCTTTGCTTTTTCACCGTATGCAAAAATGCGGTGGTCTTACCCATGCCACCTGCACCGTACATAAGAAAAGAACCCTTTTCCATACAGGCTTCAATCATTTTTTCCGTATCAAGGCTTCCGTATAACGGACTTTCAAATCTCAGAGGATACAGTCTGTCCCCGTCTTCAAGATAAGAAAATGCCGCATTTGTCTTTATCATTTTCAGAACATTGCGTTTTCCCGATTCCCATAAAGCGGCATGGGTGATGCCTGTCCCGTCAATTCTGGAAATAAGTTCATCTATATCCCGTTTCATGTCGTCACAGGTCTTATACCTTTTTGAAGGCAATACCGCAAGTCCTCTTTTAAGTATAAAAGCAACCTGTTTTTTTACCGTGTCGGGCATACTTTCAAGACAAGGACAAAGGGATACATCGGGAGGGGATTTACTTATTCTCTGAAAAAGTGTCAGTGTTTTTCCCGTTAAAAGACGGTAAAACACGGCACATACGGAATAAATATCGGTAGCCTCACACACAGATGACAAATCACCCGAGGCTGTCTCGGGAGCCGTATATCCTTCTTTAATACTGCAATACAGAGTGGAGCCGTCTCTTATATCATCAATATGATGAACACTGTTATAATCTATAAGTGAGACACGGGAATATTCTCCCCTGCCGGTAACAAGAATGTTGTCGGGACTTACATCAAGATGCAGATATCCGCTTTCATGAAATATAAAAAGAGCATCAAGAAGCTGCCTCATAAACTGAGAGATTTCCCTGAGATCTTTCAGTTCATTTATTTTATCAAGACTTCTTCCCGAGTCAAAGCCTATTACACTGTATAAAGTCGAATTAAGTTCAAAGGTATTTATGTTCGCACCTGTTTTGTCAGGGTACTTTTCAAGAAGCCTAAGATGTATCTCATTTCCTCTTTCAAAACTGAGCTTCTGAAGATTGAAATAATCCATGGCTTCACAAATGAGTGTTCTGCCGTCATCACCGCGGTATATAAGGGCCTCCGGATGATAGGGAAAAAGCTCCTTAACAAGAACTCTGTGAAGAATATCCCTGTTCAGTCCGTCAGGATATGTACACAGATATACTATGGCATTTGAGCCTTTACCGACGGTTTTTTCAACTGTACACTTCATTCCCGGGAAAGGCAGAACTTCTCCGTTTTTCAACAATCTTCTGCTGTCCATATAACTTCACACACTTTCATGACCCGTTTTAACAGGTAAAGTCTTCAGCCTTATTTTAGCATTATAAGCTCAACCGTTTTGCAAAGTGTTTCCGATATTATTTTCGGAAAACAGTGTCTGAAGAAACTCCGAAAGCGTACTGTCTGTTGCCCAGAAGTCCTCTGCACCCATACAGAAAATTATCATCCAATCAAAGGGATTGCGGGGGTCAAGAGTACTGAAACCGCAGGAGGAGAGCATGGTATTCATGCTCATATAAAATTCCATGAATATTTCATCACGGCTTTTTTCCTTCTCTTCCTCATTTTCCAAATATTCATCTTCATCCGTAATTTCACATTCATCATAGGTGGCAAGAAACAGAAGGATAAGCGTTTTTCTTGATATGTCTGCACGGCGGTTTTTAATTCTCGACAGCACGGACTCATCAGGCCAGTTTGCACTGACACTTTTCTGAAGAGCGGAATATAACGACTTCTTTTTGTTATCAGTGTTTTCGGGTATATCCTCTCTGTGCATATATGTTGCAACTATTCTTCCCACACTGTATTTTTCATTTTCGGGGAAATAATCGTCGTCACTGCCGTAAACCTCGGGAGCTTCAAGCTTTTCCATCATTTCCGTAAAAAGGCTGTAAGCGGTATTATGCATTTTTCCGAGCCGCGAAGCTTCACTTATCACATATTCCGTCAGTTCTTCTTCGCTTGAAATATTCTTTATTCTCTCGTGTATCACTGCGGTAAAGGTCTCACTGTCCTCTTCGGTAACATCTTTTTCTTTCAGTGCACAATTTATCTTTTCTGCAAGAGCTTTTGCCTGAAGATAATTCATGCCGTGCATAAGTGCGTAGATATAGGGTATCTCATCGGGATCACGCCAGTGAAAACCCTCTTCCGATATCATGGCAAGAAAATGTTCACTTTCATCAATCTGAAGTCCGAGAATAAAACAAAGCTCAATGGCATCGGCTTTCTGTATGCCGGTCTGCCTGTCAGCCAGCCAATTTCTGACTTTTTTATCAACGGAATCATGTTTTGCTTCGGGATGATTATTACAAATCCCCTCCGTCAGCAGTTTTCTGATATCCCGTCCTTTTGCAAAAGCTCCGAGCTTTGCACTGAGTGTCCTGAACTGAGTACATTCTCTCAGCATATTCACGGCTTCTTTAACATTCATTTCTCCGTTCACTGCTTTATCATACATCGCAGCAGATATTACCGTCATTTTCCCGTCCATAATACACCTCAAAAACAAAAAAATGTTGTATTAATAATATCACAGCCCTTATCCTTTTTCAATATGTATGTCTGTCAAAAAACAGTCAGAACAGTCAACTTAAAACCGACAAAATTACTGTAAATCGTTGCTTTTTTGTAAAAATATACCATTAAAATACTGTTAATTATCTATGGACATGCGAATTTTACTGTGTTATAATTAATATATCTGTATGAATGTCCTTTTCCTGAAGGTAAAAAACACAGAAAAGAACAACAGTATCAGAAAAAAACGGCAGCTCTGCCGAAAAATCTTTTTGGAGGTAAGTTACAATGAAAAAACTCATTTCCGTTCTTGTTGCAGCAATAATGGTATGCAGTCTTTGCATTATTCCTGCATTTGCAGCAACAACTGAAGAAATTGCTCCCGCAGACGATTTCTGTCCGGCAAAGGGCGACGTCAGCAATGACAAAACGGTAGGTGCTGAAGATGCCCGTCTTGCTCTTCGTTATTCAGTAGGTCTTGAAGACCTTGACGATGAAGCTCTCATACGTGCAGATATGGACAATGACGGTGAAATCCTGTCCGCAGACGCAAGAAAAATTCTCAGACTTTCTGTTAAACTTGACAAAGCTCCCGCTCATGTTTATATTGAAAAGACAACAGAATCCACGTGGGTTACTGCAGGTGCTGATTTCGAGGAATGCTCGGCTTGTCATGACATAATCACAAATGCTGTTTATGACACAAAGCTTCACGAAGTAATTGAAGCCGCAAATGCATGGGCAGAAGAAACAGGTATAGCTCAGTTCATTTCCGCTGAGGACACAAACGGCGAAACAAACGAAGCTTCCCTTGAGCTCAATGTTGACGGAATCTGGGAAGATATGGACATTGACACTTCCGTATTTGACGGTTTCCTTACAAAGCTCGGTGATGTTATCGATACATATCTTACTGATGAAGATATTCTTACCATCGACGGCAACGAAGTATTCGCAAACGGTAAGGTTCAGAACACTGCTGTAAAGAATGCTCTCTTCGACATCGGTGCAGGCTTCTTCTGCAAGATGGCAAATCTTGCTGAAGACGGTGTTTACGGCACTTATGCTATAGAAATCAACGGCGAAGAAATCGCTCTTTCCGTTGCTTTCACAGGCAGCGAAGAAAACATTGAAAAGGTAAAAGGCTTCTGCCTTACAATCTCCGAACACATCAGTGCTGAAGTAGTTGAAGGCAACCTCGTAATCGATGTTTATGCTCCCGATGCTCTTAAGAACGTAATCATTGAAAAGGCAGGCGAAGACGCAAAGGTTTCTCTTGATGCTCTTACACTTGCAGACGGTTTCTCAATCGTTAACAATCTCAGTGTTGAAGAAGTATTCGGTTCACAGGCAAGTGCCGTAAATAAGCTTTGTGCATTCATCTGCGAACTCAGCCCCTTCGTAAACAAGGTTCTCAGCAAGACAGATGCTAAGGTTGAACTTCAGGACGGAACAAAGCTCGTTCTCAATGCAAACGGATTTGACTGCAACGGCGATAACAGCTTCTCAGGTCTTGTTGACGGCTTCACAGGCGCTCTTTCCGATGAGCTTCTTGCAACAACAGTAGGTGCTTTCGCTGTTGAAGGCGAAGAATACTACAGTGTTCCTGTACACGTTTCAGTTGATTTGTCCTCACTCGGCCTTATGGCAGGTGAAACAATCGAAGAAACAGTTGTTCTCAACATCCACGTTTTTGATAACTGATAACAGGTCTTAATCATTACGGCATGGTAGTGTTCTGCCATGCCGTATTTTTAACATTGCAGGAAATTCCTTACTATAATGTTAAATATTTTTATGTCCCGCTGAACGGCAAATGAATTTGCATCGGCGATGAACTATCCGAAAACGTTCGCCGTAGACATACGGCGAAGCCGTTTTCTTGTAAAAAGGATGATAAAGATGAAAATAATAACGAGAACCTCATTATCCGTATTGGCTGTCACGGTGCTTCTTTTCGCAGGTGCAGGTATTTCTGCGGCAAATTCCGATGATTCCGGTTTTGTCACTCAATGCTTCGCATCGGAAAGCATGGCTGTCCCCGATGACGGTATCATAATTACGGAAGATGACAATTATTGTTCCTGTTGTCATTCTCATGAACATACGAAAAGCGTTTTTGACAGATATGCGTGTTTTTTCTGTAAGGTCGGCAGATTTTTCAGGAGCATGTTCGGAAAAGATGAAACTGATGTAATTCATAAATATCTGCTCATTTCTTCACTTTCTCCCACCTGTTTTGATACGGGAGAGAGAGCTTATGAATGTGCTGTCTGTAAAGAGAGTATTTCCTTTACAGACGAAAAGCTTACCCATATCCCCGTTCCCACAGAAGGAAAGGCGGCTTCATGTACCGAAGACGGGATTTCTGAGGGAAGTAAATGTTCTTTATGCGATACGGTACTTGTACCGCAAAATATAATCCCTGCTCTCGGACATGATGAAATCATTGACTATGAAATTTCTCCCACCTGTACCGAAAGCGGCATTTCAGAGGGTAAACACTGCGGAAGATGTACCCTTGTTATCACTGAACAGCAAACTCTTCCCCCAACAGGTCACGATTTTGCAGACGGTGACACGGTTTCGGATCTCAAAACTTACAAAACAGGTACAGGTCGTGCAACCGCCGACATTACCTGCTGCAGATGTTCACAGGTGCTTTCCGATTTCCCGATTGATGCAGCGGCATCCGTGGGCGGCTACGGTAAAATTTATCATACACTCGAAGCCGCAGTAAAAGCAGCCAAAAATCAAACAGTATATCTCATCAACGACTACACGCTCAAAAAGAATATCACAGTCGGAAACGGCATTACCCTTGTCATTCCGTGTTTTGTCGGAGATACGGGATACACGGTAAGAGATGACGAAGGATATTACAGTAAATACTGTCCCGATAACCCCACTCAGGAAATAAACATTCATTCCTTCAGACGTCTCAGTGTTCCCTCTGACATAACAATAACGGTTGCAAACACAGGTACTGTTCTCATTTCTGCCGTAACAGGTCTTTTCGGCGGCGGAAATCCCGCAAGCTACGGCATATCGGGCGGTTACGGAGAAATTGAACTGGCAGGTACAATAAATGTACAAAACGGCGGAATCTTTGACTGTTCAGGCTATGTAACCGACAAGGGCGGTGAGGTAAATCTCGCCAACGGTGCAAAAATGTTTGAAACATACGGTATTCTTTACTGGAGAGGCGGCTCTTATGCTTACGCCGCAAACAGCAAAGACATTTTCCCCATCGACGGTTATGAAATGAATTACATGAGAGCAAAGCTCAATATAAGTTACGGAGCCGTACTTGCAGGAAACTGCAAGATGTGTGCGGGTAATCTTCTGAGCGGACAATCTCAGTATTATTACTGTCATTTCAAGCTTATCGGCAACAGCGACGGCTTCCTCTACCGGATGAAAAACGGTGCAAGAGTTGAAAGAGTTGTGGAAAATGACGGCAGAACAGTGGTACGTGCTTACGGTGACTTTGTTTTCGGTATTGCCAATATCAACGCAGGTATAATGAACCTGAAAACTTCGTCCTTCCAGGCATATAAGGTGGACGGAAAGCTCAGATTTGAGTTTTATGACGGTACAATAACCTGTAATCAGAAATGTCAGTTCATGCCCGGTGCTGAAATGACAGTCGGAAAGGGTGCCGTATTCAATATCTCGGAATCAGGTGCACTTGTATTCTGTACAGCCAAGGATTATACAGTTAACGGTAATAACTATCCGGGCTATTACAGTTTTGATTCAAGATATGCAGGTGCATTATATCCTGCAGGCAGAGATGATGCAAAGCTTTATGTAAAAGACGGCGGTAAAGTAGTCGTCAAAGGCAGCAGCATTTTTACAAAAGCATGTCTGGCAGGAATGGTCTATATTGATTCTTCTTCCACTGTAGATTTTTCAAAGAATTATTCAACCTCAGCAACACTCAAGGTCGCAACAGGTGCAATAAGCGGAGCATCAATCTTTGCAAGTGTCAAAGCAGAAGAATATACGGTTCCTTACATAAGGAATACTCTTTCATAGTCATAAATATTGAAAAACAAGGATTAAGTTTACTTTTTCGGCAAACTTAATCCTTATTTCATTTTTTTGAAAGATATTTTCTTATTTCTTCCGTAAAGATATCGCCGTAAAGCTCGGCTTTAACCTTTCCCACTCCCGAAATATCCATGAATTCCTCCATGGTAACGGGAGCTTTTTCAGCCATATCCTGCAATGCGGCATTGGAAAATACAATATAGGCGGGAACCTTTTCTTTTCCTGCGATACGCATTCTTACAGCACGCAGAATATCGTAAAGACCGGGATCCCCCACAGCAATACTGCTTTTACCGGTTTTTCCGGTACTGGTTTTTTCACGGGTCTTTCTTACGGTCATATATACTTTTTCATTTTCAAAAAGAACAGCCTTTGATTTTTCAGTAAATATAATACCTTCAAATTCGTTCTTTTTCAGATATCCGTCAAAAAGCAGACGGTCAAACACTTCCTTAACATCATTCTTTGATTTCTCTTTCATGATACCGTAGCTCTTTATTGCATCGAGCTTCAGATCGAGTATCCTCTGTTCCCTGCTCTCTCTTAAAACATTTATAAGAAGAGTCTCACCGGGAGTATAACCGAGAAAATCCTTTACTCTTTTTACACATGAAAGTATCTTCTGAGCATCCTCTGTGATATCAACGGTACGCATTTCGTTTTTACAGTTTCCGCAGTTACAGCAGTTATCCTCCGTATTCTGTCCGAAATATCTGAGCATATAGGCTCTGAGACAGGAGGATGTGTTTGAATATGTAACCATTCTGTCAAGTCTTCTGTTGTCACCTTCAATAACTGCCTGACGCTCATCTTCCGTCAGTTCATCATTTTCAGAGGAATTTTCTATAAGAAACCTTGCAGTAGAAACATCCTTTGCAGAAAACATGAGTATACATTCTGCAAAAGTACCGTCTCTGCCTGCTCTGCCTGCCTCCTGATAATATGCTTCGGGACTTTTTGGCATATTATAGTGAATTACAAATGATACATTTGATTTGTCAATACCCATTCCGAAAGCATTGGTTGCAACCATAATATTTTTTCTGTCAAAAATAAAATCATCCTGATTGGCTTTGCGTTCCTCATCGGACAACCCTGCATGATAGCGTGTTGCAAGAAAACCGCTGTCACGCAAATCTTCCGTGACCTTCTCAACATCCTTTCTTGTGGAACAGTAAACGATGCCCGTTTTACCTTTTCTGTCGGAAAGAAGGGATATAAGCTTTTCTGTCTTGTTCCCGGGACGCAGCACATCAAAATACAAATTCGGTCTGTCAAATCCCGTAACAGTCCTGAAGGGAGAGCGAAGTCCCAGAAGCCTTTCTATATCGTTTTGTACTTCCTCTGTCGCCGTGGCTGTAAATGCCGTTACAACAGGTCTTACGGGAAGTGAAGCAATAAACTGAGGTATCTTAAGATAAGTCGGTCTGAAATCCTGACCCCACTGAGAAATACAGTGGGCTTCATCAACAGCCACCATGGCTACCGATATCCTTTTAACAGTTGCAGTAAACCCTTCGGTAAAAAGCCGTTCGGGGGCAACATATACTATCTTATACCGTCCTTCCCCCATATATCCGTATACTTTTCTCAGCTGCTCTATTGTAAGGGAGCTGTTTATATAAGCGGCTGATATTCCCGCATTTTTAAGGGAAAGCACCTGATCCTTCATAAGGGAAATAAGAGGGGAGATAACGATGGTTATGCCTTTCATCATAAGTGCGGGAAGCTGATAACACATACTCTTTCCGCCGCCCGTGGGCATTATTCCGAAGCTGTCTCGTCCTGAAAGAATAGCATCGATAAGCTCCTCCTGCCCCGCACGGAACTGCTTATAGCCGAAATATTTACTTAGTAATTCATATTTTCTGTCCATAATATCACATATTGAAATAAGCCTTGATTTTTTCTTTTGAAAGCTTTTCTTTGAAAGACTTTTCCTTGTTATTTTTATTTTCTCCGTGTCCTTCTATAACCTGAGTGCTGACGGAAATACCTTCTTCTTCAAAAATTTTCAGACAGGCATCATACCATGAGGTATCACGGTTTGCTGCCGAATAGCAAAGGGACAGTGTATCACCCCGGCTTATACATGAGCAGGTCACTGCAAGACCGTATCTTCTTGTATCTCCGTTTACAAACTGAAGCTTTTCTGTATCCTGTGCGAGAGAATCGGGAAGATTGCAGGCACCGTAATTTGTAAATATGGTGGTAACTCCCGCATGGGTCTTTCTCTGAAGCATTCTCATAACAGGCTGTTTTATAACATTGGGAACAACTTTTATTACGGGATTATTCACAAGGGAGCCGTATTTATTTATTTTTTTCTGCAGCTCCTCTTTTTTCAGCTGTGCTTTGAGTTGCCCTCTTGTTCCATCAAGAATCTCACTGAGAGTAACTCCCCTCCGTCCGTCGGGACAGAAGGTAATAAATGTCTGAACGGTAAAGTTTCTTACACTCATTGTCGGGAAGAATCTTCTGAGATTTACGGGAACTGCTATGGTTACGGGTTCGGTTATTCCCTCCTTCTGACTACGGATTATTCCGAGCATAAGAACCGCACAAAGGTATTCCGTAACTGTCATTTTTTCACGGTGGGCAAGTTCCTTTACCTTCTGAGAACTCATCTCTGCAAACAGAAGCTTCAGATAATTTTCTTCATATTTCTCGGGAAAATGAAAAGCTCTGTCAGGGTCACCCTTCGCTTTTTCTCCCCTGTCATAATAATCGGAAAAGGCGTTTGTGATGTTTTCTTCCGTATCCTCTTCTGATTCATACTCTCCCGTTTTTCCGTGACAAAGCTCATTATAACGAGTAAGAAGAGCCTTGAAATATACCATAATACCCTTTCCGTCACCGAGAGAATGAGAACATTCTATATTAAGTCTGTTTCCCTTATATGTAAGTCTGAAATCAGGCTTCCCGTCCCCTCTCATAACAACGGGAAGCATACCCTCCTCGTTTTCCTTCCTGATTTCGGGCAGAGAGTCCGTAAGTGCAAGATAATTCCAGAAAAAGCCTCTTTTAAGATAAGCGTATATGGCAGGATAATAAGGCATAAGCTCAAGACAAGCCTGCTTTAACAATTCAGGTACTATGTCACTTTTCAAATAAGCTGAATATCTGAAGGTTCTCCCCCATGTCTTTGTTGACAGCGAAGAAAACATTATTGCCGCTGTATCAATTTTAACCCATTTATATTCTGACATAAATTATCCCTCTTTTATCCGAATTAAATAACATTATACCCTAAATTTCCGAAATTTTCAACAATTAAGAAAGGTAAAAAATGTCAAACTGAATGCAATCTGAAGTATTAAATACTTGACTACTTCTTTATTATAATTTATTATAAGTACAGAATTAAAAAACAAGGAGAAGTGTTATGAAATATACTATCATCAGTTTTTTCAGAACCGTCATAGCAACTCTTACCGCATTTTTCACCACCATTACGGGATTTTTTGCAGGTATAGGAAATACTGTACCTGAAGATATTCCCGAAAATATCGTTTCTTCATACGATGAAGAAGCCGCCGATTACAATCTCAGCATCGACCCCGAAAAGAAGATACACGATATCAGTGAGCTTTTATTCGGTATTTTCTTTGAGGACATAAACTTTGCCGCAGACGGCGGACTTTATGCCGAAAAAGTGGCAAACCGTTCCTTTGAATATACGGAAATTGCCGAAAAAGACCAGCTTTACGCATGGAGCCGTGTGGGCACAGCCGATGTTTCCGTGACAAAGAATGACAAAAACAATTATCTCAATGAAAACAATGTGAATTTCCTTGTAATAAGAAACAATTCCTCTGAAAAAGCAGGTGTTGAAAACAAGGGATTTCTTGAGGGAATGAGCATAGAAGAAAACGCTGTATACAATATTTCCTTCTATGCAAAAGCTCCGGAAGGCTACGGCGGAAAACTCACTGCACGTCTTGCAGTAAACGGAGAAGTCACAGCCGAGACTTCCGTAGATATGATAAAATCCTCCTCTGACTGGTATAAATACGAGCTTTCACTCACCTCTCATGTAACTGCTTTTGAGGGTGTTACCCTTCAGATACTCATTGACAAGGGTGAAGTATGGTTTGACATGATATCCATGTTCCCCGAGGACACCTTCAAGGGAAGAGAAAACGGACTGAGAAAAGACCTTGCAACCATGCTCGAAGAGCTTCAGCCGAAATTCCTGAGATTCCCCGGCGGCTGTATCATTGAAGGCTATGATGATGAAACCGCTTATGACTGGAAAGACTCAATAGGTGTTGACGAAAACAGAGAACCTCTCCTGTTTGAGGGTACTTACGGTGATGCTGCCGCAAGAAAGCAGAGTGCAAATCTGTGGACAGACCTTGCAAAGACCGACGACCCCAACCCCAGTTTCATGAGCTACGGTCTCGGATTTTATGAATATTTCCTTTTAGCTGAGGATATCGGTGCTGTCGGCGTTCCCGTAATCAACTGCGGTCTTTACTGCCAGATGAGAGGAAAAGGCCCCGTTGAAATGTACACCCCCGAATTTCAGAGATACATTGACGATATGCTTGACCTTATAGAATTCTGCCGCGGAGACGAAAACACACTATGGGGAAAAGTCAGAACCGAAATGGGACATCCCGAGCCTTTTGAACTTAAATATATATGCATCGGCAACGAAAATGAAGGTCAGGTATATTTTGAGAGATATTCCGCTTTCCTTGAAGCATTCAATGAAGCAAAGGCTGAAAATCCCAATCTTTATAAAGGACTTGAACTCATATACTCGGCAGGTACTGCTGACGGCACAAGAGGCACACAATATCTTCCCTCATATCAGTACGCAAAGAACGAACTTGACAAAATGAGTTCTGAAAATGCACTTGATTTCGCAGGTGCAACAGACCAGCACTATTATAACGACCCCGTATGGTTCTTAAAGAATGCCGACTATTACGACGAGGATAATTACAGACGTAATGTCAGTGAAATGACAGATACCCTTTACGGCGGTGCAATAAATGTCTTCCTCGGAGAATATGCCGCAAAGAGCAACCGCCTTGAAGCAGCTCTTGCAGAAGCAGCATATATGACAGGGCTTGAAAGAAACGGCGATATTGTAAAAATGGCTGCTTATGCACCGCTTTTCGGCAATCTCACCGCAACCCACTGGGCTCCCGACCTTATATGGTTCAACAATCATCAGGTAACAGGCTCCATAAGCTATTATGCACAGAGGCTCTTCTCCGTAAATCAGGGTACGGCTGTGCTTGAGCATGATTTCACGGGTGCTGAAATAACAGAAGGTGACATCACGGGTAAAGTAGGTGTCGGAACCTGGTACACAAGTGCAGAATTCGACGATGTTAAAATAACCGATATCAACACGGGAAAAACCCTTGCAGAAGATAAGTTTTCAATCAGGAATATGTTCTGGAACTGGGTAAAGCCCACTGACGGTGACTGGAAAATAGAAAACGGCGTTCTTAAACAGAAAACAACGGAAATGGCATACAACAATACTGGAAGTGTTGCATATTTCGGTGATGAGACCTGGACAGACTATACATTCACCGTCAAAGCCACAAAAACAGGCGGTCAGGAAGGCTTCCTTATTCCCTTCGGTGTAAAGGATGTCGAGAATAATTTCTTCTGGAATATCGGTGGCTGGGGCAACACAAGAAGCGTTGTTCAGCAGGTTGAAAACAATATTAAAACAGAAATCCTCGGCACTGCAAGTAACTTCACCGTAGAAACAGGAAAAACATACGAAATAAAGCTTGAAATTTCAGGAAGAACCGTTAAAGGCTACATTGACGGTGTTCTTCAGTTTGAATATGATTTTACAAACGAAGCCTATGCAGAAACATACACCGTGGTCAGCACCGATGAAAACGGAGATATAATAATAAAGCTTGTAAACACCACAGGCGAAACTAAGACCGTTGCCGTAGACTTAAAAGGTACTGAAGTGCATTCCGACGCCTGTGTTGAACAGTTAAAGGGCAGCAGCCCCGACAATGACAACATCCTCGGAGCAAAAGAGGACTGCAAAACAGAGAGCTTCACTATTTCAGATATATCTTCGGAATTCAACTATTCCATCCCCGCATACAGCATAACTGTTCTCAGAATAGAGAAGGCATAACACCAAAATCACGCATTTTGCGGGTGGCACTATGAGAAATCTTACTTTTGACTTTTTCATCAGATTTCTGCCACATCAAACAAATGATTAAATAAATACTCAAAAAGACAAGGCTTAAGTTTACTTTTTTCAGTAAACTTAAGCCTTGATTTATAATTTTTTATTATTCATATAAACTGCAGAACAGGAATTAATTACCTGTTACGATATATGGTGCAATGGAAGATGCCACATTGATTATGGGCATGGACTGAATGTAAACCTTACCGGGGCCTGTAACCTTTGTATTGAATAAACCTTCACCGCCGAAAAGAACATTCTTTACACCCTTTACACTGACAATATCCATAGTACAGGTTGAACTCATGGCTGCAAGATAACCTGTATCAAGAATAATGCTCTGACCTGCTGCCAGCTCATATTCTTTACAGCAGCCGTCGATTTCAATGAACACAAGACCGTCACCTGAAATTTTCTGCATAATAAAGCCCTCACCGCCGACAAGACCTTTTCCGAGCCTTTTCTGGAAAAATACGGAAAGCTCAAGTCCTTTTTCCATAGCAAGGAAGCCTTTTTTCTGAACAACAATACTGTTTCCGGGTGTAACACGGTACGGAATGATGGAACCGGGGAAAGAGGATGCAAAAGCTATCATCCCGGGACCGCCCTTAGCCGTATATTCATTCATAAACATAGACTCGCCCGTAAAAAGTCTTCCCACAGCTTTTCCGACACCGCCGCCGCTGTTGGTTTCCATAACCATATTGGGGCTCATCCAGCTCATTGCTCCTCTTTCGGTACAAAGTGTCTGACCCTCATCGGGATAACAAATTACTACAGGCAGACTTCCGCCGTCAATCTGATATTTAATCATAATAAATCTCTCTTTTCTTAATAGTTTTCCCGCCATAAAAAGTATACTCGTCGGGATAATTAAATTATACATAAAATAAATTTTCTTGTAAATATATTATATATCCGTTTTTCATATCGTTCACACACATATCTTGATTTTTTTACCGTATCATGCTAATCTTTTACGGTAAATGATTTAAGGGGAAAAAATATGATTATAAGACAATTTGAAAAAAGAGACACTGAAGATGTAAGATATATCTGCCTTAACTGTGACGGACCGTCCGACATGACACCCGAGGGTGAACATTTCATACTTGTAACATACTGTGACTATTTTATTGAAAAAGAGGGGCACAACTGTTTTGTTGCCTGTGATGAAAACGATAAAGCCGTAGGATATATTCTGTGTGCGGAAAACTATGACAAATTCATTGAATGCTTCAGAAATGAGTATATACCGAAAATTCCCGAAGAACAGAAGGAGCACCGTTTTTATGCCTCAACTTCAGCTGTACTTCAGGGAAAATACAAGGATGAATATCCCGCACACCTTCATATTGATATTCTTCCCGAATATCAGAGAATGGGACTGGGACATAAGCTTACAGATGCTTTATGCTCCCATCTGAAAAGCAAAAAAGTTAAGGCAGTTATGCTCACAGTAAACCCGGAAAACCTTAAGGGTGCTGCATTTTATGAAAAATACGGTTTCAGCCTCATTGAAAGCACCCCGACTGACCTTGTATACGGAATAAAATTTTCCGATGAAGAATAAAAGCTGATAAATACGGTCAGAAACAAGCAGTATGAAGCACAAAACAATCAACAAATACGGTTATACTGATGCAGTAAAAGGAAAATTTTGCACAGAACAAACAATTAATTAACAAATATTTAACAATTCTATTGACAAAACATCCACTTCTTTTGTAGAATATTTAAAATAAACAAAAGGAGCAAAACTGTATGAAAAAAACTATTTCTCTGCTTTTATGTATAATTATGACTTTTTCTGTCTTCACAGTAGCTGCAGCAGCCGAAGAAAATCCTCTTGTCATTACGGTTGCCAACGACCTGCATCTTAATGTTGCCTCATCTTCGGCGGAAACTGTTTCAAAGAAAAACAGCGTAAGCGAAGAATATGCACATGCTTCCTCCGGCGGTCAGCTTCATTACGAATCTCTCGCTGTCGTAAAATCTTTCCTCGCACTTGCAGGAAACAATGAAAGTGAATTTATCATTCTTCCGGGGGACATTACCGACAGCGGTAAAGCGGAAGAGCACACAGCACTTGCCGCAATGCTTAAAGAATTTGAAGAGACCTACGGTAAAAAAGTCTTTGTCGTTGCAGGCAACCACGACCTTTTAAAAACAAGTGTTGCCGAGTTTGAAGGCTATTACGCAGAATTCGGTTATAATGAAGCACTTGTAAATGACCCCGCTTCCGCTTCTTATACTGCAGAGCTTAACGATGAATACAGACTTCTTGCCATTGACTCATGTAATCCGGGAAAATCTCCTAACGGCATGACTTCAGCGAGAATTGACTGGATAGAAGCACAGTGCAAAGCTGCAAAGGCAGACGGGAAAAAGCTTATCGCAATGATGCACCACAATCTTCTTGAGCACTACATTCTCGCATCACAGATTCACACAGGTGCTGTTGTTACAAAGGATTCCATGCGTCTTGCAGATGTCCTTGCCGATAACGGTGTCAAATATATCTTTACGGCTCATACTCATAATCATGACATCACTTCTTATACCTCAGCTGCAGGAAACGTGATTTATGATGCAGTCACAACCTCAATTAATGCATATCCCTGTGCATACAGAGTTGTATCCTTCGGGGAAAAAGCTGTTTTCAGAACAGATTATGTACGCTCTATAGATACATCTATTCTTCCCACAGGTATTCATGAAGCTGCACTTGCAACAGCCGAGAGTAATTTCCTTCTCTATGCAAAAAACTGCACATATCTCGGTGTTGAAATAATGGTAAGTGCTTATACAAAAGCTGCTCAGCTTAAAAAGCTACTTAAGACTGATAATGAAGCAATAAACGGTATTATTGACAAAGCAGCACAGAAAATAGAGGAAGTAGTATCCCTTCCCTTCTATGCAAAGGATGAAACTGTTGAAGGAAAGAGCATAGAATCCATGGCAAAAGACCTCGGAATAACTCTCCCCGCAACAAATTATCCCACACTTATAAATCTCGCTACCTGCATTTATCAGAAAAATGCTGAAGGTGACGAAAACTTTGCAGCATATTCCGATGAAATGATTCTTTTCTCCCGCGGCCTTGCAGTGGCAATAAACTATGCATTAAGCGATGTCTCAGCAGAAGAATTTACCCTCATTCTCTCTTATGTTGCCTCCCTTCTCGGAGTAAACATATCTGAAGACCTCATAGGTGTTGTAGGCGGAAGCATTGACAAGTTCAGAGGAAGCGAACTCTTTGTTACCTCAGTAGCTGTTCCGCTTCTTGCAAAATTCGGTGTTGACGAAGCACCTGCAGACAAGAATGTGAATCTTCCCGGTTACGATTCGGATAAACCTGCCGAAAGCTTCCTTGATAAAATCATGGCTTTCTTCAAAAAGATATTTGACTTTTTCCACATGCTTTTAGCAATGATTGCATAACTCAGTATCAAAACTCTGTCCCTGTTCCTTCACGGAGCAGGGATTTTTCTCTTGTAACATTTCAATTAATATGTTATTTTAATATAAAGATTTTACAGGAAGTAATCTTATGATGCCTTTAGGATATATGCTTAAAAATAAAAACCTCCCGAAAGCTTACGGAAATACCGTAAATGCTTCGGGAGGTAATTTATATCTCAGAATTACATTGTCTTCTGATCGGGGATAACACGGTTGTAGTTTTCGCAAAGAACATAATAGCTGTAGAAGGGCACATAAAGAATAAGAACAAGAAGAATGGGTTCTTCTGTAGGCTCTACCTTTACACCCTTTGCACGAGCAATTTCAACCTGCTGCTTCATAAACTGATAATACCATACTATCAGGAAAATGCCGCATGTTACAAAACCGAGAAGAAGAGCAGGAACGAAATTCATAATTTTCTTACATCCGTAACGCTCAGCTTCAGCATTGCTTGATGCTCCCATATAACCGAATACATAGAAACCGTATATACCGCAGGTTACAAGACTAAGAAGATATGTTACGATCCAATTGAACTGCTTATAACTATTCATTATAATTTACCGTCCTTTCCTTAAATTTTCATTAATAAATTAACAAATTTTTCTGTAATTGTCAATAATTATGATAAAAAAACTGTCGAAACACTATTTTTTATTGCTTTGCATCCTTAATTATGATAAAATTCCACAGTAATCAATTTTTATTAACAGGAAATACGATGAACGGAACGGCAAAAAACGAACAGTTGAAACGTATAAGAAACATAATACTGCTTTCCTGTCTGATAGTTATTCTTATCGGACTGTTTTATATATTGGCAAAAATCGGAATCTCCATCCCCTGTATGTTCAATAAAATTACAGGGCTTCTTTGTCCCGGGTGCGGCAACACCCGTGCAGCAATTTCGCTTATAAAAGGTGATATTGCTGCTGCGTTTTCATACAATGCCCTGTTTCCCGTTGAATTCTTTTATATTGCCTGGGTATTTATAATTTCATCTGTAAGATATATAAAGGGGAAACGCTTTTCCTATGTACCTCCGTGTCAATGGCTTGATATCGTAATACTTATCACGGTTTCCGTATGGACTGTTGTAAGAAACATCCTATTGTTTATATAATAAGCGAAAAAACTGTGTTCTGCCTTTCGGGAAGAACACAGTTTAATTTTTAAAACCTTTACTATGTACGTATTTTTTATCAGAACATATATTCAAGTTCAGATAAAATTCCTCCGGCAAGACCTGTTCCTACAACACCGACAGCCATGAGAATAACAAGTACAAGGCTAAAAATAAATGTAAGCATTGCAACGATTGAAAGAATGAGACCGACAAGACCGAGTACACTCTTTTCTCCCTGCTTCTTTGCCTTTCCCATGGACATAACACCAAGAACAATACCTGCTATACCCACGAATAATGACAGAATTATCATTATCCAAGGAACAAACGGAATTATACAGCAACAACTACCAACAGATAAAACTATACCAACCGCACCGAGGATAATTGATACAATACCGAAAACATCGGTAGGTTTCTTTTCAGGTACAGTGTTTTCATAACCATTTTCATAGCTGTTCTCGTAGCTGTTTTCATAGTTATTTTCATAACCGTATACAGGCTGTTCTCCATAGTTTGCCTGTTCATTGTAGCCACCGTTCTGATAATCGGCATTTGTGCCAAGATTTGCTCCGCAGTTTACACAGATAATGTTTCCGTCTGCGTTGCTATAACCACAGTTATTGCAATACATAAAATAACCCCCTCTATTTTTTATGAAATAATACACCTAAAAAAATTCCAAGTCAATACAAAATTAATGTCAAGCTCCCGTTGCACCGAAGAAAATATTGTATTTATTATATACACTGTCACAGCAGAAAAGCCTAAAGGGACGAAAATAATATAATCACATTATAAATATTTCTTGCGAGAAAAAACAGTGCGAATGTAACAAGAACTATCACAAGTGACCACAAACTGTACATTTTTTTCAGAGCTTTTTTCGCAAAAGAAGAATTTCTCAATAAAAGTATATTAAGAAAAATGAAAGATATCACAAGATACATGATACAAAGAAAGATAAACGGATTGAGTTTTATTGCCTCGATAATATTCCCACTGAGAAGATTGCTTACACATCTTGTTCCGCCGCAGGTAGCACATTGAAGACCTATAAGCGTCCACACACAAGGTCTGTCCGTTGAGAGCATAAAAGAACTGAGATATTTCAACAAAAAAAGTCCGGGTATAACAGCAACGTCAACAGCTATCATCAATATTTTTTTGTATTTTTTTAAAAAATCAAGTACCGTCATCCGACATATTTCCTCTTTGTTCAGTGAATTTATAATACAGGTATTTTATCATTATGTCAACAGCCGTATACCGCAAAATACCCTTAAAACACCTGCAAAACATCACAATTTATTGACACATTATCGTATTGATGTTAATATCAATTTATAATAAACATTTGAAGGAGGGAAGCAGCATGACTTTTTCATTTAGAGTAAATTTACCTGCAGATCCTTTTTCCGATTTCTCAGGAGACGATGCTATCACCTTCGCTGTAATTTTTGCAATATGGCTTGGCTTAGCATGTTTTATCCTGTTTGCAAATGTCGCCTTTTTCTTAATTAAATCTTACCCGCTTTATCGCATGGCAAAAATAACAGGTGCAAAAAAACCATACCTTGCATGGATACCCGTCTTAGGATCTGTTCTGCAGATGTATACAGCGGCAGAAATTGCAAGAGATAAAAGTTTTATTCTTTTCGGGAAAAAACTTTTTAAAAACAGAAAAACACCTGTATATATATCGGCTGCTGTTTTTGCGGTGAATGCATTCACCGTAGTTGCATACTTAGCATTGTTTTCTGCAATGTTCTTTTTTCAGGAAGCTATCCTGCCATTGGCATTTTTTCTTGCCATCGCCGCATTTATTCCGCTGTTTCTGACAGGCATTGCTTCATCGGTGCTTCTTCCGTTTATAAACTATGTCTATTACAGGGATATCCTTAATTTATTCAATGACAATACCGACAACAATGTTCTTTTTTCCGTACTGGCAGTACTAATAGACCTCTACTGCAACGGTATTGCAAGTACGATACTTTTGTACTTTGCAATGATAAAAGCAACAAAAAAACCTGAAGAAACCGAAAACGAAGCTTTCAATGCAGAAAACAGCAATGCAGAAGAAAACACAGTCGAAAATATTTATGAGGACAACTAAAGGAGGTTCTTTATGAAATTACTCAATCTTTTAACGGATGCTACCACAGCAGCCAATCCAATAATGATTTTAGCTTTTATCATGATTATGATGATATTTATCTTCGTTTTTGCGGGAGTGTTATACTTTCTTAATGCATATCCATTGTATAAAATCGCAAAAAAGCTTGATTATGACAAATCATTCCTTCCGTGGATACCCATATTTCAATCTTACATCTGTCTTTTTACAATAGCAGACCTGCCCGGAAGACGAGATTTTTACATCTCACCGAAGTTCGACAGCCTTTTCAAAATAAAAGACAGGAAGAAATCCTATACCGCTGTTATTATAATTATTGTAGTGACAACTGTTCTTTCTTATTTCGCATCGTTTTTTTCAACATTCCTGATGAGCTTCCTCTCTGCTTTTATGGAAATGAATTCCGCCATGTCGGCAATCGGAACAGCAATTCCCGCATTACTCAGCCTTTGCATTGCTCTTCCGCTTTCTCTGATTACAGGTTTTCTTCTCGGCATATTCCAGTATGCATACATAAGAGACCTTATTGATTTATTTAAGCCTGACAGAGAACAGAACAAAAAAACTGCACTTATAATAGTTATCATAAATAATTTTACAGCCGGTCTTGCTCTCCCAATATATCTTATGACTCTGCAGCAATATGACCCTCTACCCATTGCACCCGAGGGTATGACTGAAGAAGCGTTCTATTCGACCAATTTCAACTTCGCCTATCCCGGTGAACCTCCTTATTATCCCGAATCCGGAAAATCGGAAGAAAAACATGAAGAAACTCATATCCCCGAAAGAAATGAAGAAGTCCCGTTAAATATTGAAGAGTCTTGCAAAGAAAATGAAAAACAGGATTAATTCAACTTGATATAACACTTCTGATATGATATAATTCCGAATATACACAATAACAGAACAAAGGAGCAATATCATGGATTTTCTTGAAGATATATTCTGGTTTTTTGAAGATATTTTTGAAAGTATCGGGTGGTTTATTGAAGACCTTATGTATGAATTGGATCTGGAAGACCTTTTCTACTCTCTCACGGGCGGAATGTCTTTAGTGATGATTATGGCAGTTTTTGGCATAGTATTTTTGTTTTTCGGCGTTATCGCCATCGGTATATATGTACTTAATGCCGTTGCAATTTCAAAGTTTTCAAAAAAGCTTGGTTACAACACAAACACAGGTCTTGCATGGATACCCTTTTTACAGGGAATATTTGTAATATACCTTCTGTCAAAAGCATCAGGAAGAAACGATTTCAGAATTGACCCCAAAATTGATGAAAAATTCAAGATACAGGACAGAAACACTTCATTTTTATATTATGTACTTGTTTACTTTCTTGGCACTGCTGTTGCGACGACAGTCTCCTCCATTGTCGGTTTTATTCTCGGCTTAATTCCCTTTGTCGGTGTTATTCTTTCACCCTTGGTTGGTTTCGTTATCGGGCTTATCCCTGCTGCAGCAATGGGTATATTCAAATTTGTATATCTGCGGGATTGTCTTGACCTTCTCAAAGAAGACAAAAACACCAACAAAACAACCGCAATCATCATAACTATAGCGGACCACTTTATCGGTCTTGTTCTTCCCATATATCTTCTCACGCTTCTTAAGTGTGACCCCCTTCCCGTAAACCATGCACCCTACGAAGAGTATGAGCAGTACGGTTACGACCCCAACGGGTATAACTCAAACGGTTACAACCCCGAAGGTTATAATCAGTACGGATACGCTCCCGAGGGTTATGAGCAGAATACTTATCAGAACAACGGTTATGCCCCCAACAACTACAACAATATACAGGGCAATGAACAGCCCCCTTATCAGCAGTTCTGATATTATTACAAAGAAAAAGATCTCAGCATACCGAAAAAAGTATGCCGGGATCTTTAGCTTTATTCTTTTTTATCTTTAATTTCACCCTGTGTTAATATAATATTTTTGCCGTCGGGAATTTCAAGTCCCCAGTTGTCCCAGCCGATATAGTTTTTCCTTGCGAATAGCTCTATTTTTTTCTGAGTCGGAAACATTTTTGTTATCCCTTCAATGACGGCATCGGGTTTTTCACTGTGAATTCCTCTCGGAGAAGAGAGAAGCTGACGGACATTTCTTGCTCCTCTGGGAGAAGGAAATCTTCCTTTTTTGAAAGCAAGGACAAATTCTGTCTGTGAAAGAGTATATCTTCCGGGATTATGAACCATCTTATCCCACACAAAAGCCACTGTCTTATACTCAAATCCCCAGCTCTCACCAAGATTTACGGCATTTGCAAGCTGAGGTCCCGTAGTCCACATAAACAATATGCAGTCATCTGCAGCAATGGAAGGGACATCAAGCTTTTTCAGGTCCTTCATCTTCAGTGTAGGGTATTTGAAGCTGGCACTGCTTATAAAAATATTCTTCTGAAATCCTTCATTTTCGGATTTAATACTTGATTTATCGTACTGCATCTTTCCGCCGTAATCCCACGGCGGGTCACAGTAAATGATATCATATTTTTCATCGGGCAAGGAAGGATAAATGTCCTCTAAAGGATTAATTTTTTTTCTTCTCTTAGCCTCAGGATCATATTTTGAATATCCACTGACAATTTTTCCTGAATTCTTCTCCATTGAACTCCCCCTCCCTGATATTATGAATTTTATCATATTTTACCGGAAAATGAAACATTTTTCGGTAATTTGCCTTATTAAATTTATCTTCTTCTACACACCTTAATCTCTTAAGAATAGAGACAGATTGATATAATATAAGATTTTTTCTTATTATTTGACTTTTATAATATAGCATTGTATAATTGCTTTATAAATTTTGAAAAGGTGAAAAATATGGATGTGCCTTCAGTAAGCATTATAATCCCTGTATATAATGCTCAGAAAACAATAGAACATACATTAAACAGTCTTCAGAAGCAGACCCTAAACGATATAGAAGTATTAATAATCGACGATTGCAGTACAGATGATACCAGCAGAATAATTTCAGAAATTATAAAAACCGATACAAGAATAAAATATTTTTGCTTAGAAAAAAATAGTGGCCCCGGCATTGCACGAAACCTTGGGCTGAAAGAAGCAAAAGGCAAATATATAGGTTTTATGGATGCCGATGACATAGTCGAAGAAAACATGTTTGAACAATTATACATAAATTCGGATGACGCTGATATCGTTATATCAGGATATGCAGATGCTGTTCCGGCAGATGGTCAAAAACCAAGCATACTTTCTTATGCAAAACCTGAAAAAGATGTTCTGCTCATAGACAGACAGGAAATATTAAAAAGTTTGATATATCTTGATAAAAACAGGTTATTTGCTTTTTTATGGAACAAGTTATATAAAAAAGAAATTCTTGATAATAAACTATTTTCAGAAAAAAGATTAAACGAAGATTATTGCTTCAACTGTCTGGTATGGCAGGACTTATCCTCCTTAAAAATGATAAACAAGTCTCTATACTATTATATTGATCATTCTAATGGCTCTTTATCACGAAAATTCATTCCTGATTATTTCGAGATAATGTACAACAAATTTGTCATTACAAAAAATCTGTTTGTTGCTGAAAATATGTTTTTTGATGATATAAGAGGTAACATCTGCACCATGCACATCAAACACCTGATTGCCGGAATCAGCAAATTGTTTTTCAGAGAATCAGGCTTATCTGCAAAGCAGATAAGAAAAAAGATAAAAGAAATTATGCAGCACGAAACCTGTATTGAAGCCTGCAAATATGCCCGTGCAACAAGAAAACAGGAAAGGATATGTAATTTTATTTTATCCTGCAATAATGTTTCTATTGTATATATTTTTTCAAAACTTCTGTTCATTCTAAAATACAAAATGAAGGGCTTATTTGGAAAAATAAAATAAAAACTATAAACGGAGTATTTAATTATGTTATTAAAGTTGAAAAATAACGAGAAATTACGTAATATTATCGGCAATATCAACTTGATTTATACATGCATTTTAATTACATATGCTGTATTAAGAGAAATTGTTCCGTTAGCCAAAATAATTGGTAATGAAGTTTTTTCTTACGGTATTTTTTTTATTGGATTATTGATAATTGTAGCAAATTTATCCTTTTATCTGTCTGCTTTTCGCAACAAGAAGTTTTTACTGATCTTGGTATTCTTAGCCGCATGCGTTTTATCCACAGTGCTCAATCATAAATTAGGGATAATTGAAAACATTAAAGCAATCGGCTGGATGATGATTTACTTTTTTGTTGCCTATCCATTGGTAACATTACAAAAAGATAAAAAAGAATTTACGCTTACTGCAATCTTCAGTGTCATTTTAATAGTTTTAAGTTTTGCCGTAGCTTTTTCTTTACCCATGTACTTCTATAATGTGGATTACACATATTTTAATTTTAACGCTGCAGGTATAACTTCAAATCAAGGCTTCAGTCACGAATATATGCGTTTATGGGGTATTTTTAATGAAGCAAACAGAGCTGCAGTGTACTCGTTAGTCGGAATTATTGCAGCCATCTATATTTTTGCAAAGAAAAAATCTGTTTTTGTAAAAATTGGGTCTGCGTTTGCCGCAGTATTGATGTTCTCATTTATTATTTTAAGCCAATCAAGAACAGCACAGCTTATATCTGTACTTATTTGTGTATGGTTTGCTTTCTATTCTCTGTTTACAAAATTTGCCGTATCATTTTCATTGCTCAAAAGAATTCTGTATGCAGTAATTGTTGCAATACTATCTGCGGTAATATGTTTAGGCATATTTGTTTTAAGCGAAAAGACCTTACCCATTGTAAAAAAGACAGTATATAATACAAGTTCCGTTTCTTATATTATTAGCGTTCATGAGTTTTACGATAACATCTACAAAAAAACTGATCTAAACATAACAAACGGTTATCTGGAAAGTATCATAAACGAGTTATTGCCACTTGAAACTAATACAGAAAACATTCAGGAAACTGAGTCGACAACAGAAATTTCTATCCCGGCGGAGACAGAAACAATTTCTGAGAAAGAAACCTCTGTATCAGAAAATATAACAGGACAAGAAGAATTCACATCAGCAGAAACACAATCGACGCCATCACAAAACAATATCACACAAAAACCGAGCATTGATATCGAAGAATTGAAAAGACCTGATGTGTCTGGTAACGGCAATTTATCAAACGGACGTTTAAGAAGATGGCAGGAAGGAATAATAGTATTTTCAAAATCCCCTATAATAGGAACCTCACCGAGAGAAGTTTCCGATTTTGCAAAAATACACTGTCCTGAAACATATTTAGCAAAATATGACTATATAATACATAATTCATATATTGAGCTTTTGGCAGGGACAGGTATTTTAGGTTTTTTCCCGCTGATGATACTGTTAATTGTTTCGGCTTGTTATATGCTTATTTCAGTATTTAAAAAAGAATTTAATTTTGCATTTATGATTTTGGCATCAATTGTTATCACATTTGCTTGTATGGCGATATTACAAACAGAAATATTCTTTATCTTTACCTTAGGCGGATTACTTTTCTGGTTTGCTCTTGGTTCCGTCACGGAAAAAAAACAGAAGCATTAATAAATTATTTTCTGTAAGAGGTTATGTGTTATGATAAAAGTTTTGGTATCCGGATTAAAAGAACCTGTCGGAGGTTTGGAAAAAGTTGTTTTTGAATATGCAAAACCGTTAATCAAGAAGTATGATATTCATTTTGACTTTATTATTTTTAATAAAAACTTTTCAAAAGAACAGGAACTGAGCCGCCTTGGAACAATATTCCATGTTACCTCAAGAAAGGATAATTTAAAAAAATACAAAGAAGAGCTTGAGGATATCTTCAGGAAAACTTCTTATGATGCTGTATGGGGAAATTATACAGGACTTACAAACATAGACTTATTAGTTCTAGCAAAAAAACATAATGTTCCCGTCAGAATCGCCCACAGCCATGTATCTGCATTAAGCTGGGGCTCTCACGTTATGGAGTATATTGTAAAGTTGCTGCATTATTATAATAAAAAACGGCTGCCCAAATTTGCTACCCACTATTGGGGATGCTCAGAAAGTGCGTGTAGCTTCATGTTCCCATCCAAGGTAAAAAATAACTTTACAGTAATCAAAAATGCTGTTGACCTCAATATATTTCACCCTGATAAACACAAAAGAAATACCGTGCGGGAAGAATTGGGTATATTCTCATCTGCACCAATTATCGGACATGTGGCAAGAATGTGCAAAGAAAAGAATCAATTTTTTTTATTATCGGTTTTTGCAGAAATAATAAAACTTTGTCCTGATGCAGTTCTTCTGTTTATCGGTGACGGAGAGTTAAAAGATCAATTAATTGAACAAGCACATTTATTAAAAATAGAAAACAGCATTATATTTACCGGTTACAAAAGTAATGTTGCAGACTATCTTTGTGCAATGGATGTTTTTGTTCTGCCCTCAATATCAGAAGGCTTAGGTTTATGTGCTATAGAGGCACAGGCATCTGGAGTACCTTGTGTTGTATCAGATGTTGTCCCTTCAGTTGTTGACATTTCTGAAACAACAGAATTTTTATCTTTAAACAGCGAAAAAACCTTATGGGCAGAAACTATTTTATTCTCCTGCAAAAAAAATATCAATGAACCTGCAGAATGTGTATCAAAAAACGGATATGAAATAAATGTTCAGGCTGAAAAAATTATAAAAATTTTTACTGGAGATAAAGTATGAAAATCGGAATTTTAACATTTCCCAAAGCTATAAATTACGGTGCTGCATTACAGGCTGCTGCTCTTAGCAGGGTTTTGTCTGACCGTTCACATGATGTTTACTTCCTTTCGCATATCAATAAAAATACTGCATCTGCATCAAAGGTTTTCGATATAACTAAAATCCTTAACATAAAATATTCCCTGGCACATATCATCAATTTGCCTGTTGCAGTAAAAAGAAAACTTAATTTTTCCGATTTCTGGAAAAAACACTTCAGATTTGATTCTGCAATTCCTCATAATTATGATCTCATTATAACAGGAAGCGATCAGGTATGGAATTATAATCTGACCGGTGATGATTGGTTTTTCTATCTTGATTTTGAGAAAAACAACACAAAAAAGGCAGCATACTCAGCAAGTTTTGGTCTGTCAGAAATAGCTACTGACAGGCAGGATAAGATTAGAACATTAATCAATGATATTGATTTTCTGTCTGTACGGGAAAAAACTGCGGCAAAGTTAATATCGGAATTATGCGAAAAAGAAGCCACTGTTACAGTTGACCCAACATTGCTTTTAACCAAAGAACAATGGTGTAAATTCTTCGATAAAAAGGAAGAAAAAAAGGGGTATATTTTTGTTTATACACTGTTCAACAGCGATAAAATATGGGAATACGCAAAGTTTCTTTCCAACAAAACAGGGCTTCCCATAAAGACC
Organism: Oscillospiraceae bacterium; assembly: GCA_015065425.1. Classification (GTDB taxonomy): domain Bacteria; phylum Bacillota; class Clostridia; order Oscillospirales; family Acutalibacteraceae; genus RUG806. Next base: position 45,661 of record SVQH01000016.1, read on the forward strand.
ATCAGCTATTCAAAACTTCACCGTCACAATGCCATATACAACTTTACTGCAGGCCCTGATGATTGGGTAAATTATATGCTCAATGCCGACTATGTAGTGACAAATTCTTTCCACGGAGTTGCATTTTCAATCAATTTCAACAAAAATTTCTTTTTTGATATGCCTCCCGAAAAAGCTGGTGTCGGATCAAGAATATCAGACATAACGGAAAGATATTCGCTGTCGCACAGGAACATTTCCGCACCCAATTTTGTTGAAACGGCAGAAGCTCCTGATTTTTCAGCAGCAAACAAACTACTTGAAGAAGACAGATTTTTTTCTTTCAGTTTTATTGACAGTTTTCTTAACAGCAAAAGTGCTCCTGAGGAGGAATAGAATTGAGTTCCCGCAATGAAAAACTTGTTAAAAACGTGATCCTTTTTGCAATAGGTAATATAGGCTCAAAGCTTCTGCAGGTCATTCTTGTTCCTTTATATACAAGGGTAATGACAAGTTCCGAATACGGCACCGTAGATATAATGCAGGCTGTTGTCTCACTTCTGATACCGATATTCTCTTTTACCATATATGAAGCCGTATTCAGATATGCCATGGAAAAGGAATACAATAAAAAAGCGGTTTACTCAACAGGCATAGTAATGTCCGTTCTTGGTACACTTATCCTTTGCACCGGAGGAACAGCAGTTTCATTTTTCATTGATCCTGTTTTTGTCTGGCTTGTTGTGGCAAATTCTGTTGCAGGTTTTTTCAGAAGTCTTCTCTCACAATATGCCCGAGCAGTTGAAAAAACTGTTCTTTTTACTGTAGACAGCGTATTGCTCACCGTTTTTGTTCTCATTCTTAATATTATATTTATCATAAAACTTGATATGGGTATCATCGGCTATATGCTTGGTTATATTCTTGCCAATCTTTTATCCTGCTTTTTCCTGTTCTTATTCCTTGGAGAATACAGAAAATTTTCACTGAAAGCTGTCACAAAACCTCTTGTAAAAGAAATGATGAGATTTTCTCTGCCTCTGATACCAAATGCTGTATGCTGGTGGTTATCAAGTTTTATTGACAGAGTAATCATTACTGCTGTTGTAGGAGAAGCTGCCAACGGAATATATGCGGCAGGACACAAAATCCCCAGCATGTTAACCGTTATCGTCACAATCTTTTTTCAGGCATGGCAGATGTCAGCGAATCAGGAGTTCAAAAAAAAGGATATTGCAGACTTTTATACGGAAATACATGACCAGATATTCTCTGTAATAACTCTTGCATCATCCTTACTTATTCTTTTCTGCAAACCCATCACATCGATTTTTCTCGGTGAAGAATATTACAGTGCCTGGCAAGTAATGCCCTTACTTCTGGTTGCAATAAGTTTCTTTTCTTTTGCACAGTTTCTCGGTTCAATTTATTCGGCAAATAAAAAAACAGGAATGGCTCTTGTAACAAATCTTATAGGTGTCATTATAAGTCTTTCTGTTAACATAATTCTTGTTGCTGTGTTAAAAATCGGAATAATCGGTTCAGCGATTGCAACGGTATGCAGTTACTTTGTCCTTTGGAATATAAGAATAAAAAACACATATAGAATCGTTCCTATCAAGTACAAAAGGGGAAAAATGGTAATTACAACAGTAATACTGCTTGCACAGGCAATTCTTGTAACATTATCGTTGAACCACGTTATTACCTACATCCTTTCTGCTGTCGCTTTTGTTTCTCTTACCATCATTTTCTTAAAGGATATAGTCAGTCTAATAAGATTTGCTCTTAGTTTTGTAAAGAAAATACTGAAAAGAGGTGCCTGATTTGAATACGGTTTATAACGATTTATCAAACTGCTGCGGATGTGCTTTATGTGAATATGTATGTCCCAAAAATGCAATTACAATGAAAATGATTGATGGGTTTTATTACCCCGACATAAATCAGGAGCTTTGCATAGACTGCGGAATCTGTCAGAAAAAATGTCCGTTTAACAAAGACAAAAACGAGCAATCTAACTGTAAAGAAGCTTATGCATTAAAGAATAAAAACGATGATGTAATAAAAAAGAGTTCATCAGGGGGTATATTTACGGCTCTTTCTGATTATATACTATCTCTCGATGGATATATAATCGGAGCAGATTTTGATCAGAATATGAATGCAATTCATACAGTAGCATCAACATCATCTGAACGTGACCGTATGAGAGGTTCTAAGTATATTCAATGTGACACTGCAGGTATATATTATAAAATAAAACAGTTGCTTGAAACAGGAAAACCAATTCTTTTTACAGGTACCCCATGCCAGGTTGCAGCAGCAAGAACTGCATTTTCCGGGAAAGAAAATATTTATTTTGTAGATATAATCTGTCACGGTGTTCCTTCCCCTGATGTATGGAAGAAATATGTTGACTTTATTGAAAATAAATACAATAAAAAGTTGGCATTCTATTCTTTCAGAGACAAAGAAAAAAGCGGCTGGAGAAATTACAGTGCAAAATTGACCTTTACAGACGGTTCAACGCTTTCTCATAACAATATAACAGGAAGTTTTATTGAGCTTTTCAGTTATGATGTCTGTATGCGTGAATCCTGCACAAAATGCCCTTTCACTTCCTTATTCAGATACGGAGACATAACAATAGGCGACTTCTGGGGCATTGAAAATATAATACCTGAAATAAGCGACAACAAGGGAATATCTGCGGTAATGCTGAATACGCAAAATGGAGAAAATTTGTTTTCAAAGATTTCTTCTTCAGTTGATGTTTTCGCATGTAAGCAAACGGATATAGCAAAAAAACAACCGAATCTCTCTCGCCCGTCCTCTTTTTCAAATAAAGCAGCAAATTTCCAAAAGGACATAAGAATTATGCCTTTCGAGGAAATTCTGAAAAAATATACACGGGTAGGAATGAAAAGAAGGATAATCGACTTAGTAAAAACCATTTTGAAAAAATAATACATAAACTGACCCGGATGCATTTTACTGCACCCGGGTCAGTTTATGTGTTATCGTTCTGCTTTGAGCTTTGTAAAGAGTTTTATAAATCTTCTCTTTACGAAGGTTATGGTTTTGCTTTCGAGGTATACAAGGGAAGTTGAATTTATTTTGTAGGGGATGAGCATTATTTTCATGTATGTTGAATTTGCTCTTGCATTCTGTAGGCTCCATTTTACATTGGGATTTTTCAGCATCTTTTTTATCTCGGCTCTTTTTTCCTTTGAGGAAAGTGTACAGCCGGGATTTGTTATATTTTCAACACAGCCTATAAAACGCTCTATGTATCTTCTTGCGAGGAATTCTCTGCTGTTTTCATCATCAATGCCCCAATTTTTATAGAGGTCTGTCATCCAGCCGTGCTCTTCTTCTCGCTTGGCATACATTTCGGGGCGATACTTTGCAGTTTCGCTTTCAGCTCTTGCTCTCATGAAATGATAATACTTATTATCGGATACAACAACCCTTTCAACTCCTTTTATGACACTGAGGTTAAAGGGGAAATCATCCCAGAAGGTGTTGGGGAACAAAAGCTCGTTTTCATGGATATACGAAGACAGGAAAAGCTTGTTCCAGGGAGTGTAGAGAAGGTTTTTATCAAAAAGTCTGTAAGCATTTTCTCTGAATTCCTGCTGAGAAGAAAACACCTGAGAAGGCTGTGACAGCTCCTGAGTTGTATACTCGGTATCACTGTGATAAGTGTCTATAAAATAACCTGTTACCACATACTGAGCATTGTTTTCTTCTGCAAGGTCATACATATCCTGAAGCATGGTAGGCTCTGCCCAGTCGTCAGAGTCCATAAAGTACATATACTTACCTTTTGCCTGAGGAATGGCAACATTTCTTGCAGATGGGGCACCGCCGTTTTCCTTGTGAATAACCTTGATTCTCGGGTCATTTGCGGCATATTCATCGCATATCTCGCCGCTTCTGTCCTTGGTTCCGTCATCAACGGCAAAAAGCTCCCATTCGCTGAGAGTCTGTGCCTGAATACTCTCTATTGCCTTTCCGACAAATTTTTCAACACCGTATACCGGCATTATTACAGATACTTTAATTTCTTCCATTTTCCCCCGTCCTTCCGACATCATCCGAATATCTCTTTTGCCTTATCAAGTGCAGACCTTATTACCTTATCCATATCGTAATATTTATACTCGGCAAGTCTTCCTCCGAATATAACATTTTCTTCTTTATCAGCAAGAGCCTTATATTTACCGTAAAGCTCCTGATTTTCTTCATCGTTTACGGGATAATAAGCCTCCATGCCTTTTTCCCATGATGAAGGATACTCTCTTGTTATAACGGTTTTTTCCTGTGTGCCGAACTCGAAATGCTTATGCTCAATGATTCTTGTAAAGGGAGTCTCCCTGTCTGTATAATTGACAACGGCGACACCCTGATAATCGGGCATATCCTTTACTTCCGTCTCAAAACGCAGGCTTCTGTAGGAGAGGTCACCGTAAAGTGAATCGTAAAAAGAATCAAGCGTTCCCGTATAAAGCACCTCATGTGCAAGGGCATTATATTTTTCCCTGTCAGAGTTATAATCGACACCCGTGATAATATCTGCACCTTCAAAAAGCTTTTCTATAAGCACATTATATCCGCCTATGGGTATTCCCTGATAACTATCATTGAAATAATTATTATCATAAGTATATCTTACGGGAAGCCGTTTTATAATAAATGACGGCAGCTGAGTACAGTCTCTGCCCCATTGCTTTTCTGTATACCCTTTGACAAGCTTACGGTATACATCCTCACCCACAAGGCTGATTGCCTGTTCCTCAAGGTTTTCGGGCTCATGTGTTATTACACTGCTCTGTTCTTCAATTTTTTTTCTTGCTTCTTCGGGAGTGATAACACCCCAAAGCTTTGAAAAAGTGTTCATATTGAAGGGCAGATTATATATTTCCCCCTTATAATTTGCAATGGGAGAATTTGTAAAGCGGTTGAACTCACATAAGGAATTGACATACTCCCATACTTCTTTATCACTTGTATGAAAAATATGTGCTCCGTATTTATGTACGGTCACACCTTCTATGTTTTCACAATATATATTTCCGCCGATATGCTCTCTTTTTTCAATAACCAAACACTTTTTTGAGTGCTTAAGAGCTTCTCTGCAGAATACTGCACCGAAAAGTCCGCTTCCGACTATAAGATAGTCGTATTTTTTCATATTATCATCTCCGAAAAAACGCACATAATCAAGTATATATTACTATATTTTATACCTTAATGTCAATAAATGCAGAAGAATATAATAATATGTTTATAATAATTAATTTTTGTGTATCTGTTTGCTCAATAAAAAACTTAGAAAACTATTTGACATACCATAGCATATTTCCTATAATGATTATAATTATCCGATAAAATAATCAAAGGAAACAATAATATGGAAAACAAACAACCCGTCCTTGAACTTGAAATATATCTTATCCGCCATGCACAAAGCAACGGCAATGCGGGAATCAAAATTCACGAAGTACCTACAATACAGGATATGGCTGATCCTCTTCTTACTCAGCTCGGAATTTCACAGGCAAAGGCACTTGGAGATTGTCTTTCCGATATTGATTTTGATTATGTTTATTCGAGTGCACTTATGAGAGCCGAGAGAACGGCAACAGAAGTTATAAACAAACAGAAAAACAGGCAGAAATTAAGAATACTGCCATTTCTCACCGAAAACGGAATGGGAGAAGACTATACGGGTGCCACATGGGAGGAGCTTCACGAAATCAATCCGGATGCCTCATTAGCTCCCGACCTTCCCGAGGATACGACAATACTTTGTTATTCGGATAAGGACGATGATAAAGCTCTTTTTGAAAGAGCAAAAAGCACAATAGATTATCTTCGCTCACATCATGCCGACGGCGAAAAGCTTTGTGTGGTGTCCCATGCCGCATTTATAACTCACATAATTTTCTATCTTATGGGATTAAAAGAAATCCCCGTGTTTGACATCAATTTTTCAAACACGGGAATTACAAGAATACTTTTTTATGAACCGGGCACAAATCAGTACGGTGATATCATATTTGACTACATAAACAGTACATCCCATCTTCCTAAAGATATGAACAGCAAATAAATTCAAGACAAAATGCCGATTCCCTCTGAACCGGCATTTTCTTTATCCTTTTTTTCTGTATCTTATAAGTGCAATAACAGATGAGACTATTCCTGCGAGCTGGGCGAATATGGCAGTGGAGCCGAGAACTGCGTGATATATAGTCCACGAAATCATATTCCCCATTAAAAAGAGCCTTATTCTCTGTTCTTTCTTTTGGAACATGGCAAGCATATAGAAAACTGCCGCAACTATTGAAAGAATATCTATGGGAGCCTTGAAGCCCAGTGCACCGCCTGCAACGTACAGCACGAGGAAAATAATTTTTTCGGGCAAAGTCACATCCGTGTTTTTCTTTTCGTGCCGCAAAGACAGAAAAATCTGCAACACTGCAACAAGATTTATTATTACACCCGAACTGAAGGTGTCAAGAAGCAGAATATTAAGTGCGGCAAGAATATTTACAGCAGCCGACACTGTAAGCATCTGTTTCTTATTTTTAAGTTGTAATGTTACTATGGCACCGATTGTTACAATAACCCCGAGTGCCTGACCGATATAATATGTCATAGCTCACCAAAAGTTTTATTCAAATATAAAATTTGTACCGGCATTGTAGTCGAAGGGGACAAAGCCTGTATCGAGTACGGGGGAATTTTCTGCGAGGGTAAAATCACGGTTAAACGCATCCTTGAATAAGGGATTTGCGAAAACTGCATTGTTATAATATCCTCTTTCAACCATGCAGGGGATGCCGAGTCTATGACCGTATTTTGTTGATTCACCTGAATATACAAGTTTTCTTGAATAGTCGAAATAGAGGTTATTGTTGTCAATAAACCAGTCTTTATCACAGGTTTCCCAATACATAACCGCATCGTCTGTAACAAGGATATTGTTTTCAAGGAAAAGAGAGTTGTGCTCCTCGTTACGGGTTATTCTGAAAGCACCGTTTCCGCCGAAAGCGAAAATGTTGTTTCTTACAACGTTATCTCTGCCGTAATGCTGATGGAAGCACTGAGAATTGCAGTCATAAACAAGGTTATTTTCAACAAGCATTTCACTTGTACCTTCGTCAAGGTATATGCCCCAACCGCCGTAGCCTGCGGCACCTTCATAACAACCGACATTGTAAATGACATTGCCTGAAATTACGGAGTTCGGCTGAATACCGAGAGTATAAATACCACCCATGTCAGAAAGCCAGCCGTTACCGATGTTATAAATGAGATTTTCCTTTATAAGAATATTATCTGTGGGATTTTCTGCATAACCCCATATCCAGCCTACGGAAACAGCAGTGTACCAGCCGTCGTGAATTTCATTGTTAGCTATAATACAATCGGATGCGTGGCAAAGAAGTACACCTATTGAATGATTATAAATTCTTCCGTATTCATTAATTTCGCAGTTTGTGACACTGATACCCTTTGTTACTGCAGGAATGGCATAAGGAGCGTTTATAAATACGGCATTTGCACCTATTTCGTCAAAAAGACAGGCATATACTTCACAATCCGTCACATTACCCTTGAACATAAGAGCTGTGTTTGAAATACTGCGGAAAATACAGTCGGTAAAATTTATATTATTTGCATTTTCAACGGTAATGGCGGCGGGAACTTCATAAGCTGCCTGGGGATGCGTGGGAAGATAATCAAGTGTTGAGTAAAGAGGATTTGTTTTATCGACAGGCCAGAGATTCAATGTTCCGTTTACAAAATCCCAGTCGGTATTTATAAATTTAATACCCTGAAAGCTTATATCCGAAATTCCGTTCATTTCAAGAAAAGCATCTGTCACGGGAACGGAAAGAACAAGGTTTTCTGCTGTTTCTCCCTCTTCGGGAATGTAATAAAGCGTACCTTCTTCTCTGTCGAGATACCATTCACCGGGAAGAGAAAGTGCTTCCTTTACATTTTCATAAATATAATTATCTCCGTCATCTATTGACATTGCGGCGGCTTTTCTGAGAACAACTCTGCCGTTTGCCGTATCTGCAGAGAGAAGAGGCAGAATATCATCGCACCATTTATGCATAATGCGGACATTTACATCCTTCACATCGGAGAAATCCATAATTTCACTTTTATTTGCATAAAAAGCAGCATGAAGCTTGAAATAATCACTGTCGGGAAAAAGTGCGTCGGAAAGCTCCGAATTTTTTACGGTAAACACACCTTCCTTGGGCCATATACTGTTGGAAAGTCTTTTTTCACCCTTAAAAAGTGTACGGAAATAATTATTTTCAGAATCTACTTTGGCAACAAGGCAGGATATTCCGTTAATTGTACCGTTTTTCCACTCTGTGATATCATAAGAACCTGAGAAAACGACTTCTTCACCGGGAATATTTCTGAAAAGCACATCAGAATAATCGTTTTCATCAAATTTCACGGCTGAATCAAAATAATATGTACCGCCATTAATCCATACCGTTACGGTTTCGTCAATACCTTTACTCTTATAGGTTCTTAAAATATTTTTTGCACCTTCAAGAGTTTTAAGAGGCTCAGCTTCCGAGCCCTGATTCTTATCATCCCCGTCGGGAGATATAAAAAGATCATATTCACTCACGATAAATTCACCTTCATCAAAAACAGTCTTTGTTCCCTCTTCGGTATCATTGAATATACCGTTATTTCCTGCTGCCGGAGAAAAAAGAAGAACAAGAGAGGTAATAAGGGATGTAAAAAATGCAATTATTCTGTCAAACAAAATAAACACTCCTTTTTATATGCTGAGAATATTTTATATTAATATGTGCTTCAATGTCAACAAAAAAACAACTTTTGAAACAACAAAAACTGCTTCAAAAGTCATGCATTATATATTTATAAATCCTGCAAATCTTCAAAAGGAAGGTCATTTTCGAGATTATCTCTTGCAAGGTCGTTGTCTATAACAGGATATGCAGAAGATATTTCTCTCTCCTTGCTGTAAGGCTTTGTATGATAAACCTTTTGCGACGGTGCAGAGGTTCCCGGAATTAAGGGATTTGCTTTTTCTTTTCCGTGCTTTGCCTTACCCCCGATTTCCTGAACAGCGGCTTCTTCATTTCTTGGTTTTACATGAGTATACTCGGGTCTTTTCATTCCTTTTTTTGCCACGTTAATCACCTCATTTATATTGTACCCCTGAACTACTCTTTATAATCAATTGACTTTATGCTGTCTTATTGATATAATTAGAAAAAAGGAGGATTTTTTATGTTCAGAACAATTATCAGAATTCTTGTTGCATTTTTACTTATGATCTCCCCCTCGCTTCCCGGCATGCTTGATCTTCCCGTTCCCCCTTCGGGACAGGATTTAGAGCTTGAGGACCGTTTTGAACTTGTCTGGTCGGATGAATTTGAAGGCGACAGCCTTGACAGAACAAAATGGCAGACCGAATGGTGGGTAACCGAAAGAAAAGGCGGTTATTGGCATGAGGATATGGTATCCGTTGCTGACGGAAATCTTACCATTACCACGGAATATTTTGAAGAACCTCTTGAAAACCGTTACCTCGAACAGTGGGGTGATACCATTGATTTCAAGGAATATAAAGAGGGCTGGTATACTGCTTGTATATCCACTCAGGATTTACATGAATTCAAATACGGTTATTATGAAATAAGCTGTATTCTTCCCAAATCAACGGGAATGTGGTCCGCATTCTGGATGATGAACGACGGTGTCGTAAATGAAGACGGCTCGGGCAAGGACGGAACAGAGGTTGATATTTTTGAATCAATGTTCTATAAGGATGAAATCTGGGGCTACGGTAACTGCGTACAGACGGGCATTATTTATGACGGCTACGGTGAAGCAAATGTGGGCGTGGGTCTCGGAAAATATTACGCAAACAACCCTTATGAAGAATATAATACCTACGGTGTTGAGTGGAATGAAAATGAATACATTTTCTATATAAACGGTGTCGAAACCTGCAGAACATCTGCCGGTGGAGTAAGTCAGAACCCCGAATGGCTTCTCGTATCCTGTGAAGTTGCAGGAGAAAACGGTGTAGCCAACGCCGACCGCCACGGCACGGGCAAAATCAGCATGAAACCGGGAGACACAGCCGAATTCATCGTTGATTATGTAAGAGTATATCAGTATAAATAAATACCATAAATTCAGGGACTGCTTTGTTCGCTGACGCCACATAAGGCAGTAATTTCGAAATACTAACTTATGGGCGTTGCAAGGAAAGAAAATCAGAGAGAAGTTTCGGCTTCTCTCTTTTTTCTTATATTTGCACATTCGACAAAACCTCCTTTAATTTGTACAATGAAAGCACAAAATTAAAAGGAGGACTTTTTATGTCAAACAAAAATTCTATCAGCTATCGCAATGTTGGAGATTACAACATACCTAACCTCGTATTACCGCCTGAAGAAGCAAATATTACTCTCGGCAAATGGGGTATGTTACACAAAGATTATCTGTTAAAAAACAAGAGGGTGTTATTTACAACACTGTTTACCCAAGGTAAACTTTATCAGCACTGTGCTGAAGTCGAAACTCAGGCACGAGATATGTTTGACACTCTTATTGAACAGATGAAAGCCGCAGAAGGTGTTACTGAACAACTAAAAGAGGAGAATCAAATGGAGTGGGTATGCCGTATGCAAAACATTGAAGCAAGGGCAAGGGAGGTTGTGTACTCAGAAATAGTTTTTAAATAACATAAAGCAGTCACTATTGAAAAATAGTGGCTGCTTTTGTTGTCTTTTAAATTTAAGAAATATATGCTATAATTATATAACAAATTTACCCAAGGAGACTTCTGTATGCCAAGTAACAGAAAAAAGAAACAACATTATGTTCCTCAATGTTATCTAGAACAGTGGGCTATAGAAAACACCCACCAAATTAATGTTTATGATAAAGCAAAAAAAGAGAACAGACAAAACAATATTACAGATGTTGCTTCAGAAAACTACTTTTACGACATTGACTTCAACAAAGCTTTTTCTGGGGACGAGAAAAAAACTACAAATTATAGTAGTGAAGAATTAAATGAACTCAGTCATGAACAGTTCATAGAGAATTTTTTTGCTGATACAATTGAAAATGAATTATCTATGTTTTTGAACTTTTTTAAGAGGAAGGCTGAAATTTTTAATAAGAAAAAGCACTTTATATCCAATTTTTTGAGAAAACGTTTTTCTAAACAACTTGCTTATCAGCACATTCGCACAAAATCAACAAGAACTACAATTGACGGAATGTCTGATTGTTTGCAACAAGTACTTGTTGCAATGAACGCATCTGAAAATAATATAAAAGCTTTTCAGACAACCAAAGATTCCACCAAATTGATTCACGGACAAATGATAACTAATAAAGCCGAAATCAAAAAATTTTCTCAAACGTTTAATAATTATATATGGATTCTTGCTATAAACAAAACTAATAAAGAATTTTATACCACGGATAAGCCTATAACCACACGACCTCATGTTACACATCAATTCATGTCAATGTCGGGGCTTGCGTCAAAAGGTGTTGAGGTGTTTTATCCTATTTCTCCCAAAATAATGCTTATTATGTTTGAGCGAGAATATCACAAGGATATAAGAAATTTAGACCGTCATTATTTTGTTATAGACAATGTTAAAGATGTAGATTCTTACAATGCTTTAAGTGCAATCTTTTCAACCCGTTTTGTGTTTTCTAAGTCAGGTGATTTTGATATAATAAACGAATTACTCAAAGCAGACAATACTATTTTTGACAGACCTAATATTTCTCTTTCTTGGAATGGACAAACTTATTATCCGCAAGGAAAATAAGTTTTAAAAATCGAAAAGTTTTTGAATTACGTATTATATATACTTGCTTTTTATATATTTGGCAATGCTATCAAAATCTCCATAAATAAACTTTTCGTTTATTCCCATAAAATCTAATTCTTGGAGAATGTTTTCTTTGTTTTCTACCACAATGACAAATTCCGGCCAAACCCTCTGTTGTGATAATATATGGGTCCCATATGTATCTTCATCATAAGACAAATGTGCCTGATAAACAAATAAGCCTTGCTGATTTCTACCTCTTTCAAAAGTAAGAAATGGCGAATATATGAAATTGGGTATGCAATTGAGCCACCATGTTGTAGCTTGAAAATTTTGAATTTCTCTTAAAAATTCCTGTAACATTAAAACGTATTCTAATACAGGAAGTCTTAAAATGCTATTTTTTTCTATACTTCTAATAAGTTCTCGATTCTCTTCAACAAATTTGTAGTTCATTTTAAACTCATAATTACCATCATTGTATTTTGGGAATCTAGAACTTTTTGAAAACGGTGATTGAAAATCTACTAAGTAGTATTTCCAATCATCATTAAGTTTTTTTAAGTAATAATGAAACTTTTCAGGATGTTTTTTTTCGAAGTTAACAAATTTTTCGTATAAAGATATTAGTAAGCCTTCTTCATTTTTTGAAAAACGTTCTAATAGGTTGTCATCTTCATGTCCAGAAAGAATATCTGTAATATCAATTAAATCATCACTTAGTATATAAACAAATCCTCTTGAAGTATCGAATTTTGAAGAGTTATCTACATATGGTTGACAAGCAAAAAATAGTGCAATCAATGGAGATCTAGTGAAATCTATCAAATTAGTAGGCAATCCATGATGCTGAGCAAAAGCAAGAAAATCTTTACGTTCATCGTCAGTTAAACGATGATATATTTCTCTTTTATATTCATTTTTCATTTGCATGTAAGGATATTCCCCGTCTCTTAAGGCGGATGATATTGTATTATTGAAATTAGTAGGTTCGCCTCTAAAAATGAAGTTTGAAAATTTATCGGTAGAAAATAGTTTAATATAATCAGAAAGGCTTTTAACAACTATTTCCTTTGGTGAAGGTAATCCTTTGATATGTCGTTTGGAGTAATGCATTTTCTCACCTACTTAAGTTTAATCTAGTAATACATATTTTACACTATTTCTCTTTTATTTTCAACTGAATATAAATTTAGAAAACCTTATCACAAGAGATTTATTCTGCTATGTGTTTTTTTACAAATGGAATAACCGCTAATAAGGAGCTTATCGCCGGTAAAACGCTGAACAGGAAGAACAGCATTGTAAATAAAGCGGAATATTCAGCACTTTCTCTTGCTACAAAACCATTAGCAATATACTCATTCAGTTTTGCTGTTTCGGTACTTGTAAAGCCTATCACCATATATCCTGCACTTGAAATTAAGGAAGATATGCCGCTTTGAATTTTGATGATTGCCGTTTGAAAAGAGAAGAACAGTGCTGTCGGCTTTGTGCCTGATAGTTTGTATTCTAACTCTACCGCATCATCAATAAGCAAAGTACGGATATTTGAAGCAAGACTCAAGAAACTACCCGAAACGACTGAAAGTATGAACATAACCGCAAAGTTTGCAAAGGTGTTCATTGTTGTTTTATTGCCAAGATATAACACAAAAATCAAAACGTTCGGAAGTATTGAAGCAAGATTGCATAATACATAGGCTTTCACATTACCGAGCTTTCTTGATAGCATAGGCACAAGAAATGTTGAAAGCATTAAACCAACAAAGCTACCGGTACCAAGCAAGAATGTATAAAGAAAAGTAAGTCCTGAATTTTTGCTTGAGAAGTAAAAAGCAACCAACGCAGACAGTACCACACCCTGCAAAGCACTCATTGAGGAGAGTAATCCTGATATAATGATTTTCTTTAAAAGCGGATTAGTGAGTATATATTTGTACTGTTGTTTTGTGTTGGCGTTTCTCTTTTCGTTATGGTTTAATCGTTCTTTAGATACGGTCAACTGATAAAGAAAATATCCAACAACGGAGAAAACGAGAGTAATGATAAAAAAAGCGTTTCGTTCATCTGTCTGTGTTCCGCCAAGCGCTTCCGAAACTGCAAAGGCAAGGGGTTGAACAATCAAGCAACAAATACTGCAAACCATCGCACCGATAGGTCGCAACGAAAGAAGATTTGTGCGTTCTCTTTCATCTGCACACAGTACATTAGGATAACTTATCATTGGTATGTCACCAAAAGAAAACATAATCTCCCACAGAATGAAAATAGCAAAGCCATAAATAATAATTGTTGCGTTTTCAAGTGTGCTATTATTGTCAGAATAAATCTTCATCACAAAGCAAAGAATCGTAATTATAGCCGTAGGTAAAGGTAAATATCGCAAATATTTTGCTAACGGCCAGCTGCTTTTATTAATGAACGCTCCTATAAATGGGTCTTTAACAGCATCGAAAATTTTTGCTGTGCTGAGGATGATTCCAAGCCAAAAGGCAGGGATAAGAATAGTGAATTGAAGATAGTAGGCAAAGCAGGATGATACGAGGGCATATAGTATGTTCTGCCCTGATAGGCCTAAAAGATAGCGTGTTTTTTGATTTTGCGTTTTTGTTTTCATTGTGAAACTCCTTTTATTACATACTCTCGGTATGTAAAATGGTAAAATATATTGCCGCAGGTGCGGCTTGTTTTTTTGTTTATATTCATACTTTTGGTATGTATATTACCTTAATAAATTGCCACCGAGGTGGCAACCTATCATTTTCTGTTATCCATTTCGTTGATTTGCTTGTTCATATTGTAAACTGCCGGGTACATATCAGTAACATCAACACCGAGCATAGCCATCATACCCAAGATTACCTGACACTTTTTCTCAATATCCTCATCGCTCATGGAGAATACAAGAGGATTGAGCCAAACATTGGCAAGTAAAGAGATAACCTCTGCAAGTTCTTTTGCAAACGGTATTTTAATTGAGCCATCTTTTATGCCTTCTTCAAGTACAGGTTTGATTGCATTAGGTGCAATATCATTAACAGACCTTAAAAGCAAGTCACTCAACATGTGCGGCATATTCTGCAGATGAATACCCATACTTCTGAACTTTTGCTCTTGTTCGTCAACAAGAGATTCATAAAGCATAGCTTTAAGCTTCTCTGCACCGTTGAGAGATGTGTCTTCTGCTATCTTATTCCACTTACGAGCCAAAGAGTTTTCTTGAAAAAGCCTTGCAGTAACAGCGTTCAGAATATCCTCTTTTGATGTGAAGTGATGATAAATAGCTCCTTTTGTAAGACCACCTAAATTATCAATAATATCTTGAATTGTCGTGTGTTCGTAACCTTTTTCAAGAAACAGCTTTTGAGCTGTATCAAGAATTAAGGTTACGGTTTCTTCGGGGTATTTATTCCTTGCCATAATTCACCTTACATACTATTAGTATGTTTATTATATCAATCAAACACCGCATTGTCAAGACTTTACTATGAAAAGTACATTATCTATACATAACACCACTTTCAAAATATTGACTTTCTTGGTACAGAAGAGTATAATTATAGAAAATTACTGAAAGGCAGGTGGGCAAAATGATGAAAAGAATTTACTTGGTGAAGTCAGTTACCGTTTTGTCCGTTTGCAAATAATACTTCTTTTATACGGATTTATGCGTTTCTGATTTCACAGTCAGAGACGCATTTTTTAATTTTATGAAAGAGGTACAGTAATGAACGAATTAAAATTTGTAACAGCAAAAAACAACAGGAAGCACCATAAACTTCTTGAAAGCATTATGCTTCCCTATTGTCGTGAGCTTGACAATAATGTCGGCAGAGAAACTCCCGAAGCAACATTGAAAAAATTCATAGCAAGTATTGTCGATATGTCAGAGGATAAAGACAGATTTGTAGAGCTTTGTTATCTTGATGAACACTTGATTGGCTTCGCTTATGGCAAGATTGACCGTAAGACGCATCGTGGTTATGTACGTCCCGGCTGGGGATATGTAATGGAGTTTTATCTTAAGCCTAAATACAGACGCAAAGGGTATGGCAAAGAGATATACAAACATCTTGAAAACATATTCAAATCAAACGGTGTCAGTAATGTTTGGCTTACCGCTGACCCTGTAACTGGCGAGCCATTTTGGAGTGCTGTAGGTTTTACTAATAGCAGGGAGAAATCTCCTGAAAACAATCTGTACATATATGAGAAACTCATTTTAACGGAGATGTAAATTATGAATAATTTCAAAAACAACGCAGACAAACTTCTTTATGACTTCGGTTTGCTTAATGAATTAAAGAATTACGGTACCCCCTACATTGTTGGCAGTTATGCTATGGACTTATTGGCGTGGAATGACTTAGATATTTATGTTTCCAATGAGACTATGTCAACAGAAAAACTGTATGAACTTACCTCATTTATTCTTAATACTTTCCACCCTGTGTGGTATGAAGCAAAGAAAGAGGTTATTGATGGCAAGACAGTTTGGTTTCACGGCTTTGAAACTGAAATATTAGGTGAGCTTTGTAATGTAGATGTTTGGTTCTTTGATAAAGATACCATAGCTAAAGCTTTGGATTTCAGTAAGAACATAAAGCAGAAACTTTTAGCTAATCCTGAGCTTAAAGAAGTCGTTATAAACATCAAACAATCATTGATAGAAAACGAGCAATATGGCTTTGACAAAATTTTAAGTATGGATGTATATAAAGCTGTGTTTGAAGATAATATCAGAAGTTATAAGGAATTTATAGAAAATTACGGAGTATAATTATGCCGAAACATCCATTTCCGCCCTTATACGACAAAAACTCAAAAGTGCTTATCCTCGGCAGTTTTCCGTCGGTGAAATCACGTGAGCAGATGTTTTTCTACGGCCATCCGCAGAACAGATTCTGGAAGGTTGTTTCTGCCGTTATGGGTGCTGATACACCTGTAAGCATTGAGGATAAAAGCAACTTCCTGCACTCGAATCATATTGCATTATGGGATGTAATTGCCTCTTGCGATATTACAGGCAGCTCCGACAGTTCGATTAAAAATGTGGTCGCAAATGACCTTACAGAGATACTCAAAAACGCTGACATCAGTCAGATATTCGTCAACGGCAAAACCGCTGAAAAGTATTATAACAAGTACATCCGTGACACAATCGGCAGAGATGCTGTTTGTTTGCCATCAACATCACCTGCAAATGCCGGTTGGAGTGTGGATAGACTTGTTGAGGCGTGGGGAGTAATTAAGAATTATACTGATTAAGGAGTAATAATTTCAAAATGCTTGTTAGAAAACTTAAAGTAAGCGAGATACCAAAATTAACAGAGCTTTTCAAATACAAAGATGTAAATGAAATGATTGTCGAAAACACAAAAGAAATTGAAAACGGGGTTATTGATATTTTCGCTTTGTTTGACGATGATAAGATTATCGGCGAATTAAGAGCTAAATACATTAGTGATGACAACCGCTTTGCTGAAAAAGGCAAACGAGCATATCTATATGCTTTTCGTATTCATAAGAAGTATCAAGGTAAGGGTTTAGGCAACTTCTTGCTTGAAAATGTACTGACAATTCTTACAGAAAACGGTTATAGCGAGTTTACTGTCGGCGTTGTAGATGATAACTCAAGAGCTCGTTATGTGTACGAAAAGAATGGTTTTACGGAACCTATTGCAAGAATAAAAGAAAGTTATCAGGGCGACAGCTATGAATATGACTTGTTTCTGAAAAGAATTTAATGGAGAAAAAACGATGGATATATTTAATAAAATATGCCTACAGTTAGATTTAGGCAAAATACTATCAGAGCCGCTTCAGCTCAAAGGTGGCTTTATGCACAAAATGTACTCATTGTTCACAACAAAGGGCAATTATGCAATTAAGCTATTAAATCCTTATGTTATGAAGCGTGATACTGTTTTTGAAAATTACCGTATTGCTGAAGAGCTTGAAGCAAAATTAGAACAAACTGATATTCCTATACTTCCTGCTTTGACGTTCAACGGTAAGAAAATGCAAGAAATTGACGGACAATATTTTTATTTGTTTGATTTTTATGAGGGCAAGTCTCTCAAGGGTGAAGAAATCACCATTGAACACTGTCGAAAAATTGGCGAGTTTCTTGCCAAAATACATAACATTGAGAAGAAAGCACAGCCTTATAATCGCAGTGAAATAAATGTTAATTGGGATATGCTTATTGAAAAACTGTCAGCAAACAATACTGAGTTACATAATCTTCTAAGTGCCAACCGTGACACTCTTTATGAAAGTCAGCAAAAAGGTAATCTTGCCACAAAGAAGATGTCGCCTGTACTGACAATCTGCCACAATGATATGGATAGTAAAAATGTTCTTTGGAACGGTGCTGATTGCCGCATCATCGATTTGGAGTGCCTTTGCTATTCAAGTCCGTTTGTTGAGCTGTATGAAATGGCTTTATGTTGGTCAGGTTATGAAAACTGCAACATTAATTTCGAACTTTTTAAAGCACTTATCAAGTCTTATGCTGACAATGGTGGTGAACTGCCTGATGATTGGGAAACAATCTATTACAGTAGTTACGGCCGTTTAGAATGGCTTGAATACAATGTCAAGCGTGCATTGGGTATTGATTGCGGTGAAGATGAAATTGAAATGGGTATTTCAGAAGTCCGTGAAACTATGGAGCATATAGTTTATTATAATGCTGTCAAAGATGGAATTTTGGAGTGCCTAAAAAGTTTATAAGGAGGATGGCTTATGTATAACACAAAATATTGCGAAGTCCATTATGAAGAAGCTTACAATGTAGTTTTGGTAAAATGGAAAGAATTTTGCCGTTTTGACGATTACCGCAAACCATTGGAATACGCCATGGATATTATCAAAAAACATAGTGATTGTAACTATGTAGCAGATACCCGAACAGGCTTTGAAAATCACCCTGATGATACAAAATGGGTTGCAGATGTTTTTATCCCAACTGCCGTTGAATACGGTTGCAAAATAATATATTTCGTTATTGATGAAAACAACTCATTAAAAGATGAGCTTGAAGGTCAGGAAAGCGATTCTTCCGATATAATTGAATTTAAGTATATTTACAGTTTGAACGAAATTGAAAATTAAATAATAAAGCAAACCGCATCGAAGCATTTGAAATAGCTATGACGCGGTTTACTTTTTGTTCTACTTAGCGTGAAAAATAAGCGTTTTTGTTGAAAAACATAGCTTTTTTGTAAATAGGATTGTTTTGCTTCTATTTAATAATTATAATATTTGTATTTTAATATCATTGTATACAGGTGTGAAAATGCGAAAACTTTACGATTTGTTAACAAGTAGCTTTCTTGCTAGATATGTTTTTTTATTAACTTTACTTATTTCAGTTGTAACATTATTTGGTAATATAGAACTTTCTGATTTTCCCCAAAAAATATTTTTTGTAAAAGTAGGATTAGTATTTTTTATTCCGCTGCTTTTCAATGTATGTTTTGAAATATTATCAAGGCATGTTAATATGTATTCCAAAGATTTTGGTGACATTTTAAATATATTAAATCACCGTTTTGGTTCACAAATTAGTTTGCGAACTCTCGATGAAAGAGCTTTTGATTATATACATAAATATGAACTTATATATCGACAAGATCAATTGGATTTTGCTGGCTCTTTGGATTATCATTCTTTTAGACAATTAAAAGGCAAGAACATAAGCAAAGATATTAGCAGTTTTTTGATTTATACAGAATCTTCAGATATTCCTATAGCTTTTGATGATATGAATATTACTGCTCAAAACAATATAAACAAAAAAACGCTTGTTGTTGAATGCTTGCATTCTACTAGCGAAAAAAGACTTCAACATACTTTTAAAATAAATTTTGATAAACCTATAGTTCCTCATGAAGAGTTTGATATTTCTTATTCAATCACAATACCAAATGAACTTTCCGTATATGATAAAAAGAAAGAAATTCAGAGCATATCGTTAGTTCGAATAAAACACCCTGTTGATAAATTAGTGTTTAATATTTGTTTAGATTTTGAACCAAGAGCAGTAAAAGCTTACAGTAGAAAAAATAGTAATGGATTAAAAGAAATAGGCCACGCTCAAATAAACCAATATATTCCAACAACAGATTTACAAAAAACATATAACATTAGTTGGGGAAAGAATACTCCTTATATAATTGAAACTGAAGTTGATAATCCGTCACAAGATCAATACATTATTCAATTTATCAAATAACAGTTGCTTATAATTATTAAAATTATTCTGTAATAACTAGGAGCCATAAATGAAGCCTTATTATTCTTTTGTATACATAGACGACTACTTTATTGATAGCTTATATTCTCAATTTTTCGGAGACATCACTGAGCAAACAGTGCTAACAACCAATTCAGAAGATATGAATGTATCTGCTGAATCAAAGCTACTGAGTTTTTTAGGCTTTGGTTTATCAGGTAATGAAGCTTTTTCTGAATCATATACAAATAAAATTGTTATATCAACACCTCGAAAAGCTCAGTTGCTAATAAATTATTTAACTAAAGAAAAAGAGGTTATTTCTTCATTGCAAGAGATTATAGAAAACAATCAGCCATTTAATGAAAGTCTTTTGTTTGTAGGAAAAGCGACATTTTTTCTTAGTGATATTATTGATAGAAAGACCGACAGTTCTTTATTATACGCTAATGATGCAAGTGAACGCGAAAAAGTTGTTATAGATAAAAATTCTGTCTTAATTCTTGAAACAGGTAATACTCATTTTATTCACAAACATTGTTCTGATTATATGAATACCGATGATTATTATAAATTGAATATAAACAAAAATGTAAAATATGGCATAATGATGCATATGTCTAACTCTAAAATTAAGAAAGATATTCGACATTTAACATGGGCTATTAGCAAAGCTAAAAGTTTTAATTTCTTTGTTTTAGGTGAACTTGTGAAATCAAGTGACCAGTTTTATAAGGCAATACCTTTTGCGGTATGGATGTAACAGTTTTTTTTAGAATTATGAAAATTAGTGGTAATTAAAATGAACAAGGAACAACTTGATTTTTTGGATGATTTGTTGCTTTCTGCAAGAAAAAGTGTTAACTCAAAATTATTACGCTTTGACGATAAAGGCTCGCCCATATCGGAGCCTATAGATGAAGAAATTTATTTGAAAATAAAAACACATCTTTTAAAATATGCTCCTCCTATGTTATATAGATATAGACCTGGAAATGCTTGGGATATTGATAACATAAAAAATGGAAGTATATGGTTATCAACATTAAGTGAATTTAATGACCCTTTTGAATGTAAAATATATATTGATTTTGAGAAAATTGCAAACGATTTAGTTCAATTGAGTCCAGATCTACTCATGTTAATGAAAATAAAACACATAGATCAAAATCATCGTATTTATAAAAATTATATAGATGAAATGAAAGGAAATGGAAAAAAACTTCTAGATGAACTAGCATTAAAACGAAATAGGGCTTTTGTGGCATCTTTTAGCGAAAATAAAAACTCATTATTAATGTGGGCACATTATGCCAATTCTCATAAAGGTTTTTGCGTTGGTTATGATTTTCGTGACATTATCAATATGTTTGGTATTAACATATTCCCTGTTTCATATTCAGATGAATATTTAACTATTAGTTCGTTAAAAAAATTTTGTGACCACCATGATGTGTTTTTAAAATCAATTAAAACTAAATCTGTCGAATGGGCATATGAAAAAGAATGGCGACTTTTTGGTAAATATAAGATAAACGAACCATATGAAAAAGGAATGATTACAGAAATGATAAAGCCTCAGACTATTTATTTGGGGGCAAAAATAGATAATAATATAAAACAACAATTAATTGAGATTTGCAAAATAAAGAAAATAAATCTATATCAAATGCAACTTTCTGATAAAAGATATGGTTTGTTATCATATAGAATTCTATAGTAAAAACAATATGCAACACAGTTTACTATGTATTCGTGTAAACCATATATATGAGGTAACATATGCAAACAATAAAACTATATCATATAAGTTATGATACTACCGAGTCATTAAAAAAAGAATTTATACCTCGAATTCCGGAAAATATTGCAACCGGGGAAGATAAATCTATACCTCGAATTTGTTTATGTGATTCAATAGAAAGATGCATAAATGCCGCAGAAGATAATTTCGGTGATTACGAAGAAGAAGACAAAGCAATAATTATTGTTTGGGAACATGAGTTTTGTTTGTTCGATGATAAATTATTATGTTGGCAACATTTATATGAAAACAACCTTGTACCCGATGCAGCTTTAACTCACGAGTATTGGTATTTGGATACATTACAAATGACGGGTAACTATTATGAAATAATTAATATCAATGATGCAATTTTCAATAAAAGGTTAGTGTATATTATCAACCCGAAGTACAAAGAAAAAGTGTTGCAAGTATTTAACGATTATGGTATAGATACATCCTCGATTAGTAATTTTGACTTATATACCCTAGTAAATGAATGGCTTCCTAGTTTTTTTCCAAATGAGCATGAAACCATTATTGATAAACTAAAAAAAGAAATTAGAATCGTAGATGATTCTGACAATAATGATTTAACATATGGCGATAATGTGCTTAATATTTATCCTCAAAAGGTATATCATAATCTTGTCATTATTAGAAAGTAAAATATCACCAAATAATATCACAAGGAGGTATAATTATTATGATTTATGAGTGTGATTTAAGTTGTTACAAAGCTCTTCGTGAAAAAATGCGTCAATTACAAATTAATATGTATCCGTTTAAATTCAACTATCTTGGTAATAAATTTTTTGTTGCAGCATATTGCATTTCAAAAAATGAAAGAACAGAATTAACACAATATGCACTATTCCATCTTATATTTATGAAGCAAGGAAAGTTAGATGATACATATGAACTTTATATAAATTCAAGGGAAATCATGGAATTCGATTTAACTAATTTAAGAAATTATTTTGGTATTGAATTTGATTCTAAAGGAATAAGTTTTTTGTATGCTTTTTGCTGTGCTTTAAGCACGCAATGTCCACCAGATATAGAATCATTTGAGGATGAAGAATTGCTTAAAGTGGAAAAATATAGTTTATGCAAAAAACTGGGGGTTGATCCAGATCATTGTTATAGATTAGCTATTATGCGCCTTCCACAACCCCATAAAAGAAATCCAAATAGATATCAGTTAGCTCTGAGGATTTTTCCAAATGCATCAAAACAATATAAAAATGCAATGGATGTTACTTATCGTTTTACAGCTAATCCGGACGAAGAGGTGTCAGAAGAAATAGCGATAGAACGATTTATAAAAAATGAGCAGAAACGAAAATCAAAGCACAGAAACGAATTATAATATGTGAAATCCTATTGACAATCATACATTCGTTCTGTATAATGATGTCACAAATTAAATATTAACTTTGTAGCGCGTAAGCGGAGCAATATTTATTGACTACCCAAGCACCGTATGAAGATAAGAACAGAGGCAATCT
>SVQH01000044.1 GCA_015065425.1 Oscillospiraceae bacterium
CAAGAAAACGGTTTCGCCGTACGCCTACGGCGGAACGTTTTCGGATAGTCCATCGCCGAGGGAAGTTTACTTCCCGTTCGGCGGGACATAAAATCTTTTTTACTTTATAGGAAAGGAGTTTCCTATAAAGTAAAAAAAAGAGGACGGTTTTCAGTTCCGTCCTCTGGTTTACTTTTATGATTTTTTATTTTTTGATTTCATTGTGAGAGTATAGAATACTATGAACAATACGAAGGCAATAAGGGTCAGGAGCAGCACCGTAAGTCCCCCTGCGTTCCATTTTGTCATAAATTCCGCTTTTGAATGAATTCCTTCAAAGGGAAGCTCATCATCCGTGAAGAAATATACGGCTGAGGTTGCAAGGAAATAAACAAGAACTGCTTTTCGTGAAAACTCTGCAGGAGTTTTTCCGAAGGGCATTTTTTCCTCTTTGAGAAGTCCTTTGAAGATAACAAAGAAAACTGCTGCTGCAATTACGGTAAGAACAACTGCAATTACCGTTCCCACGGTGTCCTCATCCTCGAAAAGACCTGCTTCAAAAAGATGTGTACCAAGTCTCATGCCGAGAGGTCTTATAAGAGTAAGGGACAGCATGAACGTGCCGAGAGCACCTGCCGTAAAAATATAGTGAACCACTCTGTTTTTAAGAGGAAGAACAGGCACAAAGGCTTCTTCTTCAATATATTTTTTCGGGATACATACAAGAATAAGCATGATACCAAGTCCCAGAAGGAAGCCCGTAAAAAATTCCCACAGCGACCATGAGGGGGCTTGTATCCACATAGGAACTTTATCTCCCATAGGAATAAGTCCTCTGTCTGAATCCATAATAAGAAATATATCAGCCACGGTAATTGAAAGAGCACAAACGGTATTTATAAGCAAGGATATAACAGCCGTAAATTTATCTTTCAGTATCAGCAGTGCCCCAAGGGAAGAAAACAACGCACCGAAGGCGGCAGACATAACGTCTATGCTTGTGAAATAATTTCTTGCGAAGGGTATTTTCTTTGCCCATGAAGCAGAACCGAATTCCTTTATGTAAGCCATCATGGGTGACACGTCAAGCCCTGCGTCAGCGAGTCCTTCTTTACAGAAAGCAACAGCCTCGGGATGCACGATTTCAAGTATAAAATGGGAAAGTGAGAACTTGAAAATGTAAGTCACGGCATAAAATACCGCAATCAGAATTATATAGTGCTTCAGCTTATATTCCTTTTTGGAAAACAACGAACCTACAACAAGTGCAAACAGCGGCATCCAGCCGAAGCCTAAAAACAGCATCATGAAAAGTCCGTGAACGGGGTTAATTTCCACCAGCCTTGCGGCATCCTCACCCGTAAAAGCGGCAGTACTTGTAAGATAACCGCCCATCTGTGAATTAAGCGTACCCCAGCCGCCGTTGGTTATACCCAAAAGAAGTACGGCAACGGGAAGCATTTCATAATTCATCCTTTTTCTCTCACCGAAAACGGCATATATAAAAAGAATGAGCATAACTCCCACAGCAAACATGCCCCACATAGAGCCCCAGCCGTGGTCACCTCTTACTCTCCACATAAAGCCCGTCATAAGAGCACAGGTGATAACGGAAAACAATTTTCCCCAAAGAGACATATTACCGTTCTGCAGTTTTGTCATACATCCAACTCCCCGAAATATATTGTTGATTTTATAGTATCAACACACGGGGAAAATGTCAATACTGACAATAAAACAATATTAATCTGAGTTAATATATCTCTCAAGCTGTTCCTTTCGCAATTTTTTTAACTCCTCATCCGGAATCCTTACGTATATGCAATTCTTACAACTTCCTAATATATCAAGCTCTGTTTCTTCAAAAAGACATTCCTCATCTTCATAAAAAACACAAAAATAATTGTCACATTTCATTATTAAGCCCTCATAACAACAATCCCCCATCATATATACCAAATAGGGATAAATTTATAATACCATAACGGTATAATATAATCAAGAGGGATTATATGAGATTAAAGTATTTACGAAAACAAAAAGGAATATCTCAGCTTAAATTGGCGATGGATCTTTCTCTGAATCAGAACAGTATCAGCAGATATGAGACAGGTGAAAGAGAAGCGGATTATGCTCTGCTTATAAAATTTGCCGATTATTTTGATGTTTCCGTAGATTACCTTCTTGAAAGAACAGATAACCCTGAAATGAACAGATAAAACCTGCAGGACCGTTTATCCTGCAGGTTTTTTGTTTAATAGAGAATTTCTCTTACGGGTCGGGTAGCTTTTTCAAAGGAAAATTTTTCGTTTTCACCGGACACGGCATCAATGAATTCAGCCGTTTCCATATTGAAGGATGCTACACCTGCATCACCGTCACCGAAAACATAAACATTTTCACGGATAAAGGTAGCACGGACTGCTGATTCTCCGCCCTTTATAAGGTAAGCATTATCAAGATTCAGCTTATTGTCCTTTACACTTACTTTAAGTGCACCGGTGTAGAACTTGTAGCTGTTAATTTCCTCGTCATAGTCATCCATAGCCCAGTTAGAGTAGGTTACAAGGAAGGAGCTTTCGGTTATACTGCAGAAAGCCTTGGCTTCTGTTACTATATTTGACGTGGGGAACTGTAAGAAGTCGATTTCCTTGGGAGCAGTGGGGTCTGTTACGTCAAAGAGGCTTATTTTACTGCTGCCGTCAGTACCCGTTTCGGTACCGCCCACACCTATTCCTACAAGAAGACCGTCACCTACAGGGTGAAGGTATGAGGAGAAGCCGGGAAGCTTTACTTCACCCTTTATTTCGGGCTTTGCAGGGTCACTCAAATCAATTACAAACAGAGGGTCGGTCTGCACGAAGGTCACAACATAAGCAGTATTTCCCATAAAGCGTGCGGACTTAATCTGTTCACCCGTGGCAAGACCGTTAAGCTCTCCCACCTTGCCGAGGTTTTCGTCAAAGACGTAAATGCTGTTTTCGTTATCAATAGTTGTCACCGCAACACGCAGCTTCTCTTCATATTCGTCAATTGAATAGCTGTTGAGAATACTGCCCGAAAATTCTGTACGGCATTTTATATCAATGGTGTCACCCGAAATATCTGCCTTTGTGATAGTTGTGCAGACGTCGGAAGCCGTAATCATAACACCGCCGAAACCGACAACTCTGCCGTCATCCGTTTCATTGTTGTATTTTGTCTTAGCCCCTATTACATAAAGGGTATCCTTTGTGCAATAGGTGTCGTGCACGTTTCCGAGATAAGAAGAAACTATGGGGCTCTTTTCAAGGTCGGAAAGGTCAAGCTTACCTATATTTACATAGGTTTCGGGATTGTCCTCACGGGAATATACAATACAGTCGCAGGGCACGTTATACTTATACTCACCGTTATACACTGCCGGAAGAAGGTCTGTATCGTCTGTGGTTTCATACTGCTCTATGATAGAATACCTTGTAACTAAAACAAGTGAGGAATCAATGATTCTTGAGGACACATAGCTTCCGTCAAGGGCAATTTCCTTTTTGAGTACGGGGGCTTCCTTTTCGGCAACGTCATAAATCTGAACTCCCGACACACCTGATTTCAGGTAATGCTTTTCGAGGCTGTAACGGGAAAAGCCTACTATCAGGTAATTTTCATAAATGTAAAGTCCCGAATAATGAATATTTTCACCGTTTCCCCTGTCATCAACAAGGCTTTCCTTGCCTTCATATACGCTTTCGAGGGTACCGTCGGCATTTGCCTTTATAATACGAAGCCTTCTGCCGTAGGTATCAATGCAGTAAAGATATTCTCCGTCGGTTATAAAGATATCTGCTTCCTTCACACCGTATTCACGAAGATTTACTTCACCGAATTCACCGAGTGCGGTTGCTGCAGAATTGAAGGTTACGGCACCGGTATTGGAAGTATTGCCCTGTGGAATATTAAGGTCTTCTTCAAGCTTCACACTGCCGTCTGCCATATCGTCAACAAGACCCGAATAAAGAAAAATATAATTCTTGTTTTTTTCCTTATATTCCTTGGCATAGTCCTTTATAAACATCAGCAGCTCGTCATAATTTTCGGCATTGCTCTGCGAAATTTCATTATGCACATTTTCATCCTCAACAAGGCTTTCGGGAGAAGAGAAAAATCCCTTGTTCCAAAGAAAAGACACACCCGTTATCATCAGACAGGCGGCAACACCCACAGCAACAAAACGGCGGATAACGCCTTTTTTCTTTTTCTTTACGCTTACTCCCGACAGAAGCTTTTCAATACTATCACGACTGAGGCTCTCGGGAAGAACCGCATCATCTTTTACATTTTCTCTTATAAAGGAGGCATTTTCTTTTTCATTGAACATTTTTAGCACCTTCTATCTGTATTCTCAGTTTTGTAAGAAGTCTCGAAAGGGAGGAACGGACAGTCGGAGGCTTCATTCCGAGGATATCAGCAATTTCATTTGAATTATAATTTTCAAAAACGGAAAGGATAACTATGGATCTCTCCTTTTCGGAAAGTCCGTCAAGAAGGGTCAGGACATCATAATTTTCGCACATATCAGGAACGCTTTCTCCCGACAAGGACACATCTTCAGAGGATATTTCAAATTTTGCCGCTTTACTGCCGTGTATTTTAAGACATTCATTATAAAGTATCTTAAAAAACCACGATCTGAAGCTGTCATCCTTTTTAAGGCTGTCAAGCTTTGCAAAAGCCGCAATACAGGCATTCTGAACCGCATCCTCTGCATCATGGGGATTTTTCATGTAATAAAGTGCAAAACGGTAAAGCTCTGTCGCTAAGCTTCCGTAAATTTCACCGAAAGCCCGGACATCGCCGTTTTTGGCACGTTTTATTAATTTTTTCATATCCTGTCCGTTCATCTGATCTGTCCCTTCCGACTATTAGATACCGAAAACAACCAAAGTGTTGCAAAAAAATAAAAATCTTAATTTGTTAAAATTTTGTTGTTGATATTCCTGACAAACCGTGGTAAAATCAATGTCGTGTTCAAAAACCGACATAATGTTCAAAAATCAGAGTAAAGAAAGAAGTTATATCATGGCTAAACAAAAAGAAGACCGCCGCACCCTGTACAGCAAAAGAATGATAAGAGAAAGCCTGTACGTACTGATGGGAGAAAAACCTCTTAATAAAATTACCGTCACGGAAATATGTGAAAAAGCGGATGTAAACAGAAGCACATTCTATGCCTACTACACCGACATATACGACCTGCACCAGCAGATAATAGAAGAATTTTTTTCCCTTCAGAAAAATGTCATAAAGCATATTAAAGCATCCATCATGACCAAAACCGCAATGGAAAATTTTACTTATAATGATTTTTATGAAATAATATATTATTATCTCAAGACTGTAGAGGAAAACACCGACCTTTACAAATTTATTTTCAGCCAGAATGCAAACAACTCCATACACGCAAGCTTCGGCAAAGCTACTTACCACACTATAACAGATGTTCTCAATCCCCTTATTGAAGAGAGCCGAGTAGAGGAGCTCAAAAAAGCATTCACCTTCGTTGCAGGCGGCACCACGGCACTTATTATGAGCTGGGTGGAAAAGGACTGTGATACCCCTCTTGAGGTTCTCTCAACTTACATTGCAAAATACTATTTCGGAACATTCAAAGCACACAGCCTGAAAATGTAAATATTTCTGAAAAAAGACCGCATACGAAAAAGTATGCAGTCTTTTTGTTTTCTCCGAAAGTCGTGAGATTCAATAAATAATAATTTATTATGCTATCGGGATACTTACATCATAATCGGTATACCATATACCCGATGTAAATGACCTTGCTCTTACAAGAACCTCATCCTCATATACTTCAATACTGTATCCGCAGCCGTTCATTACTCTTCCGCGAATACCCATGTACATGAATGAGGGAAGATTTATGCTGTGGAAGGTGCCGTCGGATTCTACGGAAACATAGCCGTATAAATTCTCCTGACGCTCGTTTACAAAGCCGTTATGAATATGTCCCGAAATGAGAAATACGTTTTCGTAATCCTTGAGAATTGCTTCAACCTCGTAATTCTGGTCACCGAAGCTGCCGTCAAGTGTTTCGGGTTCATCATCGCCCCAGGATTCGGGGAGACCGTGTGTTTCAGCAACAGGCCAGTGAGAAATAACGAATATGGGAAGTCCCTTTTCGGAAGCCTTGTCCATCTCTTCTCTCAGCCACTGCAGCTGAGTTTCACTGATATAAGCCGATGTACTTGTACCTTCACTTGCCATTACAATAAACGTATAACCGTTTATCTCAGTGGTGTAATAGCATTCGGAAAGTTCTCTGCCTGTAATTTTTTCGGAATACTCCACAAAGTTTTCCTTTGCAGGTTCATATCTGTCATCGTCATCCGTCCAAGTGTCATGATTTCCGACAGCCATAAGTATTTCTTTTGCAGGGGAATAAGGAAGGAATGCTTTTTCCAGATTTTCATACTCTTCCTTAAGACCGTGGTCGGTAAGGTCACCTGCAAGAACAAGAGCATCAAGCTCATCTGCAGCATGGTCCATATCCCAGAGTCCGCACTTAAGAACCTGAACACGGGCAAATTCGTCTGTCATGTGAATATCTGAAATAGCCGCAAAATTCAGTTTTACGTCTTCATCTTTTACCTTATAGTTATCTTCTCCTGCATAAAAGCCAAAAATGGGGAAGGATAAAACGTTAAGGAATGAAAGCACGACCGAAACAAATACCTTAAATAAAAGTCCCATAAAAATTACTCCTGTAAATAATATTTGATTTTATACTATCATATAAAAAATCGTTTTGCAATCACTAATTAAAAACTTACATCTGCACTTGTGAAAATAATCGATTTATCATTCTCATGAAGAATAAAAGCCGTTTTTTTATCGGGACTCACCGCAATGTCGCTGTATCCGCCCTTCTCATTTATAAGAATTTCTTCCTTTGTCACGCTTTCAGCGGTCAGTCGCTTTAATTCAAGACGGCTTCTGCTGTTTTTATTCGCACAGTTGGTAAAAAGCAGCTCATGTCCCACAGAGCACAGCCCTGCCGCACATACGGGGTCCGGGAGATTTTCCGCAAAACGAAGCTGTGTTATCTCACATTCATCCGTCACACGGGCAACGACACGGCATTTTTCGGCTTCTTCATGTCTGATGTTTGCAATAACAGTACCGTCTGAACTCTCTGCCACGCAAAACTCACTGGGGTCAGCAAGTAAGGAATTTATCTTTCCCGTATGCCAGCTTTCACCCCTGTCATCGGAATAAAGCAGGCATATTACTGAGGGATGATGGCTTTTGGCATCCTCTTTGTTATATGCAAGCCATACGGGAACAAGAAGCCTTCCTGAAGAAAGTCTGACTCCGTGGCAGGGTCCCGTTGCAATACACGAAAAGAAGAAATCTCCCGTACCTTCTCTTATGCTGTCCGTAATATCCCGCTTTTCAGTCCAGGTCTCACCCTTGTCGGTGCTTTTCTTATAAAATACCCTGTGATAATTGACACAGTAAAGAAAATGAAGAATATCTCCGTCAGTTATCATAAGAGGATTGTTTACGGTATCAGATTTTCCTCCCGATACGAGAATCTGTCTGTCCGACCAGGTTTTACCCCCGTCAGCACTTTTTTTCATACCTATATCTATAACAGCCCAGTCACTGTCATCTCTTCTCAGCTCACAATAAGCAAAAATTATCCCGTCATTATCACACATGATACCGGGAATTCTCGCCCTCACATACCCTTCTGCCGATTCAAATATACTCTCAGCGATGATTTTCATAATTACTACCAAAAAAACAGAGCTCTGCCGGAAAACAGAACTCTGCTTTGTTTTTATCCTTTTGTTTCAGAATTAATTCTTTCCTCAAGCTTTTCAAGAAGCTGAGAAAGAGGACCGTTTGTGGACTTTTCAAAAACTATAAGTATTTTAATAATTTCCACAAGAACCTTGATTACCGTTATCATAAATATTCTCCTTCAGATAATTTAAGAATCGGAAATTGAAATAAGACCGTTGAAAACACCTACATAAGCTGTGCCGTTAGGACCTATTGTAATGGGGCCGTAGGAATTATTCCAGTTCTTGCCCGTACCGGTAAATACCTTATAAACAGTTTCGCCTGTTCTGAAATCAATAGCCGTAAAATACCATGCAACTGCAGAATCGGGAATATCATCGTTTATTTCTCTTGTGTAAACATATACGAGACCGTTGCCTGTTGAAAGCTTGGGAACAACTGTGGGAGCAGCTTCGTCACTTATCCAAACGATGTCTGCACCCGTACAGTCTTCATTCAGATCAATTCTGTAAATTCCGGGGTAACTTGTGGGGTTGTTCTCAAGGAAGCCTGCACCTGACTCGGAATAGTTGTTTTCAACGATAAATGAACGTCCGTAAGCAATGATTGAGTTTTCACTTACGGAATGTCCTTCCTCGAAAAGAGGAATTTCTGCAATAATATCGCCGTTAAGTCTGTCGTAAATTACCATATTTACGCGGCTGTCCGCGTTGTCTGTGATAGCACATACCTTCTTTATGCTGCCGTCAGCACAGGGGACGTCAAGAAGAGTGGGAGTAGTACCCGAGCCCTGATTGATAGCACCGGGTTTAAGAGAGCTGCCTCTGTCGTAAGGAGTTCTCCATGTATAATAGGGAGTTCCGTCTTCCTTGATATCAAAACGGTACATAGCTGTGTCGGAAACGATATAGATACCGTCGGTTGCCATAGCAAAGGTGTTCTGTATCTCTTCGTTTTCAAGAGTGATCATGTGCACGGAATCATCAGCAGGATCAATATAACCTACTTCACCGGGACGGGTTACAAACCAGATGTTGCCTTCGTGGTCGGGCATAGCATCGGTAAGATATGAACCATCGGGTAAATACTCGGAAATATCCCATTCCTTTTCTATTTTCCATTCGGGTTTTCCTGAGGATTCGTCAACATAATAAATCTGTACTACGTTATCTGAGTTACCGATAATGGGTCTGTCACCTTCAAGAAGATGGCAGTATGCACCGCCCGAGGTGTCGCTTGAAATCTTGCCGAAATCAAAGGTTTTGATGGCTTCCAGTGTGGATGCTCTCTGAGGAAGTCTTGTCTCGCAAAGAATTTCAAGAGTGTCTGCATCCATAAGAAGAAGTCTGAAGCCTACAACGTTACCGCTGATGCACATAATTCTTCCCTGAGAATCAAACATAAGAGTTGCAACAAGACCGCCGAAAACGTTCATTGAACGGGAATTTACAATGGGGTTTATTCCGAGAGGACCACTGTAAGAATATGCATCGGTATTGTAAGAGTTGCCGTGCATACCGTTTACTCCTTCGGCAGCAAGGTAGGGATGCTGCGGAACCTCAACCTCTCCGAGAGGCTGACTGACAGCAGCTTCACCGTAAAATTCGGGACAGAAGCGGTCAATAAGAGAAGTGCCTATATGTCCTCCGGGACTTAAAAAGAACATAAGAAGTGCCGAGAAAAAGGACAAGATTTTCATAAATAAATCATTCATTATTTCTTCCTCCGTTTTGTGTAATTAACAATAAATTAACAGCAATAATTATACAGCAAAAGAACAAACATGTCAATATCTTAAGGATTAACAGAAGCTGAACATATATTATCATGAATATTGATTTTTTTCGCCCCGAAAACGGGAGAGGTTGAAAATTTTTCAAAAATTTTTCATATCATTCTATCTATTCTATTCATTCTATGCATTCTATTCATTCTATATATAATTGTATGTGATAAAGCGAGAACACCGCGAGCAAAGAGCGAAAAAACATGCTACACCGCGAGAGCGAAGCATTTACAGTGCAGCTTCGCTCTGTAAATGCCGTCAAGGAATTAAAACACAAAAGTGCCCGCAGCCCTTGATACACAAGGGTTTCAACGGACACTTAAAATAAAATTCAGAGTGACATTCAAAAAGCAATTAGCCCGATGTCAAAGAGCACAAAATTTCTTTTATGCGACGAGCATGGAGCGAGTATGCGACGAACATCGGAAGACTTCTTACATCATATCCTCTAAAAGAGCATAATATTCGCCTACAAGGAATGAACCTGTGTGTTTGCCTACAGAGAGAACTTCGTCAGCGATTTCTTCGCCGATAATATGACCCATGAAAGCAAAGTTATTATCGGTAAGAACATAACCGATGGCATCATTTGCAAGGGATATGCAGTGTACTTCCACACCTTCAACAGACTCACTGAGACTGTCATAGGGCCATTCGGTTCCGTCCCAGTTGGTGCCGTTTGTTATTTCGTCATCCCAGAAGGTTTCGGGATAGAATTCACCGGGGAAGAGAGCAAAACCTACTCTGTTGCCGAATTCAATGTAACCGAGCTCGGTTGCCATTACGGGAGAAGTATATACAGGACCGGTTGTGAATACTCTGTTGTTTACAAGATTTATTTCACAAGCGAGTGTCAGTATACTGTTTTCAGGTTCAATGAAAATATCCTTGTGTTTTACGTTGAGAACGGGAACAAGCTCTTCGGAGTAGTCACCTGCAAGGATAAGCTTGCCGAATGCTTCACCGAGAGTCCTTGCAGATGCACCCATTGCTTCCCATTCGGTAAGACCTGTTTCATCAACCTCTATGTCTCTTGAAAGCTGACCTATAGCACCGGGAACCATAAGGAAGTTTGCACCTGTTTGGGCTTTGATGTAATTATCAAGATGATAGATATAGTCAGAGCTTACAAGACCGTTACTTGCCGAGAAGGATGTGGGATGACAGCTGATATCTGCAAGGAAGGTATCTTCCGTACCTGAATCGGGAACGAAATATAAAACTGCAGTTTCGGGAATGTCTTCTCTTGCGATAAGCTCACGCTTGTCATGTATAATTGAAGAGCAGTCAACGGTTTCATAGAAAAGCTTACCCTCTTCCATATCGTTTACGGCATCAATGACTGCAAGGGCGGCTTCATTTACAAAATGCTCCTTGAATTCATCAGCCTTTTCGAGTCCGGGATATGCCCCTTCAATTCCGAAAATATTATAAACACCTGCAAGAGCAAGTTTTGTGAAGAATCCCGTACTTACCCCCTGTGTATCAAGTGCAGAGTGTGAATGAGTAGCCATAATGTTGATACTTGCAACATCAATTCCGAGAGCTTCAAAATGAGCGAGAACAAGCTTTCTTATGCTTCTTGTATCAGTGGATGTAACACCGAGAGCGTCAATGGCACCGAGTACCGCAATACCCTCACCGCTGCCGTCATCAACAGCAATTACTCTTATACGCATATCATCATATACGCCTTCTGCGTACTTGTTCATAAGGTCTCTGCCGAGATTATATTTACCGCAGTCGATATCTTCGGGAACAAGTGTACGGGAAGCATATCCGAGAGACCATTTATTGCCTTCTGCAGCTTTAGTCTGATATGTATCTCTGCCTTTAAGGAAGCCTATTTCTTCACTGTCATAGTTTTCAATAACATCCCATGATTTAGGATTGGGATAAATTGTGCATATAACTTTTACAAGCATCTCAACGACTACATTGAGAGTGTCATAAAAGCCTTTTGCTATGGAATCGCCGATTTCGGCCATGACATTTTCTTCGGGAGCGGCGGTCTCACTTGCAGAAACACTGACAGCCGTACCTGAGAAAAGAAGTGTAAAACAAAGAATCATTGCCAGAATACGTTTTGATATTTTATTCATAACGCACCTCCATATAAAATTACATTTATATTATAAACACTTTTTTATATTCGTCAAGATTAATTATTGCGATATATTCAGTTTGATGATATACTGAATATTATCAAAAATACAAAAAAAGGTGTCGGAATATGAAAAAAGAACCTCTTTATATACTTACTTACGACCACGGCGGTTATGTACTGTGGAAGGACAGAGTAAAGCCGAGACTGAGAGATATTGCCTCATGGATGGAAAAATATCCGAAGCTGAAAATAGGACTTGATTATGAGTCCTTTACCTTTGACGAGTTCAGAAGAAACGACCCTGAAATTATCATGATGATAGGTGAGCTTCTGAAAAAATACCCCGACAGAGTAGGTCTCGGTGCCACCACATACGGTCAGCCCCTCTCTCTTTACATTTCCGAGGAGTCAAACATAAGACAGCTGTCTTATGCAGTAAAGACAAATCTCAGCTATTTCGGCATCACTCCCGATGTCTACTGCATTTCGGAATTCGCCCTCAACAACCAGACTCCCCAGATGACAAAGCTCTGCGGATATAAGGCGGCAATACTGCGTTCACATGTAATGGGTTACGGATATACAAAAACCTTCGATGTCCCTTACGGTATATGGAAGGGTAAAGACGGTACGGGTATACCCGCAATTCCGACTTATGACGGACAGGGCAGAGGATATAACTGCACGACACTTGACAACTGGATACTTTCCCGCTGGCCCGAGGATACGGATATAACTCTTGAAGATTTCAGGGAAAAATTTAAGAATTATTCTCCTCTTCTCGCTTCAAGATATGATGACCTCACTCAGGATATCGAGGCGGTTTCCGAGGAAATCGAAAAGCATGAGGACTATAAATATGTGCTTCTTGAAGACCTTCCGGAAATTTACGGCGAACCTGAAAATGAACTGCCCATGACTGACAATGATTTCCATTCACAGATGCCCTGGGGCTATTGCGGAAACGAAATTTTCAACGGTTTGAGAAAAGGGGAAATTGAAGCTGTACAGGCTGAAAAACTCAATGCCCTTTCTGTAATGCTCGGCGGAACTTCTTTACAGGAAAAGAGCGAAGAAGGCTGGAAATATCTTCTTGCCGCACAGCATCACGATGTTACAATATGCGGACTTCTTGACCTTTCAAGAAGATTTATCCCCTCCTCCCTCGGTTTTTCCGAAGAAGTAAAAAAGGAATCCCTCAAAGAAATAAGTAAAAACTTCAGTCATAAAAATGAAAACTCGCTGTTTGTAATGAATCCCCATTCCTTCCCGATAAAAGCCAATATTCAGGCCGTCTGTGAGCGTGACATGCACACGAACGAGGGGGTAAGCGAAATGTTAAAAGGCGAAAACGGAGAAAAAATCCTTGCCGCCTGCATCGACCTTCCGCCTCTTACGGCAAAAAGCATATCTCTTTCCGACGGTGAAGGTCTTGTATCCGCATATTTCAGCTATGATAAAAAAGACGGCAGTCTTGAAACACCTTATTATTCGGTAAGATTTGCGGGCGAAGGTCTTCTCGGCATAAAAGACAAGATAAGCGGAAAAGAACTCCTTTCAGGCACAAAGGCACGGCTTCTCACAGGACATATAAACGGCAAGGACTGTGCATTCAGCGGAATATATGATATAAAAGCAGACAAGACCCGTGCAGAACTCATTTTTACGGGACATACGGGCAGTATTCCGTGTACATTCACAATGACCTTCAGTGCATTTTCACGCAGAATTGACTGCACCCTTAAATGCAATGTGAAGGATACCGACAGAATAGGAAGAACGGACATAACAGAAGGCAGACCCGTACCTCTTACGGTAAACGGGCATCACCATCATGACAAGCTCTGTTTCACTGCCGAGTTCAATTTGAGCCGTGACAGAAGCATGTTCCGTGACCTTCCCTTCTCTATAGCCCAATGGGACGGTCAACTGAGAAAAACAGAGGAATACTGGTATGAAAACGACCGTATTCTCGTTGACACACCCGTTTCCTCCGAAGAATCCTTTGAAGGAATAACACATCTTCAGGGTGTTTACTGGATAGCCCTCAGAGACACTGAAAACGGTGTCGCAGTAATAAACAAAGGCTGCATGGGAAGTGCAGTTGAAGGCAACCGCATTTTTATCCCTCTTATATATTCCAATGAGTATATGTGCGGAACGAAGATAATCGACGGAGATTACATAAATGAATTTGCACTGCTGCCCTTTGATAACAGTATGAATAACATTGCCATACACAAAGCAGCTCTTGAATATAATTATGCTCCCGTGACGGAAATACTCCCGGAAGGCGGCGGTAACATAGAAGAGCTTTCCATAGCTGACATAGCCTCATCGGATGACAGCATCATATTGTCCGCTCTCTACCCCGAAAACGGCTTTATAACAGCAAGATTCTGTAATTTTTCAGACAAGCCCGCTACCATGACATATAAGCCCGGAAAAGGAAAGCTTATATCCGAAACAGACCTTCTCGGAGAAAACATTTCCGACATAACCGATAACACCCTCAAATTCAGAGGCTGGGAAATAAAAACCGTAAAGATAGAACTGTAAATTACATTGACAGCAGCCATGTAAGCAGTAAATCTTCCCGGCAAAAAACTGAAACAGAACTTACAAATGAAAACAAACGGATCGGATTCCTGTAAATACGACAGGAAATCCGATCCGTTTTAATTATACTGAAGTATCAATGCAGAATATTCTTCTTTTTCTCTTCAAGGAAAGTTTGTATATAAATTATGATTTTCCTCTTCTGCTTGCCTTCAGCTTTTCTTCCATTGCCATTATTGCCTGAGTATCACCGTCAGAAGCGGCATTAGATGCTTCTTTACGACGCTGAAGAAGCTCGGCATACATAAGCTCCTTCTTCTTACCGTGAAGGTCATAGAAAAGCATGGGAATAATGCCGAGAGTACCGGTCATTGCAGGAACGATGGTGAACATCGCAAAGAGATAGAATTTAACATAGTCAGGCTGTTCTTTTCCGCTGGTGTAAGCACTCTGGTCATAACCTACCAGCTTTTTAAGGGCGGTTGTAACAACACCGCTTACGGAGGCTGAAACCTTTGAGGCAATTCCCTTTGCAACAGATGTCATGGCTTCTGTTCTGTAGCCGTTCTTCCATTCGCAGTAGTCCATTGACTCATTGTAAAGCTCTGTACCGATAACAGACATAAGACCGTAGAATATTGTCCATATAATCTCCCAGATAGCCATTGCAAAGAACATGGCAAGCTTACTTCTGTAAAGTCCGCCCTTGAAGGTCTTGGGATTGAAGCCTATGCAACCGAACAGGAAAACAAAAATGTGAAGGAAGTGGCTTATGTTACGGCTTACTATATACAGCAAACGGCTGGAAAATCTGCGTCTGAACCAAGGAACAAACGAATATGATATGGGGGACAGCGGTGCTGCAGGAAGACCTGCAACAAGTGTCATCGAAGCAAAATGCAGAACATCAATATAATAGTCCTGTTTGCTTCCCGAAATGCCGAAGTTTGCAAGGAAATCAGAAATAGTCATAAGAAGCATAGGTTTATTATTTATAATTGAACGAAGAGAATCCCTTATACTGGGAGTCTTTACCGACTGCATTATTCTTTCCCTGGAATTCATGAAGAACCAGAAGGACATTCCCGAAGAAATAAGTGTTGTAGCGGCACCCATTCCGACAAAAGCTCCCATAAGCTGATTTTCGTGTGACATTCCGTTTTTAAAAACCTTATTGTCAATAAGATCCAGCAAAACTGTCATTACATGCTCGGGAACCTTCTCTCCGAAAAAGCCCGAAGCAAAATTGGCAAGAGTAATAAGCCTTGTCCTGTCCACCGGATGCGGTGTTATGGTTGCAAGCATTCCCGTTCTTGCAATGCTCTGGAAAGTTCCCACACCTTCTCTTATTATTTCAAGAGACAGATAAAAAACAAATTTGCTTATTGACATTGAAGTTTTACCCGCAAAAAGAACAGGCATAAACCAATAAAGCAGAGTGGCGATACAGCCCGGAACGGCAAGTCCTAAAAGATAAGGTCTGAATTTACCCCACCGTGTTCTTGTTTTTTCAACTATTGCCGCAGTAAAGATATCATTTACGATATCCCACACGCTGTTGATGGATTTTGCAAGAGTCTGATAACCGAGGTCAATTTTAACGATATTTGTTATAAATCTTGTGGTGTATGTATTGATATTCAGACTCTGGGCAGCATCCCACATAACGAAGCCGAGAGATTCTTTATTGCCCACATAACGCCTGTTTTCGTAAACATAACCTATCTGTTCATCAGTAAACTGCATCTCATTACCGATATTTTCAGCCAAAACGTTTCCTCCTTACACTTTTTTTCTATATTAACACAATAAAATAAACTTTGCAACAATTCACTGCAAACAAAAAAAGATGTTTTCTGCAAATACGGAGAAAACATCTTTTCTTAGTTATAATTACTATTTTGAAGCTTTGCTTGATTTCAGTTTTTCTTCAAGCTCTCTTATTGCCTCGTCATCGCCATCTGCGGCAGCCATGGAAGCTTCTTTTCTTCTCTGAAGAAGTTCAGCATACATTCTTTCTTTCTTCTTACCGTTAAGGTCATAGAAGAGCATGGGAATGACACCGAAGGAACCTGTAAGAACAGGAATAATTGTGAACATTGAGAAGAGATAGAACTTAACATAGTCGGGCTGTTCCTTGCCTGAGGTGTAAGCATCCTGGTCATAGTTTACAATCTTCTTAAGAGCAGTTGTAACAACACCGCTGACAGACTGAGCAACCTTTGCTGCAAGTCCTTTTGCAACTGAGGTCATAGCCTCTGTTCTGTAACCGTTTTTCCATTCACAATAGTCCATGGATTCGTTGTAAAGCTCTGTACCGATAACAGATTTAAGTCCGTAGAAGAGAGTCCAGATAACTTCCCATGTAGCCATCGCAACAAGCATTGCCCACTTGTTTCTGTAAAGACCGCCCTTGAATGTCTTGGGATTGAAGCCGATACAGCCGAAGAGGAATACGAAAACATAAAGAATGCTTCCTATCTCATTCGCAACAATGTAAAGGAATCGTGAAGAGAATCTTCTTCTGAACCAGGGAACGAATGAATATGAAATGGGGGATAAAGGTGCTGCGGGAATACCTGCAACCATTGTCATGGAAGCAAAGTGAAGAACGTCTATGTAATAGTCCGACTTACTGCCCGAAATACCGAAACCTGCAAGGAAATCGGAAAGGGTCATCAAAAGCACGGGTTTATTGTTTATAATGGATTTTACGGAATCCCTTATGCTGGGAGTCTGAACAGACTGCATGATACGCTCTTTTGAATTCATGAAGAACCAGAAGGACATACCTGAGGAAACAAGTGTGGTAAATGCACCCATTCCGACGAAAGCAACGAGATACTGTGATTCCTTACCGAACTTATTTGATTTAAATATATTATTGTCGATAAGGTCAAGAACGACGGTCATTATCTGCTCCGGCAGTTTTTCACCGAAGGTACCCGAAGCAAAGTTTGCAAGGGTAATAAGCCTCGTTCGGTCAACAGGGTGCGGTGTTATGGTTGCAAGCATACCCGTTCTTGCGATTCCCTGGAAGGTTCCGACGCCTTCTCTGAGGATTTCAAGAAGAATATAGAAGACAAACTTTCCTACGGACATGGATGATGTGCCCGAGAAAAGAATGGGCATAAACCAATAAAAAAGAGTTGCGATACAGCCGGGTACGGCAAGACCGAGAAGATAAGGTCTGAATTTACCCCAACGGGTTCTTGTCTTTTCAACAATAGCCGCCATGAAGATATCATTTACGATATCCCATATACTGTTGATAGTCTTCTGAATGGTCTGATAGCCCAGGTCTATCTTAACAATGTTTGTTATGAATCGTGTGGTATAAGTATTTATGTTAAGGCTCTGTGCAGCATCCCAGAGAACGAAACCGACTGTTTCCTTTGTTCCTACATAACGTCTGTTTTCATAGACATAATGCAACTGTTCTTCGGTAAACTGCTGAGCATTGCCAAGTTCTTCTGCCACATTGATCCCTCCCTTAGAGAATAATACAATTAATAATAGCATACGCTTAACTCTATTTCAAGAAACATATTTCCAAAAGCAAATTTTAGTTAGTTTTCAACAAAATGTGCAACATTTTTTTGTCAGATAAAAACAAGAAAAAAATACTTGACAACAGTTCTTCTCTCTGCTATAATACACGGGTAAATAAAGCAGACCGTATCCCGTTCTCACCCTGCGAATTTCGTTTTTCAGGGTAAATAGTTCAGATTATTCAGAGTTTTTACTCTTATTCTGTAATTATGTGCGGGCAAATTCGGTTGCCCGCTTTTATTTTTGCATTTTATTTTGGAGGTGCTTGTTTATAGCTACTAAGGAACTTCAGATCAACGAGGAGATCAGAGACAAAGAGGTAAGAGTTATTACCGACGACGGTGAGCAGCTGGGAATCATGTCCGCAGCAGATGCTCTCAAGGCAGCTTCATACAGAAGTCTTGACCTTGTGAAAATTGCTCCTCAGGCAACGCCGCCCGTATGTAAGATAATGGATTACGGCAAATACAGATTTGATCAGCAAAAGCGAGAAAAAGAAGCTAAAAAAAATCAGAAGGTGGTTGAGATCAAGGAGATTCAGCTCACTCTCAACATTGACACCCACGACATTGAAACAAAGGTAAACCATGCAAAGCGTTTCCTTAAGGCAGGAAACAAGGTCAAGGTATCCATCCGTTTCAGAGGCAGAGAAATGGTACATCCCGAAAGAGGACTTGAAATTATGCAGTCATTTGCAGATGCATGTTCCGAATTCGGCACTGTGGAAAAAGCCGCAAAGCTCGAAAACCGCACAATGCTTATGTTCCTTGCCGCAAAGACAGCAAAATAAAACTTCCATAAAAATTATCAGGAGGAAAAAACAATGCCTAAAATCAAAACAAACTCCGGCGCAAAGAAGCGTTTTAAGCTTTCTAAGAACGGCAAGCCCATCCGTGCTCATGCCTACAAATCCCACATCCTTAACAAGAAATCCACGAAGAGAAAGAGAAATCTTCGTAAGACTGCTGTTGCTGACAAGACCAATGTTAAGCAGATCAAGCGTCTTATTCCTTACAAATAAGAAGAAGATTTAACGGAGGTAACTAACAATGGCACGTATTAAAGGCGCATTAATGACTCGTAAGAGAAGAAATAAGGTTCTCAAGCTCGCTAAGGGCTACTACGGCTCCAAGAGCAAACTCTTCAAGACTGCCAAGCAGGCTGTCATGAAGAGCGGCAACTATGCTTACATCGGCAGAAAGCAGAAGAAGAGAGATTTCAGAAGACTCTGGATCGCAAGAATTTCTGCAGGCTGCAAGGCAAACGGCATGAACTATTCATCATTCATGAACGGTCTCAAGAAAGCAGGCATCACTCTCAACAGAAAGATGCTCTCCGAAATTGCTATAGCAGACCCCGCAGCATTCACTGCTCTCACAGAACAGGCAAAAGCTGCTCTCAAATAAGAGAAAGAAATCAAAAAAACCGTCGGGAGGAACAAAAAAGTTCCTCCCGA
>SVQH01000045.1 GCA_015065425.1 Oscillospiraceae bacterium
CCATAGTTATTTCCACTTGTTTCTCAGTGTAAAATCTACTGGTGTACTACTGTGGAACTTACTTTGGGAATTTACGAATCATAAATCATTGAAATCCGTTAACAAAGAAGAAATATGTAAAAGAAATTCCTCACACTCTTTATCGGTGCAAAGAAGTCGAGCTGTTATTCTCAGCATTCTGAGAAATTTTTTGTCAAGCTTTATTTTATCATCAATCAGAGGACAAAATCCGACTGCACGCAAATCGGGGGCACAGACAGGCTTTGTTGCGGGTTGCTTAATATATATAAAATAAGGGAATATTCTGCATGATAACGGTCTTAAATGTCTGTCACAGTCTCCATTACATCTTACACAATAATTTTCATACTTGTCATCAAAATAAACTGTAAAACCGGCACGGTTTTCAAAATACTTTTCTTCACCGGGGAACAGGAGCATACCGTCATTGCCTTTACCTGTGCAGCATTTATAAGAACAAAGTTTTCCGCAATCTTTACAAAGAGGCGTTACTTTTTCAAGGTATTCATAAGCCTTATTAATAACATCCTTATCTGAAATATTATACATATATATTCACCTATCAGAAAATTATAGTCTCAAGTTTTTTGCAAAAAAAAGAAAGTCCGCATAAATGCGGACGAATCTTCACAAACAATTAAGCTTCAGTTGTTTCTTCTGTACCTGTTGTTTCTTCGGCACCTGTTGTTCCTTCTTCACCGAGAAGACCACCAAGAAGACCTTCTATATCGATGCCAAGAGCATCAACAAGACCCATTACAACGAGAACCTGAACAAGAACAACGATAAGCTTCTTTAAAATCCACTTCATCTGAGCAACCTCCTATAATATTTTTACAATTAATTTATATCATACCCTGAAGTCAAATTCAACAGAAATTGAGATAATACACAAATTGTTTACAGTTATGCAACATTTTTACGAAATTGTTTCGGGTTCCTCATAGGTAACCCCCTTAGTATCAACTTTTATAGACTTTATCACAACATCTTTAATCGGCTTATCGCTACTGTTTGTCTGTACAGAAACTATTTCATCAGCAACTTCCATACCTTCAAAGCAATATCCGAATGCGGCATAATCACCGTCGAGACCTGCATTATCCTCCACCATGATAAAAAACTGAGAACCTGCAGTGTTATAAGCAGAAGCGGGATTATAGGGATTACCCTTTCTTGCCATTGAAACATAGCCACGCTTATGCTTTATATCATTATAAAAACCATTATTTGAGAACTCTCCGAAAATGTTGTATCCGGGACCGCCGGTTCCGTTTCCATCAGGATCTCCGC
Source organism: Oscillospiraceae bacterium (assembly GCA_015065425.1). GTDB lineage: Bacteria > Bacillota > Clostridia > Oscillospirales > Acutalibacteraceae > RUG806. Next base: position 1,315 of record SVQH01000045.1, read on the forward strand.
CCTGAATCATAAAACCGGGAATCACACGGTGAAAAATGAGACCATCATAAAAACCTGAATTTGCAAGAGAAATGAAATTTTCTACAGTATTGGGTGCCTTATCATAAAAAAGTTCAATTTTCATGATTCTGCCATCTTTCATTTCTATTGTAGCAACCGGATTATCAGGATTTGTAAGTTCATAAGATACATTGTTACCGGAAGAAGCAGTAGTATCGCTGTTATCATCAGATTTGCATGACGAAAAAACTGCAACAAAAAGAAATAATACAGCAACAAGAGAAACAATTCTTTTCATTTTTATATACCTCATAATTTATTACGCGTCAGTAGTGATACTGTCTGTGTTTTCAGGAGTAGTTTCATCAGATTCTGAAGCAATCTCTGAAGCAGCTAATTCATCTGAATCATTTTCATTAAGACAAATATCTTCAACTTCTTCGCCGTTCATAAGCTTAAGGAATCCGTCACCGTCGATTTTTTCATTTCTGATAAGATATTCTGCAAGAAGATGAAGCTTGTCAATATGCTCAGTGAGAATATTTTCACAGCGTTTATATCCTGCCGTGACAATTTTTCTGATTTCTTCATCAATATCTTTAGCTATTTCTTCAGAATAGTTACGGACAGTATTATAATCCTTTCCGAGGAAGACTTCGGTTTCACCTGAACCGAAAGTAATCGGGCCGAGGTTTTCACTCATACCGTACTTTGTAACCATATTTCTTGCAATTTCGGTTACACGCTGAATATCATTGGATGCACCTGTTGAGATATCGCCGATAATGATTTTTTCAGCAACACGGCCACCGAGAAGAGTAACGATGTTGTCTTCCATTCTCTTTTTGGAATTATACATCTTATCTTCAACAGGCCTGTGCATCGTAAAGCCGCCTGCCATTCCCGTAGGAATAACGGACACCTGATGAACAGGGTCCTGTCCTCCAAGGAAATGAGCAGAAACAGCATGACCTGCTTCATGATAAGCTGTAAGCTTTTTATCCTCTTCGGAAATTTTATGAGATTTCTTTTCCGTACCGACAACAGTTTTAATAGTTGCAGCATCAACATCAGCCATAGTAATAGCCTTAAGTCCTTTACGTGCAGCAAGGAGTGCCGCTTCATTAAGAAGATTTTCAAGGTCAGCACCTGTGAAGCCAACAGTGGATTTTGCAATTTTTTCAAGGTCAATATCAGGGCCGAGAGGCTTATTCTTTGCATGAACCTTAAGAATATCCCATCTGCCTTTAATATCGGGATATCCCATTGTTATCTGACGGTCAAATCTGCCGGGACGTAAAAGTGCGGGGTCAAGAATATCAAGTCTGTTTGTTGCAGCAAGAACAATAACACTCTCGTTACCGACAAAACCGTCCATTTCAACGAGCATCTGATTAAGCGTCTGCTCTCTTTCATCATGGCCGCCGCCCATACCTGCACCTCTGTGTCTTCCGACAGCATCGATTTCATCTATAAAGATGATTGCAGGTGCGTTCTTTTTTGCCTGCTCAAAAAGGTCTCTTACACGGGAGGCACCGACACCAACATACATTTCAAGGAAATCTGAACCGGAAATCGAAAGGAAGGGAGCATTGGCTTCACCAGCCACGGCACGGGCAAGTAATGTTTTACCTGTACCGGGAGGGCCAACAAGAAGTACGCCCTTAGGAATGCGTGCACCGAGTTCATTATATTTCTGAGGACTTTTAAGGAAATCAACAATTTCAGCAAGTTCAGCCTTTTCTTCATCTGCACCTGCAACGTCTTCAAAGGTTGTACGCCTGTTATCATCCTTACTCATTTTAATTCTTGCTTTACCGAAAGCCATTGTGCGATTATTTTCGCTCATAAAGCTCTGGCTCATCTTACGCATCATGTAGTACATGACAGCACCCAATGCAACAAGTAATAAAACCGAAGGAAGAAGGCTTACAAGCCATGAATTTGAATTGCCTGCTTTATAATTATGCCTTATATCATCATCATGAGTTTCATTATACTCCATGACAAATTCATGAATATCCTGATTAAACAAAGAAATATTGGGAACAGTATATTTCTTTTTCTCGGTTTCATCACGCTTTTTATATTCAAGTACACCGCTGCCGAGATTAAGAGTATATTCCTCCACCTCATTATTTGTAAACATCTGAACTACATCATAATAAGTTAATTTCTTCTCATTACTCTTTACAGAGAAAAATGAAATCAAAAGAATTATGACCATAGGCAATATTATAAACGGAGCGAATTGTTTAATCTTATTTATTGTATTATTAGTCAATGCCATTGACCTCCTATCAGTGTTTATCGTCCTTAAGCACGCCGATATACGGCAGATTTCTGTATTTCTCAGCAAAATCAAGACCGTAACCGACAATAAATTCATCGGGAACAGAAATACCCTTATAATCAGCAAAAATATCAACTTCTCTGCGTTCGGGCTTATCAAAAAGCGTGCAAATTCTGATACTTGCAGGATTTCTTGCATAAAGGACATCCATGAGATAATTGAGAGTCTTTCCGCTGTCAAGAATATCCTCTACAAGCAGAAGATCATATCCTGCAATATCCCTGTCAAGGTCCTTAAGTATTCTTACGGTACCGCTTGACTTCGTTTTGTTTCCGTAGCTGGAAACAGCCATAAAATCTATTTCACAAGGAATTGTAATTTCTCTCATAAGGTCACTCATAAATACGATTGAACCTTTAAGGACACTTACCATGAGCAGATTTTTATCCTTGTAATCTTCACTGATTCTTGCCCCCAATTCTTTTACAAGTGCTTTAAGTTCATCTTCCGAATATAAGATTTCTTTTATATCATTATTCATAAGTATTATACTCCGTTTTTATAATCATAAAATTTTTAGTGTCTGCATTTAAGGCTCTTTTTGCATCCAGACCTGCATATTCTGCAAAAATTAGACCGGTATCATCTGCTATTAATAACAACTTATCTCTGATATCCGATGGAATTTTAAGTTCGCTGTAAAGTTTTCTGAGAGGTTTTGTACATCTGCGTTTTCCAAGACTTATTTCATCACCCGCTTTACGGGGACGCAGATATAAAGAATATCCGATTTTATCTGCATCAGCAACAACAACATCTGCAATTTCATCAGGAAAAACATCCGACCAAGTAACACTGACACGTCCTGATAAAGTATCAAAAACAAAATTTTCACCTTTGACAAATGTTTTTTCGGAAAATGAAAAATTTTCTTGAGAATTTTTTATCAAATCGCGGAACAAAAAACCCTTCTTGCATGAAAATCTGACTCCAGTCGGAAGACATATTGAAAAATCACTGTTACGATTCTCAACAATATAATTTATATGTCTGTTTTCATAGTCTCTTATACCTAAACTGTCAAAAAATTCAACAATAACTCTTTTTAATATCACTTCATCATAAAAATGGCCCGTAATATCAACTTTACCGTCAGGCGACACTCTTTTCATATATTCATCACAGGCTGTTTTTTTTAGAAAAGAATTATCCTCAATCAAACTATCGATACATCTTAAAGCATTTCTTTCAAAAGAAGAATTAATTTCAGTCAAAACGGGAACAACATGATGCCTTATCTTATTTCTTGTATATTCATCTTCAAGATTTGTACTGTCTGTAACAAATGATATCTGCTTTTCTTTACAATAATCTTCTATTTCATTTCTTGTACAATCAATAAGGGGTCTTACAATATTATCTCTGACAGGAGGAATCGAACAAAGACCATTAAGAGAAGTACCTCTTGCAAGATTCATCAGCATGGTTTCAATTCTGTCGCTGCCCGTATGAGCTGTTGTAATAATGTCGGCAGAAAGAGATGAAAAAAAATCATATCTGACATTTCTTGCACACAGTTCTATACTTTCACCTTTTTTTTCGGCTATCTCAGGAACATTAATTTTGAGGACATGAAGTTCAATTCCTTTACTTGCACAGTATTCTTCTACAAATTTCTGATCAAGATCCGCTTCCCTGCCTCTGATACAATGATTGACATGTGCAGCTTTTACAATAATACCGAATTCTTCACTGATATCGCAAAGAATATCCGTAAGACACATTGAATCTGCACCACCGGACAATGCAACCAGTACTGTATCTCCTCGGGAGAACATTCTGTATTTATTAATAGTATCAATAACTTTAGTTTTCATCATCCTTATTATTTTCAACACACGTATATAGAGTAAACTGCGGATTCCATGCCATTTTAACTGAACCCGTAGGTCCGTGTCTGTTTTTCTGAACAAGAAGCTCGGCAGTGTTGACCTCTATTTCTTCGGGATTATCCTTTTCATTTTTATAATAATCTTCTCTGTAAAGCATAACAACAATATCTGCGTCCTGCTCAATAGAACCGGATTCACGCAAGTCTGCAAGCTGAGGTTTATGAGAAGAACCTCTACCTTCAGTGCTTCGGGAAAGCTGTGCACAGACAACAACAGGAATCTGAAGGTCTTTAGCCATAAGCTTTAAGCTTCGGGTAATTTCGGAGACTTCCTGAACGCGGTTTTCTGTTTTCTTTGCAGATTGCATCAACTGAAGATAATCAATAAATACTGCATCTACATTCTTAAGTCTTCTGCATCGGGCTTTCATTTCAGGAACTGTTATATTCGCAGTATCATCAAAATACAAAGGAACATCTGCAAGAAAAACACAGGCTGCACTTAGACTCTCCCACTCCTTAGGTGTCAGTTCACCTGTACGCATTTTCTGTGAGGGAATACGTGCTTCAGTCGAAATAACTCTCTGTGCCAACTGTTCTTTTGACATTTCAAGCGAGAAAAATAATACTCGTTTTCCTGACTTCACCGCAACATTACGAGCCATATTCAGTGCAAAACTCGTTTTACCCATGGCAGGTCTTGCACCGATAAGAACAAGGTCAGAACGGTTAAGCCCCGTACACATCTTATCAAAATCGGGAAAACCTGTAGGAAGTCCTTTGAACTGCTCCTTGTCTTCGGAATTAAGCTTGTAAAGCATGTCATAAACATTTGCAATTACATCACTGAGTTTAGATGGCCCTGCAACTGTTTTGCCCTGACGGATATCATAAATACGCTGTTCAGCGTTATCAAGAATAATGTCTGCTTCCTGACCTGAATTTTCGGCAAGGTCAATTATTTCAGTTGAGACATCAACAAGAGTTCTTATATAAAACTTGTCCTTGATAATTTTACAATATGATTCAACATTTGATGTTGACGGGACTATATCCGCCAACTGAAAAAGATATGTTTTTCCGTCATCATCATTGGAAAACACTTTCTCGACTCTGAGCATTTCAAGAAGAAGCAGAGGGTCTATTGCACCGTTTCCTGCAGCATCTATAGAAAGCATTGCGGTATAAATAGATTTATGCTGCGGCATATAAAAATACTCTGGTCTTACAAGCATTGAAACCGTGGAAAAGCATGACGGATCAATGAGCACACTACCGAGAATAGCCTGCTCAGCTTCAAGAGAAAAGGATTTACTTGTACCTGTATCAACAGCAACCGAATCATTTTTTTTCATCGGAGCACCTCTGCAATTTATTCACCGACAACGATAAAAATCTTAGCCGAAATTCCTGTATAGACTTTTACGGTACACTCAAATGTACCAAAGCTTCTGATATCATCAACAACAATTTTCTTTTTATCTATTTCAATATCATACTCAGTTTTGATATGTTCTGCTATCTCCTTAGAAGTTACGGAACCGAAAAGACGACCGTTTGCTCCTGCTTTTGCAGAAATTTTAATGCTTTTTCCTTCTAAAGTTTTAGCGGCAGCTTCTGCATTGGCTTTTTCAACTGCAAGGTGATGAGCTTTAGCCATCTCTCTGTTTTTGAGTTCATTCATTGCTGTTGCATCTGCAATTACAGCAATTTTTCTGGGAATAAGAAAGTTTTTGGCATAACCGTCAGAAACATTGACGAGTTCACCTTTCTTACCAAGATCTTTGACATCTTTATTAAGTATTACTTTCATAACTTAAACCTCCTTGAAAAAAATCAATCAATTAATTAAGAATTTTCACTTAAATAAAAATCAACTACTGCTTTAAGTTTATCAAATGCCTCTTTTATATCATTTCCGGGTATCTGACAAGCAGCCATACTCTGATGACCGCCACCGCCGAATTTTTCCATTATAAGCTGAACATTTATCTTTCCGAGACTCCTTGCTGAAATGAAAACAGTTTCAGAATTGGTTGAAATAACAAATGATGCATCGACATCTCTTATTGCAAGAAGTTCATCTGCTGTTTTTGAAGAAACAAGTCTTGACACATTTTCACCGTCATCAGCAACTGCAATGGCATATCCGGAAAAAAACGACGCAGATGCAATAAGTTTATTGACGCTGATATTTTCATCGACCGTAGCAGCAAAAAGTTTTTTTACCGTAACTGTATCAGCTTTTTGGTCTTTAAGAAATGCAGCAGCCTCAAATGTTCTGACACCGACTCTGAGAGTGTAATTCTTTGTATCCAGCAAAATTCCCGAAAGCAGTGCTTCAGCCTCATAATTCTGAAGTTTTACAGCTGAAGGAGAGTATTGAATAAGTTCAGTAACCATCTCACATGCTGAAGAAGCATAAGGCTCATGAAATGCAAGTTTCACATCATCGATATAATCAACAGTTTTTCTGTGATGATCAACAAGAATAATATTTGCTCCGGAAGTGAGCAGACGGGGTTCCTCAACAAGCTGAGAACGCATTGTATCTGCAACAACAACAAGAGATTCATGAGTTACCAAGGAAACAGCACTTTCAGGTGAAATAAAATTAAGTTTACTGTCAACACCTTTGAGATAATTTATAAGTGGTATTGCAAGAGACAAACTTTCATTAACAACAATATATACAGGCTTGGATTGGGCACGGGCAACAGCAGCAATACCAACACAAGCACCAATAGCATCAAAATCAGAATACTTATGCCCCATGACATAAACAGCATTACTCTTTTCTATGTATTCGGATAATGCTGCAGAAATTACTCTCGACTTAATTTTACCTCTTTTTTCCTTACGGCTTGTAAGACCACCGAAAAATTCGTAATTTTCATCGATTTTGACAGCGACCTGATCACCGCCGCGGCCACGAGCCATATCAAGAGCCTGTCTTGCGTTGACTTCACAATCACAGAAATTATCATCTCTTCCGATACCGACAGACAAAGTAATATCCATTTCCTTGTCATCAAAAGTATAAGTGCGTATCTTATCAAGTATCTGAAATTTTCTCTTTATCATGACATCAAGATTTGCACTTTCAGTAAGAGCCATAAATTTTCCGTCAGCAAACTTTCTGAAAACACATTTGTTTTCAACAAGCCATTTTGTGATAATCTTTTCTATATCGGAAACAACGGAATAATAATCAGCATGAGACAGTGTATCCTCTGTATTTTCCAGAGAATCAATATTAATAAGCAGTACAGCAGGACGTGTAAGTGTGAACTGAGTCCTGATATCTTTGAGAAGAGTGTCGTCTACAAAATACATAGCTATACAGCTGTCACCTGTATGTGAAAGATGTACGGTATATTTTTTATCATTACACGATACTTCAATAGGGGAAAACTTATCATCACAAAGTCTATCGGATATTTCCGGCAAAAAGGAGGCAATATTATCTGAATATAAATCTTTAAAACCGTCAAGAAGAGGCTCAAACTCAGAATTAAACCATTCAATATTGCCCTTAAGGTCTACAAGAAGCAACGGAAACGGAAAAGATGAAGTATATTTACCCTGCTCACCACTCTGCATTATACTTTCTTCAACAGAACGAATTAAATCCTTTTTTCTTGCAGCAGCAGCGGACATCCATTTGAGTGCCCCTATAACAATTCCGATTACGATAATAAGTTCAATAATCGCAAGTGCTTTTGAGTATACAAAAGTAATTCCGCTTACAAGAGTTGCAAAAATGATCATGGCAACTGTAAAAGGATTATTACGCAGCATATCTTTAAAATTCACCCGATTCCCCTCCGATAAATAATTTTACACGCTGAGAACAGAAACAATAACAATGGGATTTCTTCTGGTCTTATCATAAATTGCCTTGGAAATTGAATCCTTCAATCTGGTCTTTAGAGTGTAAACATCCATATTTACACTACGAACGTAATCATAAAGAACCTTTTCACAGATATTACGGATAAAAGGTGCTATATCACCGGTATTACTCTCAAATACAAATCCTTTACTCTGAACTTCAATTTCAGAAATAAGTTCGCCTGAATATGAGTCAGTAACAGCACAAACGATAACAACTCCGTCTGTCGAAAGATTTTTTCTGTCTCTGAGAACAGATTTTCCCACATCACAAACACCTGTTCCGTCAACAAAAACTCTGCCTACAGGAACACTGGAATTTGCATCAATAAATTTTTCCGAAACTTCAATAACAGAACCAAGTTCAGGAACAATAATATTTTCCTGAGGAATTCCGAGACTGATAGCAGTTGCTTCATGTCTGCGAAGATGTTTCTGTTCACCATGTACGGGAATGAAATATTTAGGTCTCACCAGATTAAGAATCAATTTTTGTTCTTCCTGTGCAGCGTGCCCTGAAACATGTATTCCGAGACTTTTTTCGTATATGACCTCAGCACCGAGCTTCATGAGTTCATTAATGGTATTTGCGACCGTTTTTTCATTTCCGGGAATAGGGGTTGCTGATATTATAACGAAATCATTACTGTCTATTGCTACCTTTTTATGATCCCCGAGAGCCATTCTTGACAAAGCAGACATTGGTTCTCCCTGGCTTCCAGTTGTTATCAGAACTACATCTTCGTCACGGTAATTTTTAAGTTTGTCAATAGAAAGAATCAGCCCATCGGAAGCTTTGAGATAACCGAGTTCCATGCTGATACCGGTTGCATTTTCAAGACTCCTTCCGAGTAAGAATATTTTTCTGTTCATTTTCTCGGATGCGTCTATTATCTGCTGAATACGGTGTATATTTGAAGCAAAAGAAGCAACAATTATCCTCTTCCCTTTTGCTTTTCTGAAAAGAGCTTCAAGAGTTTCTCCGACATTTCGCTCACTTGGTGTATAACCTGCTCTTTCGGAATTTGTAGAATCAGAAAGAAGACACAATACACCTTCGTTTCCGAGCTCGGCAAGTTTCGGCAGATCGATAACACCACCATCAATGGGAGTATTATCAATCTTAAAGTCACCCGTATGAACAATGGTACCGGCATCTGTTTTTATGGCAAAGGCAAGTGCATCGGGAATTGAATGATTTACATGAATTGCTTCGACAGTAAATTGTCCGACATTTAAGCAATCACCCGGTTTTATAACTTCTATTCTGCACTTATTAAGAATTCTGTGTTCTTTTAACTTAAGTTGAATAAGACCTGCAGTAAGACATGTACAGTACACAGGCACATTAACAGATTTGAGAAGATAAGGCAATCCGCCTATATGGTCCTCATGAGCATGCGTTATAAAAACAGCTTTAACTTTAGATTTGTTACGTTCCACATAAGTAATATCAGGAAGTACATAATCAATTCCGGGCATATCAGCGTCGGGGAAAGACATACCGCAATCGAGTATGATCATTTCGTCATTAAATTCAAACAAAGTAAGATTTTTACCTATTTCATTAATACCGCCAAGAAATTTAATTTTTATAGAAGAAGCTTTTTTGATATCTTTAGCAGATATGGAATCATAAAGATTCATTTCATGAGATTTCTTGCCGGAAGTTTTTTTACCTGAAAAGTTTTTTTTCTTAGACTTATTCTTATTAGTTTCTTTCTCACGACTGTTTTTTATTAATAAGTTTTCTTTATCATTATTCTTTTTTGATTTATCCGAATTGCTCTTTACCCTGTCGACACTATTTTTTACTTTAGACTTATTATCTTTTTTCTGTTTATTGTTTTTACCTGCAGATTGTGGCGAATTAGAATTTTTTTTTCCGCTTTTATTAGAAAAATTCTGCATATTTTCTCCTTTTTTAATGATTTTCTATGTAAACATCCGAAAGAACGGATGCTGTTCAGTTCAAATCGCAAATATTATCACTTTATAATACTATTTTTGCTTACCTTTGTCAATATTACTGTTTTTAATTTTTTCGGCTACAAAAACCGATAATTCTTTAGCTGTTTCCATATCGTGTGCTTCGGCAAGAACACGGATTCTGTTACTGTTTCCCATCTGTCTGATTCTTGCCTTTCCTTTTCTGTTAGAAAGAGTATAATATGCATCGTTTTTATTTTTAACTGCACCGGCTGACATGATTAGTTCTCGTATATTTCCCGCATCCTCATCAATTTCAATTATGCTTTTCCGCATTGTAAAATCTTCCTGATAATGCAACAACTTTTCAATTTCATCACCTGTTTGTGCCATAATACTGAAAAGTTTCGCAACCATAAAAAGCGGATCGAAACACCACAGAGATTTAAGAATAATATCGGAATCAAAATCGTGAACAGAATTATCACTCTCAAATATACGAAACACTTTTCTATCGTACATAAGAGCTTTTTCCTCGATTATACTTGGTGCATCTTCAGGTATTATTATATCTTTACCCGATGCAAATTCCAGCTCGCACAAAAGTACAAATAGTCTTTGAGTTGAATAAAAATTATCATTTTCTACGAGATACAACTCAGTTCCGTTGTAATTTATGAGTATCTGAAGGCATCTGCTGTATTTTATTTCATTCTTTTTTCGGAATATATCCTCAAGCATATCCTTCATAAATTTATTTTCTGTTTCAATAATAACAGTAAAAGGAAAACGCGTATCACCGCATAGTTTACTAAAATAAGTCTTATAAACAGTTGAGAAAAGTGACATATTGAAAGTATCTTTATATTTTTCAGGTTCACAGAAATTGAATGATGAAAATCTGAAATTATTATTTATGCTTCTTGCTTGTGATGAAGTTAAGGGCATACCTCGCTTACCGTAAAAAGAAAAATTGATAATATCGCCGTCAGCACTTATATATATGAATGCATCAAGTGAACAGTATGCTGAGTAAAAATATGACTGAATTTTCATCATTTCATCAAAATCATAAACAGTTACCCCGCAACATCTCATACCTGCAAGGTATACATTTTTATAATCTGAAGTGAATTCTTTGCCGTCATGACCGATTCCAATTTTATTAATATTACTGAGCCCTGCAACAGCATGCCCGAGTTTCACTGCATCGGATAATGTCAGAACAGAATTGATTTTCCCTGATACACCAAAAACATCAAAATCAATTTTTTCGGGAGTTTCATAAAACATATCTTTGCTGATAACCGATTCAGGAGCAATCCTTCTTCCGGGCCATATCTTGCACCCCGACAGCAACTTGGAAAACCTTCCTATCATACAACCATAGGCAAGAACGGTATTTTCATCTATATAGCAATTATCATCGATTCTGACATTATCACAGGCAATACAGCTTTTAATGTCACAGTTATCAGATATCGTAACACCTTCACCTAAAATACTCTTTTCAATGACACATCCTGAGCCTATAACAGATTTTCTTCCTATGACTGTATACGGACCTATCGAAGCCCCTTTTCCTATACTTGTATCATCAGATAGAAGACAAGGAGCATAAATAACACTGCCATCGTCCGTATGCACATCTTCGCCGTAAAATTTTCCGCTGAAGTTAAAATTTTTATATTTTCCGTTCAGAATATCAGCTGTGACCTCAAGCATTGCGGGGAATTCTCCCATATCACCCCAGAAGCCTTCACATTGATAACACATGAATCTCATATCGCTTCTGAAAATAGAAGGAAACAAATCATTGGCAAAATCGTAGAATGTATTTTCAGGAATCATTTCAAGAAGATTTCCCTTAAATATATATATGCCGGTATTTACAAGAAAACTCTGTGCCTGTTCCCATGTAGGTTTTTCAATAAAAGCCTCAACGGAACCGTCTGCGTCCCTCAAAATTACTCCGTATTCTCTCGGATCATTCACTTCTATTCCGCATACCGTAATATCTGCATCCGTTTCAAAATGATAGTCGACTACTTTTTTCAAATCAAAATCAAAAACATTGTCACCGCTCACAACAATTACATCTTCATCCGTTTTACCGATACAATTTTTAACACCGCCTGCTGTCCCCAGAGGGATTTTTTCTTTAGCAAATTTTATATCTGCGTCATATTTACTGTTTTCAATATAGTTTATGATTTCATCAGACATAAAACCGAGAGAAAGACAGATATCGTTAATACCGCTTTCAATCAGTTTTTCAATTACAATATCAAGCACAGGTCTGTTCAGAATTTTCACAAGAGGCTTCGGCTGCGTCTCAGTTACAGGTTTCAATCTGCTTCCGACACCGCCGCACATAACTACAGCTTTCATACATATCTTCCTTTCTGATTTGTATAATTTATTATGAACAGACAAATGCCCGATTAGTCATAAAGGCATTGCAAAGTTTCTGAAAATATGATAAAATATTTGTAATGAGGTGTATAAATACTATGGATAATATCATGCTGTATACAGACGGTGCGTGTTCAGGAAATCCCGGACCCGGCGGTTATTGTGCAATTCTGAAAATGGGTGAGCACGTTAAATATGTTTCAGGTTCACATAGACAGACTACAAATAACAGAATGGAGCTTACTGCAGTTATTGAAGGATTAAAAGCTCTCAAACATCCTTGTGAAGTGACAGTAGTTTCCGATTCAAAATATGTATGTGACGCAATCAATCAAAAATGGATATACGGATGGATAAAAAAAGGCTGGAAGAAAAGCGATAATAAGCCTGTACTTAATCCTGAGCTGTGGCAGGAGCTTTTCGACCTGTTACAGATACACAAGGTCACTTTTCAATGGATTAAAGGACATGCAGGGCATCCTTATAATGAAAAATGCGATGAAATTGCAGTCAAAGAATATAAAAAATTCATTTAATATTTTAGCCGTCATTCAAGCTAAGCTTGATTTGACGGCTTAAATTTTTATAAACACATTATCAGATTATTATGCATATAAGACCGTTACAGCCTTCATTTATCACTCTTTCAAGAGTCTGCTGGAGCTTCATTCTTGCTTCATTGGGCATGTGCATTAATTTTGTTCTTAATCCTTCATTTACCAAATCATCAAGTGATTTGCCGAAAATGTTAGACTCCCAGATTTTTGACGGATCATCCTGAAAACCGTCAAGAAGATATTTTACAAGATCTTCGCTTTGCTTTTCGCTTCCGACTATCGGTGCAACCTCGGTTTTAATATCAGCTCTCATCATGTGAATTGAAGGTGCACTCGCCTTAAGTTTTACTCCGTAACGACTTCCCTGCTTCATTATTTCAGGTTCTTCAAGTGTCAGTTCGTCGATAGACGGCATCACTATACCGTATCCTGTTGAATTTACCTGCTCGAGTGCGGTTTCAATTTTTTTATACTTTTTCTTCACCGAGAGATAATCTTTCATCACCTCAACGAGTGACATTTCATCAGAAATATCAGTTTCTGAAATTCCTGACAGCATTTTATAAAACAGTGCATCATCAATATCTGCCCTGATATACACACTTCCGTCACCTGCAAGAATCTTTTCTGTATCCGCATAAACAACACTTTCGCATTCGCAAAGTGATTGGGTCAGAACACCAATTTCACTGAGCTTTCTTATGGTGTTTCCAGATTGTTTCATATTTGCAATGAGAACATCTGCAATACTGCTTTCACCGCCTGATGTATTTATCCATGACGGTACCTTTACCACAACTTTTCTTAAGGGAAATTCGTATAAAACTTTTGAGAGAATATCTTTTATTTCATCTTCCGTCAGATTAAGGCAGTTTACAGGGATAACGGGAACAGAGTATTTTACAGACAGTTCCTCAGCCATTGCAACGGCAGAATTACTTGAAGGATACATGCAATTAAGAAGAACAATGAACGGCTTATTTATGTTTCTTAATTCTTCAATAACTCTCTCTTCTGCCTCTTCATATTCCTCACGGGGAATATCACTGATACTTGCATCGGTCGTTATAACAAGACCGATAGTAGTATGCTCTGAAATTACTTTTTTTGTGCCTATTTCAGCTGCCATATTAAAAGGAATCTCTTCTTCAAACCATGGTGTCTTTACCATTCTCGGTTCTTCATTTTCAATATATCCGAGAGAAGACGGAACAATATATCCAACGCAATCAACAAGCCTTACTCTGAAGTCGATCCCGTTTTCAAGAGATATGCCTATGCCTCTTTCAGGGATAAACTTAGGTTCTGTTGTCATAATAGTCCTGCCTGCAGATGATTGCGGAAGTTCGTCTATCATCCGCTCTCTTGCATAGTCAGCAGGAACATTCGGAATTACAAGATTTTCACAGAATTTTTTTATAAAAGTTGATTTTCCCGTGCGAACGGGACCTACAACACCGATGTAAATATCCCCTCCCGTTCTTTCTGCTATATCTTTATAGATACTTGTACTAGTCATGTCAATTCCTCCGTTTTTCTTAATTCGATAATTATTATGTACGGTGGACTTGTTTTATGACAAAATATATTAACATAACATTATATGATACTAACGGATTAAAAAAAATCAAGGAGTCTTCTTCAGACTCCCGGATAATTATATTATTACATTTTAGGCATCGGTCTGTGTTTGGCTGTAAATTCAAGAACATCAATTTTAATGACATTCACTACGCTTACAAGTTTTTCATCAAATGAAAACTCCTTTCCTGTCTGAGTTTTCATTAAAACTGAAAGTCCGTGTTTTTTAATTTCAACATCTTCAACAATCTCAGCGACTCCACGCCCCATTACACTTGCGTATGTAATTCCGTACTTACATGCAACCTCCCCTTCAAAGGGAACTATATCACATTCAAGTTCAAAAAAGACCTTAGGATTCTTTTGCATCACATCAATTTTTCTTCCTCTTCTTGCACCGTGCAGATAAACAACAAGCTTTCCGTCGACAAATTCATAGCCGTAATTCATCGGGACAACATAAGGTTCATCACCGTCGACAAGTCCCAGATGCAGAACTTTTGATTTGTCAAGAATTCTGACTATCTCATTTATATCAGTTATTTCTCTTTCTCTTCTCGTCATTCCTTGCATGTTAAACACCTCAGATTAAATTTATTATATTATTACACAAAAATAATTATATTTCAACAATGATAAAAATTAAATTAACACAATTAACAGCAAAAGTTATTTACTCAAAAGAACAACCGTCTCGACTGTCATTTTTTCATTCGGAACAAAAAACTCATTATTACCGTCATTCCCATCATAGGAGATGGGAATGCGGAACTTAATCTTTTTCAGAATCTGCCCGTTTTCAGTCGGTTCCGGATTTATTTCAATGCGTTCAATAATGCTGCCAAGAAACTCTTTCTTTTCAGCATCGGTGAACTTTGGGTATATTATATCAAAGAATAACAGAAATTGATATACCTTTTCCTGAGAAATTTTATCTTTGCGAATATTTTCAAGCCGTTCATAGACAGCAGATAACTCTTTTTCTGTCTCGGCTATATCACGGTACAATCCGTTAAGCCTTAATTGCATATCATCGTATTTCTTATTATAGAACTCATCAAACACATCAAGGCTGTCTATAGTTTTACCGAGCTTTTCTTTTGCCATATTAAGCTGACGGAGTTTTTTGTTGAGACTATCTATCTCCGTTTCTATTTCAGCAGTATCAATCCTTGTATTTATCTTTTCTTTAATTGCTTCCTCAAATTTCGGATTTTTTACTATTTTTGATACAAATTCTTCAACGGCTGAATTAACCTTCTCCTGATGAATCTGCTTTTTGTAGGTGCATTTATGACCGTCAAACTCCAAGCGATGCTTACAGGCATAATACCAATAATCACGGTAAAATGTACCGTCTTTCTTTCTCTTTCTGTTAACACTTCCGTACATGGGTTGTCCGCATTCGGGACAGCAAACTATACCTGAAAGCAAATGCTGATGTTCTATGCTATATATTTTTTCATTCTTTATACCTGTTTTCTTTCTCTTCTTCTGTGCTAAAAGCCAATCTTCTTCAGATATAATAGCATCATGCACACCGTCATAAACAGGATATTCATCTTGTTTAACAATGTGGTACTCGTTTCTCGCTCCGTTAACCTTTTCTGTTTTTCTTCTGCCGTAGGCTAACTTACCGCAGTAAACAGGATTATCTAAAACAAGCTTAACAAAATGAGCAGAAAATGTACTGAGAGTACCGTTCTGCCTTTGCTTCTTTTCATAGCCGTGCTGATTAAGATATTTTGCAATACCATTTGCTCCCATATTGGTATGAATGAATTTATCATAGATAACTCTGATGGCCTCGGCTTCATCCTCTGCAATCTTCAATTCGCCATTTTCGAGATTATATCCGTAAGGGGCAAATCCTCCGTTCCACTTTCCCTCTCTTGCCTTTTGCTTTCTGCCTTCCATAGTCTGAACAAGAATATTCTCACGCTCGATTTCAGCGACGGCAGACAAGACAGAAATCATCAGCTTACCGCTGTCCTTTGAGCTGTCTATACCATCCTCAACACAGATAAGATTTGCACCGTAGTCCTGCATAATCTGCAAGGATGAAAGTACATCAGCGGCATTTCTGCCGAAACGTGATAACTTGAATACAAGCACAAAATCTATGCTATCCTTTCCACATGCAATATCATCAAGCATCCTTTGAAAATCAGGTCTGCCGCCAATATTTTTACCTGATTTACCCTCATCACTGTATTCACCGGCAATATGCATTTCCTGATACTCGGCATATTTGCGGAGCTTTTCTCTCTGTGCATCAAGACTGTAGCCGTCAACCTGCATTGAAGTTGAAACACGGGTGTAGATATAACAATTTTGTCGTTTCATAAAAATTCATCTCCTGACTTTTTGATATCTTGATTATATTTTTATTTCATATAATCGACAAATGTGCGAGGCAGGAACGACCTGCCTCACTATTTTTATGCAGACTGTTTTTCAACTTTCACATCTGCTTCTGACTTTATAATATCGTCAAGCATCGGCCCGTATTTCTCTACCATTCGTGCAAGAAAATCAGCTATTCTGTCAAAGGCTGCGTTTTGTTCAGCAGTAAATATGCTTGTGTTAATATAAAAATTCCCTTCACCCTTAGTGCTTTTTAAAACCTCATAAAATGCCTCTTTTGTATTTTTATAAAATTCAATTATTCTTCTTATAATTTATTCCTCCTTATCTTTCATCCCGTGAATAACCACGGCTTCTGTTTTGTGTTTTGTTTTTCTGCTGCTGTTCGATTTCAAGAATTGTGCCTATTTTGCTTTCAACATCAGGCTCAGATTTTTCAATTCTTTCGCAGGTGTTAATATCCTTGCGAAGAATTTTCAACCTTTCGGAAAATAGACTAATGGTATCTTTGATTTC
>SVQH01000017.1 GCA_015065425.1 Oscillospiraceae bacterium
AGCATATCTTAAAGGCTTTGGAATATTATCACAAATATCTTCAGCGACAGAGAAATAAGGATAGGGATGCGAGGTGAGAAAATTGAAAGAGATATTTCCCGATAACAAAACCATATTTGTTGTACCGCCTGAGCCCATTGATGAAAATGAGCTTTCAAGCATGTCAGATATTATGGCATCCCGCAGTGACGAAGCTGTTGTTGACCGTAGCAAAATACGCCGTTTCGGTGAAGAAACCTTTCAAATGAAAATCGGTGGCACAACCTATGAGGTTTCTACGCATTTTAATCCTAAAGGCAGACAATGTATATTTGAACAGTTCAAGGAACTAATATTGTCTGAAAAATTATTGTAATATCACACATTTGAAAAAAGGCAATCGGACATTGTAAAATGTGAATATCCTTGCGATGTCCGGTTGTCGGAAAGGAGAATATTTAATGACAACTGCAACAAATATTTCAGGACAAACAATAAATGATGAATTAATTACGGCTCTTTACTGCCGTCTTTCAGTTGAAGATATAAAGGATGATAAATTCAAAAAGAAGAACGGCAGAGAAGATGAGTCAAACAGTATATCCAATCAGAAACAGATTTTGCTTGACTACTGTAAAAAACACGGATACAAAAATATAATGTTTTTCATTGATGACGGTATTTCGGGTACAAGTTTTGACAGAAGCGGTTTCAACCAAATGCAGCAAATGGTTGAAGAAGGTAAGATTTGCAGAATTATAGTTAAAGACCTGTCTCGTTTTGGTCGTGAGCAGGTCGAAGCAGGCAGATTAACTCAAATTGTATATCCGTCCCTTGGTGTAACTTTCATTTCCATTCAGGAAAATGTAAACAGCTCTACAGGTGACGGTATGGAGATGTTGCCGTTCTATAACATCTTTAATGAATGGTATGCCGCACAAACATCAAAGAAAATCCGTGCTGTATGGCAGTCAAAGGCTAACAACGGTAAACGAGTATCTTCTACAGTACCTTTTGGTTATGTAAAAGACGCAACCGATAAAGAAAAATGGCTGATTGATGAACCTGCGGCAGAGGTTGTACGAAAAATATATGATTTGTGTCTTGCAGGGCGAGGACCTCTGCAAATCGCTCGTATATTGGAAGCGGAAAAAATATTGCTTCCGTCAGCATATTATGAATCTGTAGGCAGAAAACATTCAAATCCTGTGCCACAAAATCCTTATAGATGGGACCAAAAGACAATTGTTCACATTCTTGAAAACAGACAGTACACAGGTTGTGCAGTAAACTTCAAAACTACTACTGTCAGTTACAAGGTTCACAAGAAAATATATAACGCAAAAGAGGATTATCAGATAATCCCTGATATGCAAGAACCAATTATCAGCGAAGAAAAGTGGTTAAGAGTTCAGGAGCTTCGAGAAAACAGACGAAGACCTACTGCAACAGGAAGAACAAGCCTGTTTTCAGGTTTAGTTTATTGTTATGATTGCGGTTCAAAATTACACTTCTGTGCCGCTAAAAGTCTGAACAAAAATCAGGAGTTTTTCAGGTGTGCAAACTACAAGGACGGCAGAAGGGGTACTTGCAAAATCCATTATATCCGTAATATTGTGCTTGAGAAAATTGTACTTGAAGCTATACGAAACTTAGCAGAATTTATTCGTTACAATGAAAAGGTCTTTTTGTATATGATAGCAAAGCAGAACGATGCTATGAGAAAAGCAGAATATGAAAAAATGAAAAAGACCGTTGCTGACGGCGAAATCCGTATGAAAGAGTTAGACCGCCTTATTGAAAAGGTTTATGAGGATAATGCTCTTGGCAGAATGGATGATGACAGATACCGAAAGCTAATGGCGAAATATGAGCGAGAACAAAAAGAACTTGCCATAACGGTTTCAGAAGGTCAGGAAACATTGAAATCTGCTGAACAGAAATCTGTTGACTTAAGGTTGCTTCTTCGCACTTTCAGAGAAATGACGTATATACAGGAGCTTACACCGACACTTGTCAATTCACTTATTGAGCGTATTGAGGTTCATAACAATGACAAATCAAGCGGTCACTGTTTTGTAAAGGTGGATATTTATTTTACAGCTATAGGAATGATTTGTATTCCGACAGAGGAAGAAGTAATTGCTATGATGGAAGAAGCAAGAAAGAATCCGCAAGAATACCGCATTGTAGCTTAACAAAGAGAAAAACGGTGCAACCCCAAACGGGGTTACACCGTATCTCTCAAAAAACATCCTTATGGGGCGTGCCCATTACAGCAGTCCTCTTTTCGTTCTTATGATTCACAGATATTTATTTAGAAAATTGTCAAACAGGCACTCATAATAATAATTATTATTTCTGCAGATTTTTATTGAGCTTACGGCTTAAACGGTTTAATGTCAGGTAAATTGTTATCCATATAATAAAAAAACTTATAATGAAAACATCTCCCCGAAGAAAACTTCGGGGAGAATCGGCTTATTGCTATTTATACATATTTTTGTTTTTACCACTTATTTTCCACATATTCGCAGAAGGCATACATATCCTTGATTTCAAGTACGGTTCCGTCATCAAGAGTTACATCTCCGTTCCAAAGCCCGTGCACCTGATGGGTGTGCATTCTTGCAAGGTTCAATATGTTTGTATCCGAATGATGGTCATAATAAGGAGTCATTGTAAGATTGAATCTGCCGTCTTCAGAAATAAATTTCCATTCTTCCATATATTTATCGGGCTTCGGGAAAACTTCCACATCAACAGCACCTATTTTATGTGCTTTT
Organism: Oscillospiraceae bacterium; assembly: GCA_015065425.1. Classification (GTDB taxonomy): domain Bacteria; phylum Bacillota; class Clostridia; order Oscillospirales; family Acutalibacteraceae; genus RUG806. The sequence continues at coordinate 2,766 of SVQH01000017.1, forward strand.
CCGTCATAGAAAAGAGCCGTTTCCGTTGCATTGGACTCGTCGCCTATTGCCCATGTTATCTCAAAACCGAAAAGATGCTTTTTGCCTTCCTTATCCTTAAGATATGTAGAGCCGTTACCCCAGTACCATACCATTTCATGAGGAGTGTTTACTCTGCCCCAGTCAAGAGCACAGAAGGTATCGGTCTTTTTGAACTGATACACCGTATTTCCTACCTTATAAGTACCTTCGCAGGGCATACAGTTCTGCTTTGTGGTCATGAAATATCTTGTGGGGTTGTTTTCAAAAGGAAGAACAGTGGTTATATTTTCAAGTCCTTCGGGAATATCCATAGTGAAATTACATTCAATAAATGAGCCCTTGTAGGGTTTTTTGAAATAAAGATTTCTCTTGTTTTCTCTTGTATCAAAAATAACATGGGCATTTCCTACTTTTGCTTCAAAGTAATTGGGAACGTCGCCCTTGGGAGGAAGAACATATTTGCTTTCTCCGCCAATGAAAAGAGAAGTGCCGTCTGCAATCTTTTTACCGTTTTTAAGGTCAACGAGAACAGCGGAAACATAACCGCCGATTGAGATATTCGCAAAGGAAATCTGTACCATGTAATTTTTATTACCAAGCTGGTAGAAATCCCATTCTTTCTTTCTCATCTTAGGTGAGGAAAGAGTTCTGTCATAATCGAAAACATTGTGTCTTGCCCAGCCTTTTGCGAGAAGGTCACCATTATAGTCAAGAAGTCTTGTAGGTTCTGTGTATTCGGTCTGCTTCGATTTTTCTGCCCATTCGTTAAAGGGGATATATGTTCTTTCGCTCATAAGTACACTCCTTTTTATATTTATTGCTTTTATGATAGCATTTTATATAAAACAATTCAACAGTATAATTATTTTCTTCCTGTTTTTCTCAAAGGATATAGCTTCAAATTCCAAAAAACGGGAAGCACTTTCATTTTGTGCTTCCCTTGGTAATTTATTCTGTTATCGTCCTATACCGAAAATCTTTATGAAGATGATAAAGAAGTTTTCAATATAAAGCATGAGAGTATTTGCTGTATTTGAAAGACTTGTGAGGAGATTATTGCAATTCATTTCGATGCCGTAGCCCTGTAATGTGCCGTTGTTGTCAGCGACACCGTCACCGTCAAAAGCAAATTCATAAAGAAGAGGAGATACGAGAGCTACAAGGAAATACTGACCTGCCGTTACACCACCGAAGATTTCTGATGTGATTTTTGTGAAATCCTTTGACATTGAGTCAGTTCCGCCAAGCTGTTTTATTATTTCATTTGCACAGGAGAAGAAAATTTCGTCATTTACCGTTGAAAGGTCATCCTTAAGAATGAGAGAAACGGTTCTGAGAAGAATTTTTACCTCTGTACTCTGAACCTCAAAGGGTTCTTCACCTGCATAGTGCCATGCAACCAGTTCTGTTGCAAGGTCCCAGCCTGTTTCATACTCTGAATCGGGAATATTTATGTTATATTCTTTTCCGAGTTCCTGAACGGAATTTTCGCCGTAAAGGGGCATACGAAGAAGTTTTACAAGCTCACCTACTGCTGTGGATACAAGGGGATAGAATATGGAATCTTCGGCAATTCCCATTTTTTCCATGGAAAGTGACAGTTCAAGTCTGTACTGAATACCTGCCTTGAGATATCCCTTTGCGAAAGCATTCATTCCCTCATGCATGAGAGAAAACTGCTCTTCTGTATAACCTTCAATATCCTTAAGAGGTTCGGTATCAATATCCTCAACGGTTCTTGTTCTGTAGGTTATCTCAGCATCGTTGAGATAAAATACTTTATACTGTAAAGGATACATGGTAAGAGATGTGTTTGCAAAGTCGTAAATCTTATTGCCGAGAAGAGTGGTATATGATGTGGTGTCAGAGCAATGCTCATGTCCCGTGAAAACGAGCTTTATACCTGCATCTGCAAAAAGACTTGCAGTGGTATAATGGAAACGGACAATAAAGTTACGGCTTATTATTCTCTGCATGGGAAGATGGTCAAGAAGATTGTGATGCATCATAAGAATGGGATATCTTCCGTCTTTGTAAGCCTTTTTTGCTTCATCCAGTACCCATGATACTTTTTTTATGCTCATTCCGTCCTCAGTGGATTTGGAAGGGTCGTTACTGTCAAGAGCAATAAGGCGGTAGCTGTCACCAAGATTAGCAGTGTAAGAGCCGTTTTCTTCCATAACACTCAAAGCACCGTTATAACCGAATTCGGCATAAACCGATTTAAAGTCGTCAATCTTAAAATCGTTTTCGCCCTGACCGTAGTCGTGGTTACCGGGGATGACATATACGGGCTTTCCTGTTTCTTTTTCAAATGCAGAAAGTTTTTCTGCAACATCGTAATGCTCCTGAAAAACCGTTCTTCCGTTATCGGCAAGGTCACCGGGGACAAGAACATATTCTATCGAATCATCCTCTGCACACTGACGCAGAAACTCATCAATGATAAGTCCGCTTTCATTATCCATGGCGGCACGTCTGTTTGCATACCAGAAAATTTCATGGTCATTTGTCTTTTCAAGCTCTTCCTGAGGCACATTGTAATGCAAGTCCGATGCTACGGCAAAACCGAGCTCCTTTGTTTCTTTTGTCACAAGTGCAAAGGACATGACGGAAAGTGTTGAAAAAATAAGAATAGTTGCGAGAATAATACTTAATATCTTTTTCATTTTTTTCTCTCCTGAATTCAGTTTAATACCATTTTAACAAATGTTTTTGGGTTTGTATAGATATTTTTTAAATAAAAATAATTATTTAATCTGTACAGCCAGCTCATTTTTCCTTTGCTTATATATAACATAAGCCAAAAGGACGGCTTTACATTTTGCATCTGAAATGTTATTATTTAATTATTAAAAGGAAGGTGAATATAATGAAGCCGGTTCTTTACATTGTAGTTCCCTGTTACAACGAGGAAGATGTTCTTCCCGTAACAGCTCCCATGTTTCTTGAAAAATTAAAATCGCTTATCGGTATCGGGAAAATAGCACCTGAAAGCTGCATTCTGTTTGTGGATGACGGAAGCCGTGACAGAACATGGAATATAATAACAGCATTAGCCGAAAAGAGCAGATATATCAAAGGGATTTCCCTGAGCCGCAACCGCGGGCATCAGAATGCCCTTCTTGCAGGACTTAATGAGGCACGGGATAAATGTGACATCACCGTAAGTATAGACTGCGACGGGCAGGATGACATAAATGCCGTGGATGAAATGATAGATGAATATCTTTCAGGCAGTGAGATAGTTTACGGTGTCAGAAGCAGCAGAAAAACAGATTCTTTCTTAAAACGCAACACCGCAAGACTTTTTTACAGACTCATGTCATTTATGGGAGTCGAAACAGTATACGACCACGCTGATTATCGTCTTGTTTCTTCAAAGGTACTTAAAAGTTTTTCAGATTTCAGGGAAGTAAATATTTATCTCAGAGGAATGCTTCCTCTTGTGGGATACAGAAGCTCCTGTGTATATTACGAACGAAAAGAACGGCTGGCCGGGAAAAGCAAATATTCACCGGCAAAAATGCTGACCCTTGCCCTTGACGGCATAACAAGTCTTTCCGTAAAGCCCATAAGATTTATAACACTTTTCGGCAGTCTCGTTGCCGTTCTGAGCATCATCGGAATTATCTGGTCGGTAATAGTACAGATAACGGGAAACTCCGTTGCAGGCTGGGCATCTCTTACCTGCATACTGTGTTTTCTCGGCGGAGTACAGATGATAAGTCTCGGAATAATCGGAGAATACATCGGAAAAATATATCTTGAAACAAAAGGAAGACCCAGATATATAATAGCTGAAAAAACAGACAAAAAACAAAATTAACAAAGCAAGAAAGGTTTAAGTTTGCTGATGTAAACTTAAACCTTTTTTGATGATGTAAAACAGTAATTCTGAAATTTTTAATATCGGAGGAATTCTCCTTCAAAGGCTTTATAAATCATAATTTATCCCGAAGCTTTTCATAAAGAACAAAAAAATTGTCAGTTTTCCGTAAGCTTTATACAGGTGATGGTGATATCGTCATGCTTTCCCGAATCTGAAAACTCAAGAGCTTTTTCAACGGCGGCATTTGCCAGTGTTATAACACCCGTGTTTTTATTATCCCTGAAAAGCTCCTTGAAGCATACATGGGGAATAACTGAGGCACCGTCCGACATGAGAAATACCGTATCGCCTGCACTCAGGACAATATTACTTTTTTGAAATTCCGTTTCCCTGAGAATTCCCAAAGGAAGAGAGCTTTTTTCAACGGCAAGAGTTTTGTCACCTCTTTTTATAACACTCGCCGCCGCACCTGCCTTGAAAAAGAAGGCTTCCCCGCTTTCAAGGTCTATTTTCAGTATATCAAGAGTTGAAAGACTTTCGTCTGCAGATTTTATAAGCAGTGCACAGTTTACTGCTTCAAAAGCGGATTCGGGAGAAAAACCTGCTCTGAGAAGTCTCGACATAAGAGAACTTGTCATTACGGAATCCACACAGGCTCTTGCACCCGAGCCCATACCGTCACTCAATACGGCATAGAAATTTCCCGTACCGTCAAAAAAACATTCACAGGTGTCTCCGCTGAAATCCTCTCCCGTTCCCGTGTGAGAGACAGTATGATATTCTACCGTATATTTCTTTTCCTGAGTAAATGACAGAACCGTTCCTTCATCCGAATATTCATCTGCAACGGGTTCAAGATAAACCGTACCCGTTGCTTCAAAAAGTTTTTCAAGAAGAAATGATATATCAGGTATTACCGGCACATGAGAACAGTAAACCTGAAGGGTACTGTGCCCCGCCGTGGAGCTGAACGCACTGATTCCGAGAACGGAAAACCCCATTTCCCTGAAAACAGGTGCCACAGCAGAGGCACGGACGGGATCGGATTTTGGTATCCTGCTGAAATTTTCTGCGGCATCGTCAAGAATGTTTCCGAGAGAATAAAACTGCTGAGCTGCCGCTTTTTTTGTTTCATATATATCTTTTTTTGCAACAAGCTTTGCATTGTGTTCGCAATATGCCTGATTGAAGCTGTCCGTTATTCTGTCTGAAAGTCTGCATATAAGAGAAATGCGGTCGGGCAGGTCATCATAAATAAGTCTTCCCTTTTCAAGCATGGTTTTCTGTGCTTTTTCAAATGTTTTTTTCGTGATATCTCCGCATTTTGTCCAGCAAAAATCGTATTTTGTGCATTCCTTACATACATCCTCACAAACTGCTTCGGCAAATGACACAGACAAGCTTTTTTCCGTTTTCTGCAAAAGAGAAGATACGGCTGTAACGGACTGAGAAACATCTCTCAGAGCTTTAGCACTGCGTTTCAAATCGAAAAGAAGCATTCGCCCCTTTTCATCGTCATAGGCATCACGGCTGAGAGGCATTACCTTCTCTGAAATGCCGTAAAGCAGTTTTTCGGGAATAAAAACAAAAACGATACCCGAAAAAGCCGCTTCTGCTATAGCTGTTATTGCTGTTTCGCTGTCCCCTCTGAGCACAAGTGCAAGTGTTGAAGAAATTATCATACTTACCGCAACGGGTATTTTTCCGTAAGTACCCGTAAGCCCCGTAAAAAGTCCCGTAAGAATATATCCCGCCATAAGCTGAGGATGTCTTTCGTTGAAGCCTAAAGTCAGTGCACAGCTAACCCCCGTAATTGAGGATGCCGCCTCCTTTCCGCAAAGAGCAAACAGCATTATCGCAAAATATGCCGTGCATCGGGCAAGGGAGAAACCGCCTATTGTGAAACTGTCAAGAGAGAGAAGAATAACACAGCCTGAGAAAATGACAGCCACAGTATCAGACGGAGCAAAGAAAGCTCCTTTTTTTCTGAGAGCTCTTATATTCTGCAATTTCAGTATAAAAGCGGAAAAACAGGCTGATATGAGGGACTCGCACAGGCACATGATTATGTATGAGCTCTCTCCTCCCACTGCAAGAAAAACTGCAACCGACGAAAAAAATGTTGTAAGAAGTGCCGTGAGAGACGAAAAGAGCATCTGCCTTTTTGCAATAACCTTTTCATTCACCCCGAGTTTTATGAGACATATCATAAGTACAGCCGCAACAAATCTCAGGGAGTCAAAGAACCCGAAGAAGAACACATACCCCGATGCCGCACCGACAGCACCGCTTAAAAGATATGTACTGCCTATTCCCGCACAAAGTCCCGTTGCAAAAGGGGATATACCGCCTGCAAAAGATATTCCTCCCGAAAGAAAGCTCAGGATAAAGAACAATGCCTGAAAAAACACAGTCTTCAGTACGGCAAAACCTTTTCCCGTTTTATATAATTCAAGTCTTTTTCTCAATTCTTCCATTTTTTTCAGTCCTTGTTTTTTTCTTCTCATGATATGATAATATCTCAGAAGGAAAAAAACTGTCATAAACGGGCTGTGATAAATGTCGGTATTCGAGTAAAAAGAAAAAGAGAAGAGATATAAAGATACATTCTGTATCTTATCTCTTCTCATCTTTTCAGCTGTGTGTAATTTCCGGCGTATCGTACATTACTCTCGCATTTTTGCGGTCAAACCAGACGATTCTTCTGCCGTAATCCTCAAGAGATGATGTAGGGTATGTATTTGTAAAGAAAAGTGTATTCTTCTTCTCTTCAAGAGGTTTATACTTACCGATGTTGGAGTTGTTGTAATACTCATAAAAGTCATAAGAAAGAGTTATTTCCGTCTCTTTATCAAAGGGCTTTCTCAGCATTGAAAACTGGAAACGAATGAGCTCTTTCATTATATTTTCATCCGCACCGAGACTTAAGACAAAGGGTTCGATTTCTTTATAGAAACGCTCGGGCTCTCTTATGACTTCAAGGCATATACCTTCTTCAAGGGGCCATTCGATATTACCGAAGGCAGGGTCCATATATACACGTTCAATGGTCTTTCCGTATTTTTTTGCACCGAGTTTTCTTGTTATTTCATGATAATGCTTTCCTGCTATGGTATGGGGATTTTCCTTTGCCCAATCAATAAACTTTTCATAGAAATTTCTGAAGGAAAGTCCGTGTTCATAATTCATATATCTTGCGGGGAACTGTAAAATTCCCATATAGTGGAAGCAGTTTATAAATGCACCGAAGGTACAGGTCCTTACCCACATATCATAGTCCATAGAGTAGGTTGAAATTATGATATTTGAGTATTCTATGATGCCCTCCTGAGGCTTTGTGTGAAGCTGGGCGTAAGGTATTTTTGCCGTTTCAATTTTGAATTCATCAATTACATCTTTCTGTCCGAGTTTTGAATTCATAAGCAGCTCGCAATAATGCATAAAGCAGCTTTTTGTTGTGGCTGAGTGCATCATAACATCAAGATTGTCTGCAAATGAATCGTAGGTTTCGCCGGGAAGTCCGTATATAAACTCGGAATATGCAGGAATACCTGCTTCGTTGTACATCTCAGTGAGTTTACCGTATTTTTCAAGGGTCATATTGCGTCTGCCGATATTTTTCAGTGCCTCGGGACACAGTGTCTGAAGTGCAAGAGAAGCACCTTTAAGAATACCGCAGTCGTTGAGTTTTTTGTTTATGTTGAATTCCTGAATTCCGCCGCCTTCAGTCGTACAGCACTTGAAGGCTTCGGGATAACCTGTTTTTTCCTTTATTCTGAGAAAAGCATCCACAATGTCATAATCACGGGGGAACATTCCGAAGTTTGAGTCTATGCAGAAGCAGAAAGCAATTTTATGGTCTGCAAACCACTGAATTTCAGCAATGACTCTTTCAAGAGGAAAATGACGGACTTTAAGATTGAAGCTTCCCCAGTCACAGTAAGCACATCTGAAGGGACAGCCTCTGATAGTCTCAAAAAGAGCTGAGAATGTTATGTTGTCTTTTTCAAGAATTTCATCAAACCATCCTTCAAGGTAGGGTGAAGGATAATCAAGAGTGGTTATCTCCTTAAAGGGATTGAGTACGGGACCGTTTTCACCGCGGTATGAAATATTGGGGATTTCCGAAAAATCATTATCCGTTGCAAGGTGAAGAAGAATGTCATGAAAAGCTATTTCACCTTCTCCGTGAATAAGAAAATCAACAAAGGGCAGTTCGTTGAGCTGTTCGCATGAATCATTGTCCACATTGTGTCCGCCGAAGATTATTTTACAGTCGGGGTACTGATTTTTCAGCTTTTCCGCAAAAACCTTATTGTATTCAAAGTTCCAGATGTAACAGGAAAAACCTACAACTGCAGGCTCTTCCATGGAGACAAGAGCTTCATCAATATCCTCTCTCTGATAGAGAAATCTTTTTACGGTGTAATTCTCTTTAATGATTTCATCCTTGAATGAATATGCCGCAAGAAGCCCCGTAGCATAAGGAAGATAAGCAGATTTATTTTTACCCTCCCCGTGTAGTTCACATGCCTGAACAAAATATATATTCTTCATTTTTTTTCAACCCTTTTCATTTTGAAAAATATTCTTAAAGTGGCTTTCATAAAGCCGATATGATATCTGAATGTGAGATGCGAGGAACCGTGTTGACGGCGGTATACTTTTGATGGAAACTCAATAACGGGAAGTTTTTGAGTTTCCGCAAGAAGTGCCAGTTCAAGCACAAAGGCTTCGGGACAAAGAAATTTATGGTTCCGTATTATATCTATAGGTGTTGACTGAAAAAGATATGTTACATCACTGCCTTTTGTTCTGAAAAGAACTTTCAAAACAAACTGAAAGGCACGATTCATAATAATTTTTATCCTGGGATATTCGCTGAAACCGTCTTTAAGAAGATTTCTCGACCCCGTTATTATGCAATCAGGATATTTTTTTGAAAGTTCTGCCATAACCGCGATATCATGGGGATCGTTTTCCATATCTGCACCAATCATAGTTATATGAGAGCCTTTACTCATAGAGATTCCCAGTCTTACCGCGTCTCCCACACCTTTTCCCTTCTGACATGCTATATTAAAAACAACATCGGGATACATTTCTTTAAAAGAATGAAGATAGCGGACAAAATTTTCATCGGAAAAAGGAGCATAAATAAGTGCAATATCGCTGATATCCTCCTTTTTACAGGAAGAAAGAATTATGCTGACCACTTCTTTTATGTCTTCAATTTCGTCTATTGTGGGTATTACTATACCCAATCCCGTAAACCTTTTCACTGCTTTACCTGCCGTTTTAGTATGTTGACAAAAAAGTTAAAACTAATTATGATATATTATATCAAAAATAGATTTCTTTTACAACATTATTTTAAGAAAGGTTTATTTTTATGAAAAAACAGTCTGAGAATATAAAAAAGCGAAAAGAAAAAGAGCTTAAAAAAAAACGTAAAGCCCTTGAAAAGAGAAGATTGGAAGCAAAAAAGAATGATCCGGCTTTTACGGAAAAAATGAAACAAAAAAAAGCGGAAGATAAAAGAATAAAAAGTGAAGCATTAAAAGAAAAAATCGGTACTGTCACAAAAAACATTGCATCAAATAAACTCTTTTTGCCTGTTGCCGCTGTTCTTTGCTTCGCTGTGATGTGCGGAATATGCTATCTGAAGGATTACAGGATTTTTTCTGCGGATTTTAGGGTGAACGGTATTTTTCAATGCCTTTATTTGGGCGATTTTTCCATAGGATTAAGTTCACGGCTTTTGATTGGCAGCATTTTATCCTTGTTTACGGATATAGTTACTGCAAATACCATAAATATTTTTGCAAAAATTGCGTTGTATTTTTCATTGATAATGCAGGCTGTCCTTGCTGCCGCTGTTATTAAAAAAGGAATTTCGGACAAGAATGTATTTGTTCTTCTTTTTTCGGTTATCTTTATTGTGAATCCCGTGACAGTGTGCTCATACTCCTTCTATTTCGGCACTCTTGACCTTTATAATTATATTGTATTCTTCGTATCTGTAATAATACTTATGAAAGGTAAAAGCTCGTTGCAGCTTATCGTGCCCGTGCTCGGTGTAATAGGACTGCTGATACACTATTCATTCTTTTTTGCATTCTTTCCTGCTTTATTTGTCCTCGGTCTTTACAGAACCGTTAACAGTGAAGGTAAGGAACTGAAAAAAGAAGCTGCATCCTTAGGGGTAAATTCTGTTTTAAGTGTGGGTGGTTTCTTCTATCTTTCAGTATTCGCAAAACATTTTCTCAGAATGAATGCGGAAGAAATGATAGAGCATGTAAAACTAAAATCCGATCCCGAAAGTGTATATGTATTTGAAGATTATCTCAAATTTTATCTTTATGACATATATAAAGGGGAGCAGTTTACTGATACGGGTGCATCTCTCTCAGAGCTTATAAGAATAAACCTCGGACTTACAGAACCGAGTGTTTATATAAAATATCTTCTGTTTATATCCGTTATTCTTATTATTTTCTGGGCAATATGCGGTATTCTTATAAAAAGAGAAAAAGGAAAGCATAAACTTCCGTTCATAGCCGCCGCTGTAATGCCGTTTGCCCTTGTTCCTGAGCTTATTTTATCATCAGATGTGTGGAGATGGGTTGCAAGCACCGTTCTGTGTCAGTTCTTTGTGCTTTTCGCATTTTATCTTATGAATGTGCCGTCTGTCACAAAACTTCTTGAAGATATAAAAAGAATAAAACTTCCCGTAAAAATTATCGGAATAATAGTCCTTATTATTTATATCGGAGTATGCTTCATGTTTGAACACTCATTATACAGATAAAATAAACACCGATGGCGAATGTTTCGTTTCATCGGTGTTTTTTATTTTATAACAGTTATAATTGATTTATTTTGAATTTATAAATCTGATAATACCGTGCCAATCATTACGTGAGAAAAAATGCTTCCCCTGTCTTAAAGAATAACCGATATTGCCGTCAAAGAAACTTTCCCCGATTCCGGCTTTTTTGTCGCAGACAAATCCTATAAGACCGAGTTTTTCATAAGCAGGTGAAGCGGCAAAGCAGGAGAGCTGTTCATTTTCGGGGTGTGCCCAGTCATCTTCGGAAGCGGAAGTAACGGAAACGGAATTTGGGGCTATTGATGCAATAAGAAAATGCTGATCAAATGGCATATTTTTTTCGTTGTTTACGTATTTTTTGTAGTTTTCACAGAACCAATAAGGGAAATTTCGACAGATATCTTCAATTTTTTCACCTGTTGTATCCCTTGATATGGCAGCTCCCGAACATCCGGAGCAGTTGGAGTGCACGAAGCGGAAACGGTGGTCAAGGGCCCCTGCAAGAAGTGCTGTTTTTCCAAGTCTTGAATGACCGCAGACGGCGGCTTTTTTCATATCGAGACGAGGCTGTGTTTCTGCGTAATCAAGACAACGGCAGGCAGCCCATGCCCACAGGGCAATTTTTCCGCAATCGGTATCATTTCTTTTTCCGTCAGGATAAAACACTCCTGCAAGTCCGTCTGTGAAATCACCGTTATCCGCCGTTATGTCACCGTACCACAGATTAAAAGCAGCAAATCCGTTGTCAAGTATCTCTTCTGCAGGAAAATAAAAATTCGGGATATTTTTTTCAAAATTGATATTTACAAAAAACGGAAAAGGGCCCTCACCTTCAGGAAGCATAAGGGAGACGGGAAAAGAAAAATCCTTCCCTCTGACCGTAACGCTTATTGTTATTTCCCACAGTTTTCCCTTTCCGCCGAAAACATTGTCATTACGAAGCTGCTTTTTCTCAAAGCTGATTTTTTCGGGAGATGATGGGAAATACCCGTATTCCTCCCGCTGTAATATTTCAAGCATATCTTCACGGGCAAGAAGCGACGGAAGATTTCTTTCAGTAACTGAATTCTCCATAATACCTCCAAAAATCATGATTTATATTCTGCTGCAAATTTAGTAAGGTCCGGACCGCCGGAGTGGATGTCGTAGCCTTGCCAGGCGACAACTCTGTTTTCTGAGGGGATAACAAGAAGATTCTGTCCGTTCATACCGCCTTTATTGTAAGAGTCTCTTATGCCGTTGGGAGCGAATTCATATCGTCTTTCAAGGACTGTTCTGACCCATTCTTCTGAAACTATGCGTTTTCCGTGATACATACCCCTGTTGAGATATACTCCGCCTATTTTTATCATGTCCTCAACACGTATATAAAGTGCCGTTGCACCTATTGCGTGTCCTTCGGGACAGCAGCTCCAGGCAGCTTCTTTGAATTTCAGGGGAAGGAAAATATTTTCCCAGCAGAAAAGGGAAAGGGGCTTTCCCGCCTTTTTATTTACTATACGGGAAAGAATATAATATCCTGCATCGTTGTAATGCCGCTCGGTATCGGGGGGACAGGTCCATTTTTTCAGCATTATCTCTTTAAGATAATCGGGGTCATAGTCTGAAGCGTCAAAAACATCCGTGTCAAAACCTCCGGGGAACCCTATCCTATGCCGCATGAGCATATCGACCGTAGCCTTTTCCCAGTATGGGTCATAGCCTTCGGGACATTCATCTCCCAGTATGTCGGTTACGGTTTCATCCACTCTGAGAAGCCCTCTGTCACAGAGAATACCGATTGCAGTTACAGTATATATTTTTGATACGGAATAAATATTCTGACAGGCATTGTTTTCCTTTATATCAATTTTTTCAGGGTCTTCATCCCCTATCATTTCAGCAATGGAAAATACCCTGCCTTTGTTTTCTTTTATAAATTTTTCAAAATCGTTAAGAAAAGTACTCATACATCTTCTCCGCTTTCTTTCTTTTGTTTTATGATAGCAAATATATATTTTTTTTTCAACAATAATATACGGTAACCAAAAAACGGCTGCCGTGTAATAAGGCAGCCGTCGACATATTTTTTAGAAAAAAACAAATTCGGTTTCAGTTTATCCGACAACATTATGTATCGGGAGCATATCTCTTATGGAAGCAAAAATACTATTGAAAAAAGCCATAAGAGCACTGAAAAATCTCATAAGAACCGTCAAGGGATTGTTTGACCATAAACCGTCTGTAGCATCATCCTTGCCGACTTCGTTGAATACACCGTTTTCATATTCGTGGAACTGAGGATATCGTTCATCGCTGTGTACGGTAAAAGTACCGTCAGAGAGGAAAAACTCTGTTGCAATGGGGTCTATAAGATTAAGCTGGTCATGCTTCATATTCTTGGAGAACCATGTAGTTTCGGGGAAAAGGCAGGTTCCCGCATAAACCTTCTTGTCCTTTGAAAGATATATCGGGTCATAATCTTCCATGTATTCAATCTCACGAAGCTCATAAGCTGAAAAAGTCTCACCGAGAACAGTACCTCTTGCACCGAGGGAAAGCTCTGTTACGGTACCTCTTGCATCACCCGTAAGTTCACTGCCTTCAAAGAAGGGGAAGGAAGCATAGCCGTATTTTGCAAAAACAGCAGTCTTCATGCCATACTTTTCCTCGCAGTTTTTAAGCACCTTTGCATAAGCTGCTTCGCCCTTCTCATCAACAACACCCATGAGATCATGATATCTGTCTATTTTTTCAATAAATTCGGCATACTGTCCTTCAGGTTCGGTTGTGCCGAAAACCTTAAGCTTTGCCTTTTCATAATATTCATCACCTATCATGGACCAGTATGAAGGGAAGGTGCCGTAAGAGACAAGGGCAAGTCCCGGAATAAGTCTGTCGGAGATAACATCATATATCTCCTGTATTTTACTCGCACCCCAGCCGAGAACTTTTGCCTGATTCAGCACGGAAACAAGAACCATAATAAAAGTATCGATAACAGGGTCCTCAAATATACTCTGGCTGTTCATAAGCACGGTAATATATCTGTCAATGCTGTCTGCTTCAAAAGTGATTGAACCTGACATAAGAGCACCGACAATGATGTAGCCCGCAATGGGAGTTGTATTGAGAGCAAGATTTTTAACTCTGAATGGTGTACCGTAATATCCTTCTTCACTCTTTGCAATATAAGCGGCTGCAACATTTGAGCCGTAGCAACGGGCATGGATGTTTACTTTGTCAACACCCTCTTTTGCACAGACATATTCAACAAAGGTGTGAAGGTCGTCTGCTATCTCATAAGGAGAATAACGCCAGTCATAGCGGAAATAATAATACTTGAAGCCGCCCATACCGTTTGAGGGCTGCTGAACAGAATAATTCCAGTCAATTCTTCCGTCAGGGTCTTCACCTTTTTCGTTAAGAACCGCTTCCTGATACACAGGAGCAAAGGCATCTACAAGAGACTGAATATAAGTATCGTAATCTCCTGATGTCAAAGCGGGAACCAGAGCCTTAAGCACAGGTTCAACCTGAGTAAGAATATAATCCTCACGTGACATACCGAGAGGTTTGTTTACATCGTCAACCTGAACACGCTTTCCGCTTTCATCAAGAAGCCAGTTTCCGTTTTCATCTGTCTTATAAACAGGAGTATTCTGTTTACCCACAATATAAATTATGGGCAATTTTTTCTCTGTTGCGGCACTGACTGTAGGAAGAAAACAGCTCAGTAACATGATAAAAGATAAAACAATACAAAATAACTTCTTCATGCTAAAACTTCCTTTAATTAATTATTCGTTTTTATTTTACCATACTTATGCAAAAATGTATAGCTTTATAATAACCTTTTTCAGAAAAAATTTCTAATTTTTCTGCACATTCAGCAATTCCTGTGCCGTTGGCATTGAATTCTGTGCCCCCACACGGCTGACGGCAATGCTTCCCGCACGGTTGGCAAAATCAGAGGCTTTCATAATATCTCCGCTTCTCTTATATTCAAGGGCAAGTGCTGCAGTAAAAGAATCACCTGCGGCAGTAGTATCTCTGACTTCGGTGGGATACGACGGTAAAAAGTGTATACTCTTTCCGTCAAACACACTGCATCCCCGTACACCGAGCTTTAACACTACATATTCCGGAGAGCATCTTCCGAAGAGAATTTCCGATGCCCTGAGGGCTGTTTCTTCGTCAACGGGGAATATTCCCGTAAGAGCTTCAGTTTCGTTTTCATTGGGTGTGATTATCGTAATACCCTGCATTTTTTCCAGTGCGAAGTTTTTTGCAGGACCGCAGTCAACAACTGTTATGATTCCTTTTTCTTTTGCCGTGTTCACACATTTTATCACGGCATCTTCTCTTGTTTCAAACTGCACAAGAAGCATATCTATATCATCTGTTATAAAAGATGCTGCTTCTTCAGGAACTATTTCAGCATTTGCACTCTCATAAACTATAATGCGGTTTCTGCCCTCTCCGTCAATTAAAATTGCGGCAAGTCCCGTGGAAGTACCTTCCTTAGAAATACCCGAAATATCGACATTGTTATTTACAAGATTTTCCAAAAGCTTATTTCCGTTTACATCATCAGCAACCTTTCCTATCATCCGAGTTTCGGCACCGAGACGGGATAGACCAATAGCCTGATTCGCTCCTTTGCCGCCGCATGCATAGGAATATTCGCTTCCGAGAACATTTTCCCCCACCTCGGGAAGTCTTGAGGCTGAAAGAATTATATCCATATTGATACTGCCCATAACTGCAGCTTTTATATCACTGTACAAAAAATCTCACCTCAATCAGAGAACGGCTCTGAAATCTCTTGCCGCTTCATTCATATTCTTATCCTTCATAAAAAGAGCACTTGTGCCGAGAACGAAAATGTCTGCTCCCTGACGGCTCAGCTTCATTCCGTTTTCAATACTTATGTTTCCGTCAACCTCAATGGGGATGTGATAATATCTGAAGCTGTCAAGAAGTATTCTTGTATCTTTTACCTTTCTTTCGGCAAAAGGAACTATTTTCTGACCTGCAAAACCGGGATTTACTGTCATCACGAGTGCCATATCAAGAAGTTCCGCTGTATAACGGAAGTTTTCAACAGGCGTGGCGGGATTTATCGCAAGTCCCGCTTTTATTCCCTTGGATTTTATTTTTTCAAGTGTTCTTGCTATGTGTATTTCTGACTCAGAATGAACGCATACTATATCATTTTCCGAAAGACACATGCTGTCAATAAATTTTGACGGTTCATTCACCATCATGTGAACATCAAGGGGCATATCGGTTATTTTCTTAATTGAATTTATAAGGTCAAATCCCAATGTGATATTCGGCACAAAAGCCCCATCCATTATATCAATATGAAGATAATCTATACCTGCTTTTTCAATTTCTTTTATCGATTCTTCCATATTGAGAAGATCCGCACACATTATTGATGCTGAAAGTTTTTTATCCATATTTTTCATCCTTATAAATTTTTAATATATTCACATAATCTGCTCCGGTGATTTATCACCATATACTCTACCCTGTCGCCGTCGGTACGGCATTAGAGAGGAACAACCGCTTTGGTATCCATGAGAGTAGGCTGCATCCCGCTGTTTTTAGCCCGGTTCACATCAAAAAGTATCATTTTCAGTGTTTCCGAACATGACATATCATTGCCGCCTTTTTCATTAATTATATGACAGCCTTTATTTTAAGTCAAGAAATTATAGATTTTCGTTGTCTTGCAAAAACTCAACATATTCCCCATAACGATGCGGCCTTATGGGGCGGACAAAGGGATGTTTTCTGAAATACAGTAAAAGACATTCACCTATATCTTTATAGTCACTTACAAACTCAAATCCTATAAGTTCTCCGTTTCTTATTCTTTTTTTAATGGTATTATGATAAGAATACAACACCGACACCCCTTTTTTCGGAGTATCGGTGTTTTTTTGCCGCTTAATCAGAAATTATGTTTCAATGTTTTCTTTCCTTTATTATATGATGCCATCCGCAATATGAAGATATAAAATTTTCAAAATTACTTATACTGTCAAGATCCATATTTTCAAAAGACACATAAGCAATTTCCGAAGTATTTCTGTTAATTCCTATGAGATATACACTATGAGGATATGAAGTCGATATGTGTTCGTGCGTTACCATACGGAAATCGAATCCCTCATAAGTGAAAACAGGTAACATATCACCCTCTATTACAGGTTCATCAACAAAGGTATAATCTTTTTCAATATGTTTCACAGTTTCTTCAAAGTTTTCCTTGCTGTATTTCGCAATTACGGTGTGTGCTTTGTCTGAGAAAATAGATTGTAAATGATATTTGTAATATGAAATATCCGAAAAATCACCGTATTTATCAATTTCTATTATCGGCGAAAAATATAATTCGAGCTCTGTTTTTCCTTCAAGCGACTCATTATATGCTTCTATCTCAGACTCTCCCTCAAAAGCTCTGAATTCCACAACACCACCCATTCTTAAAAACAGCAAAAAAGCCAATGTAAACAAAAAAAGAACGACAGGAACTGTACATTTAAGAAAAGACGGCATTTTTTTAACAAGAACAAAAAACAAGGAAACTGCAAAAGCAACCAACATTATTGCCACAAAATCATATATTACTATGTAGCTGTTGATTTTGTGATATATAAAATTATAAATAATCAAAAAAGAGAAGCTAAGGAAAATGTCATTCCGACAGCAAAAACAATTTTATTTTTCATTCAAATCTTCTCCTTTTTGCTCTTCGCATTTTTGATGTTTATCTCAAAGCTTTGAAAATCCGTGGCTGTTCATGAGTGCATCGAGCTTTATGCCTTCTTTACACATAGGACACTCGTGGGGACGCCGATGCATTCTTTTCCATTGAGAATATAAAAGAATAACCGCTTCAGCACTTAATAATTGATTCTTTTTTCTTCCAAAACCAACGGTTTTTCATCTGCATTTTTTATCAAGAAAATAATATATTCCAATATAAATGACAAAAAAACAAATAACAGTAAAACAAGAAAAATCAAAATTCTTATAATTAAACCGTTTTCTACATCAGCAAAACCATCACTTATCATTTTTGGCAACCACAGTAAAAAAAGCTCGACAAACATAAGAATGATACCGGCAAAGCTGCATAAAATGACTCTTCGCGGTATATTTACGGAATACTGAACAATGCCGCATATCGCAAAATCATAATACTTATTCAGGTTAAATTTTGATTTTCCTTTTTTTCTCATATCCTGAGTAAAATAAACAACATCGGTTGAAGATGCATATTCAAGAATAATTCCTCTCAAAAACGGATTTGACGGCTTTATTTTTTTCAGAATTTCAACAAAGCTTTTATCAAAAAGCTCAAACTCCGTTGCGTGGGGTGTAAGTTTTATCCCGAAAATATGTATCATCAGAAAGTAGAATACAGATCGCAAAAAAAACATAAATCTATTTTCGCGGCTTTTTTTCTTTACACCAAGAACTACTTGTGCTCCGTTTTCCCATTTTTCAAGAAACTCAGGAATCTTTTCAGGAGGATTCTGCAAATCAGCATGAAGAATTATTACACAATCGCCTTTTGCCTGCTGCACACAGTAGAAGGTGTTTTTCAGGTAACCGGCATTTTTTGCATAAAACACACCTTTGACATTTTCATAATGAGAACAAAGCTTTTCTATATTTTTCCGTGTTCCGTCTGTTGAGCCGTCATCAAAAAAAACAAGCTCATACTCATATTTTTCATTATTCTGAAATACCGCATCTACTCTGCTGAATATTTCATCAAGCATTTCTTTTTCATTAAATATCGGAACAACAACGGAAACTGTTTTTTTTATCATTTATTATTTCCTCTGTTATTTAAGATTATATTTTTTTATTATTTCAGGATATGCATGTGAATACCAGAAAACATATATAAACTCATACAATGCTGAAAATCCGTTAATAAGAAAACTGAGAGGTCCCTTTAATGAAATAGAATGCAGACCACTTAAAATCGTCTGTTTTGCGAATTCAAAGGATTTACCTGTAGAATAAGCTTTCTTGTTTGTAAAACCTTTCCAATGAAACCAGCTTCTGATCACACGCAAATCCCTGTCAGGAACAGCTGAAAGGTTTTTACCTATATTTTCCGTTGCCACTACTTTTGATAAAGAATCTAAATCCACAGCAGCCTCATATCTGGATTGTTCAATCATATTATTGTAAAGTTCAGTACCGGGTAAAGGTGTAAAATGATAAATAGGTGTAAGATTTGCATTTACGGTATTGATTAGAGCCACAGTTTCCCGCAATTGCTCAACTGTTTCATCCGGAAAACCGATTATAAAAGAACAGATACTTGTAATTCCGATCTTTCTTAAAATATCTATAGTAGGTTTTATAGCTTCTTTATCTATGTTTTTATGGATTCTTTTGAGCATTTCATCAGAACCACTCTCAACCCCGAAAAATATCCATCTGCAGCCTGCCTCATACATAAGACGATAGTCTTCCTGGTTTAACATACCAATTCTGAGTTGAACACCCCAATGAAAGTCAAGCCGCTTTCTTGAACTCTATTACAAAAGTCAACCATATCCGTCTTTTTAATACACCAGAGTTCATCCGAAAAGAAAACTCCGTCAAGTCCGAAATTTTCAATGAGATACTTGATTTCTTCGATAACATATTCATTGGGACGCTTTCTATGCGTACTTTTATGAAAATTAACATTGGAACAAAATGCACATCTGCAAGGACAGCCCTTTGATGAATATATGTACATCATCTTATTGCAGCCCAAATAGTTTTGCATATATTTGGGCACATCTAACAACGACCAATCAGAAACCGGCATATCTCTTAAATCAGAAAACTCTCTGCAAGGATTAATTTTTATTTCTTCACCTTTTTTGTAAGCTATACCTTTTATTTCATTAAAATCCTTATTGTTTTCAAGACAGAATACTAATTCTTTCCAGGTTTTCTCTCCCTCCCCAAAAGATACTATGTCAACATAGTCGCTATCAAGGACAAGCTGAGTCTGCATTGATGGCAGTTGCCCACCCCATACAACAAGCTTTCCTTCTTTCTTTATATGCGATGATATTTTGACAGCATCTTTTAATCCCCTTGAGGACATTACAGAAACTCCGACTATCTGAGGATCAAATTTTTTCAAGAGGTAATCAATTCGCGTTTTATCAACACATCTGTCATATATTTTTACTTCATGTCCACATTGTTTTAAGTAAGTACCTATAGAAAGCAATCCAAGGGGATTGGATAATGCCCTCGTATAATATCCGACTGACGGATTAATCAAAAGAATTCGCATTCTACTACCCCTAAAAGTATAAGTTTTTTCAACCGAAATAACTTTTTATCTTTGCCGAAATATACTTTTCAACAATTTTAATCCATGTTTAATATAATTCAGAAGAATTATCGGATTACAAAGACAACCCATCACTTTATTAAAAATATATCGCGGTCTTAAATAAAACTTTAGCAAATATTTGTTTTTTATCTTTATAATTTCTTCTATAGATACGGTTTTTGTACCTATTGTATTGGGAGAAAAATAGTCATTTCCCCAAGCTACTGACTTGACAGTATCATATTCTTTACAATTATCATATAATTGAGTTCCAAAATAAGGCATTGCGATATGCACTTCCACAAAATCCGGATCGATCAAAAAAATAAATTCTAGTGTTTCTGTTATATCTTGATTGTTTTCCCAAGGGAAACCAATCATAAAGAACCCAAACAAAGGTATTTTGTATTCCTTTATCAATTTTGCAGCACGGATATTATCCTCTCTTGTTGTACCTTTTTTTATTTTCATAAGAGTTTGATTGCTTCCGCTCTCAAAGCCGACTGCTAACATAAAACAACCGGCTTTTTTGAGCTTTTCCAGCAAGTCACATTCAAGAGGTTTCACTCTAGAATTGACCGTAAATTCTATTTTTCCGTACAAAGGAGAAGTAATTATTCTATCACACAATGCAATAGCCCATTCCGCATCAATGGTAAAAGTATCTGCCTTAAAAAAGAAATTTTTGATACCATAAGTATAATAACATTCTTCA
Organism: Oscillospiraceae bacterium; assembly: GCA_015065425.1. Taxonomy (GTDB): domain Bacteria; phylum Bacillota; class Clostridia; order Oscillospirales; family Acutalibacteraceae; genus RUG806. Next base: position 23,524 of record SVQH01000017.1, read on the forward strand.
ATCTCCGCAAAAACATTTTCTATGCTTCTTTTTCTTACGGTTTTTCCTGAAATGATGGGTGTAAGACAGTATGTACACTGAGCAGGACAGCCTCTCGAAACCTGAATTGTTGCCATAGGCTCACCTGTATCAGGCCTTACATATAATTCATTTCTCATCAAATCTCTTGCAGGAAACGGAATACTGTCAAGGTCGCAAAACCAAGTATCAAATGCTGTTTTTTTGTAGTCAGAATCTGTGTTGTATATAATTCCGGGAATTTCTTCAATTTTTCCGTTTTGCTTTAATATATAATCCGCCAACTGACCGATTATAGTATCAATTTCACCGCCCACAAGATACTTTACATTTGTTAAATCAAGAGTATCCAGCAGCTCATAAGGGATATCAAAAAAGATAGCACCTTTTAATATGAATTCACATCTGTAAAAAGAGCATATCCAATTAACAAATTCAAGATCCGAAAGAACAGTTGCATTTGTAATGCTGATAAATATAATATCGGGCAAAAACCGTTTTATATCTTCTTCAACCTCGCGAAGTTGTGCTTTTTCAGTTTGATAATCCCTAAGAAAAACTTCATATCCTCTATTTCTAAGAATTGCCGCAGCACAGCCGATATCATTACAGGCATGTGCAGTTGCAACTGCAGATTCTTCAAGATTACACTGTGCCCTGTCCTCACTTCTCTGATATGCTTTTCCCGGCGGATAGATCAACATAATTCTATGCATTCTTCTGCCTCCCGGTTTTCTGCAAAATAATTCTCTGCTTCAATAAGTTCAGACAAAGTATTGATATTAAATTCTCTTTGAGCAATACATAAGGCTAAGCCCTTCAAGCCTTCTGAAATGAGATGGTTCATGTAATCACAAAGGTCATAGGGTGTGTTTTTTTCTTCATTATATATTCTTTTGAGAAAATCAAGACAATTGTTATTAAATACACAAAAGCCTGTACCCTTTATATCATTTTTTACAACATTTGGCTTCTCGGTACACTTTTTTATTATCATACCGACATCCGTTTCAACCGAAAAATTAGCTTTGATTTTTTCTCTGTTTTTTTCAAATGTAATACCGCAGCAAAAATCATACTCTGCATTTTTAAGAACTTCTTTTACGGCTTCGGCATTAAATTCCGTAAAAACCTCATCTGCCAACTGTAAAATGATACCGTTATATGTTTTTATATGAGTAAGTGCAGCCATAAAAGCATTGATGATGCCTTTTCTTAAAGGCTGCTCAACATAAAATATATTAATTCCTTTATAATTATCGGTTACGACTTCTTTTATTAAATCCCCGAATCTGCCGACGACAATAAAGACCTCAGTTACATTCAATTTAACAAGATTATTGAGTGCAAATTCAATCAGATGAATACTATTTATTTTGCTCAATGCCTTACAACCTTCCTGCCCGGTGCTGTCATTAAAACGAACACCGTCTCCGGCTGCCAATATTATTCCTGTCATTATATCCTCACCAACAAATAAAGATTCTATATAACATCATCTTTTACGGAAAGAAGAACTCCGTTTGACAGTGTTGTTCTTTTACATTCAAACATTTGTCTTATTGCCGCTTCTTTTATTCTCATTTCTTTATTTTCACTGATATAAATATATTTTGGTTTTTGCTCCGGGTTTACTTCATAATACTGCTTCAGCGCATCAAACCTTAGAAACTGAAACACTGTCGTATATGTAGCAAAAGGTCTGTCAATATATAAATACATCCAAGGCTTTTCCGAAAGAATAAGCACAGGATCCTCTTCATCACTCTCGGATTTTATAAAGTCAAGATCCTTCATAGTGTTTACATACGCTTTGTAATCGAGTTCACTTGCATAACAGCCATCCAAAGGTCCGGTTGACAAATAAACATTTTCTGAAGACTCTGCCGAATTAAAATTATTAGTTTTTTGATAATATGAATAATAATGAACATAGTTCTGTATTTGTAAATATACAGAATTTTGAAAAACAAAACATATACTAAAACACAAACAAATAACAGCAATACCGGATTTATTTAATATTATTTTCTTTTTATCAGTATTTTTATCATATGAATAAAATTCTTTCCTTAATTCTTTAACTAAATCATAAATAAAAAATACTCCTGTGAGAGCACACACTAAACATGCCCAGCCAATGGTAGCAAAAACCGTTCTGGAAGATAAAAACTGAAACAACGCTCCTATTGTACCGGGAAGATACATACAATAAAACATTGGTTTATTTTTATTTTTCAAAAGAATAAAACAAACAAAAGAAAAGATAGTTAACGGCAACAAAACTGATAACATATTAATATCCTTATCTTTTATTATAAAAATGTGTACTAAAGTACCAATTAAATACATAGTTACAACAATAAACAAACAAATCAAATATATAAGTCTGTGCATCAAATCATGGCGTTTTTTATCAAAGATCAAAAATACAAATAATAAAGGTAACAAAAACGACAAGTTGAAGCTAAGTTGATTGTAAACAGCAAGAAATTCGACAACTTTTGCACCTAAACTTTCAAAATATTCTGTATATTCCAGCATCATTTTAACATTATCTGAAAAGGAAGAAAGAGTGCCCCCCGTAGCGAAATAATAAATTACGCTGATTGCTGCAATTATGCCGATACCTGAAGAAAACAGTAGAATTGCCTTTGAAGAAAAAAACATATTATACTTTTCTTGGGAAAAACAATCATTTTGAATTTTATTTGAATATCTTTTGTCTTTTTTTATAAATACATTAAAAACTCGGTCTTTGACTCCTTTCTTTTTTCTCCAGAATATGCAAAATAACAGATACAGAGGGTATGCAAAAACAAAAAGCGGATTGCAGACACAACAAGAGCCAAAACAAAAGCCTGAGCAAATTAAATACGTTTTTTTTGGACTGTTATAAATTGCAAATAGCAACATTGACAAAAACAACAGTCCTAAAGCATATACAGAAGTATAACTAATTGTTAAAATAGCATATGGCACTTGTGTGTAAAATACGGCAACAGCACAAACAGACGCAAATCCGTATTTTTGAAAAAATTTATAGATACTAAAGGCTGCAACAGTGTGAATAATAAGATATAATACTCTCAGAAAAACTATTATCCCCTCCGTAGAGCCTTTTATTTTCAACCATAAAAACACGGGAATATACTGAAACAAAGAAGAAAACTGTGTTAAATGCCATTCATCCTGTATCAAACTGTCACCGTTAATAAGACGAAGAGGAACAGAAAAATAAAAAGTTTCATCTGGATTCGGAAAAGAAGAAATACAACTAATATGTAAAAGTAATCCAAAAAGAATAACAGTCAGAAAAAGAATATCATTTTTCTGAATTCTTTTTTTCATATCAATCTTCCTCTCTGCATTTTTTCTTTCTTTACTATTACGATAATTTATAAAATTCTATTTAAAGCTTTGAGAATCCGTGGCTGTTCATGAGTGCATCGAGCTTTATGCCTTCTTTACACATAGGACACTCGTGGGGACGCCATACCTGATAGCCTTCAAGGTCATTGGGGTCAAAAATGGAGTGCACGGGGAAGCCGATGCATTCTTTTTCTGTTGAGAAAATAGAAGAAATACCCGTAACCTTTCCGCCGTAATATCTTATGGCATCAATGGCGGCAAGAACGGTTTTACCTGAGGACACGGAAACAGCAAGAATCATAATATTCTTGTCCTTTATCATGGGCACGATATTATCACGGAAAAGTATCTGATTTCCGTTTGTATATTCGGGAGAAACCACATAAATTGACTTATGTGCATTCATATTAACGATATTGTCGGATTTTGTAAGAAAATTCGCAAGGCAGGCACCAATTACCTCCATGCCGTCAAGACAGAGAACGGTATCCACCTTTGTATCTGCATAATAATATGAAGCCAACTCCTCAGCTACTGCCTTTGCTTCGGAAAGACGGGATTTCTGAGAAACAACATCGATATAGTAATTTGTATGGCGGTTGCTCGTTGCAAAATGCCCGGGTGCCACACGAAGAAACAGATTTTTACGCTTTGTTTCAAATTTGACTGTAGGTAAGATTGACATAAAAATTTCCCCCTTTTACGGATATATTAAATAAATTATACACGAATATATAATGTTGTTCAAGTGGTTTTTTGTGTGTAAAACATACGGGATGTTCATTCAGTCTGAAAAAACTGCATCAAGCCCGAATTTTTTAACAACTTCTTTCAGTCCCTCATAAACTTCTTCACGGGGAAAGCCGTTAAACTCAAGAAAATCGTCCGTTTTTTCGTCGAGATAAGAGTAAAACAGAAGTGACATTTCAAGACAGCCCTTACTGTTTTCTTCAATCATCTGAAATAACATATCCTCTGCTTTTCCTATATTCCCTGCATCTGCCATTTCAAGAAGGGTCTGAAGCATACCTTTTTCATTTTCAGGCAAGCGGTCTTCAAGCTCTTCAGTAATCGTCGGAGAGTCAATATCAAAGAAAAACTTTGCAACCATTTTTACAAGCTGATAAATCTGTCTCATTATATAATCCTGCTCAAACAAGGCTTTTTCCTCCGGGTATAGTTTTTATAAATTACTGTTATTCTATGTTAATCGCATTCTGAAAAAACATCTTTTATTCCTTCAAGATACCCGTAGCCGTAAAGGTCATCGGGCTGAAGATAGCTGGTCTCTGTCCATTCATTCCAGCTGTTTACCGTAACAAGAGGTGCTTTCATAATTCCCTTACTCATAGAATCGTCTGCAAGTGTCTTTATTCTTTCACAGGCTTTTCTGAAATTTTCGGGAGTGTTATTTCTGACTACTCCGGGAACAAAATTATAAAACCTTACATTATTGTCCCAACCTACCGATATATTGGGATAATAAGGAATACTAAGCTTTTTTGAAGCATCAATAAACTTTTCTGCGTATTTATCCGTAAGTTCCGTATAGTCTCCGTCAAAATGAACCGAACCGCCCCAGTTATAATTTGTAATTGAGTCTATACCGAGATAATCATAAATTTCGTATACCGTTTTTCCTTTATTGACGTCGCTGTCATCCAGCCGGTCATAAATACGGTCTCCCCAGTAAACGACCTGAAAATGAAGACCCTTAAAGCCTGCCTCTACGGTTTTTCTTCTGAATTCTGCGATTGCATCTCTGCACTCTTCGGTAGAAGCAAAGGAACGTATAAAATTATCAAGATCAAATATCATATATACGGGACAACCGTCAATCTGATAATAATTATCGGAGCTGAAGTATTTTTCAATGGTTCTGTCGCAGATACGGGAAAAAATTTCGGGAGTAACAGAGCCTTTCCAGATAACCGTTGAAAGGTCATTGTCAGAATTTCTTTTATCCCACAGATGTGTTGCATCATGATTTGCCCACATGAGATAATACTTCATCTGCTTATTGTTACGGGCTTTCAGAAAACCGTCATTGAGACAATTTTCAAGAAAAGGACGGTCGTCGAACCAGTACCAGTCATAAATGAACACATTTACACCGTAAGAAACTGCACAGTCTATCTGCATTTCCATGATTCGGCTGTCAGCTTCATTCACATAACCCCATAAAGGCTTTCTCGGCCATCTGCAGCCCTCATAGCCTTTATCTGTCATGGCCTTCACTGTCTGCCATTCACCGTAACCTTCGGGCCAGAAAATGCGTGTTCTCGGTTCATCCCCCGTATAAGAGGGCCATATAAAAGCGGCAATGTCATATTTTTTCATTATCAAGCTCTCCTTTTATTGTATTTCACCACTGAATTCTGATTATGTGAGCGGTAATTCTTCATATCTGTGAATATATATGTCAACAAGCTCTTTTAGTTCTTCTGCATGGGGTTCACTCTCATCAAAAATACCCACAACATTATAGTCGTTAGCCTTTGCCGTTTTTGCAGCATAAAGTGCATCTTCAAAAATCCATGTAGTCTCTTTTTCAGTACCGAGCTTTTCGAGAACAACATCATATACCTTAGATTCTGTTTTTGCGGCACCTACTGTATAGGTTGAATATATTGCCTCAAAATAATCAGCCATTCCGTATTTTTCCAATACCGCAACGAGAGCCGACTCTCCCGTAGCTGTGGCTATACCCATTTTTACACCTTTTGCCTTAAGCTTTCCGAGGAAGTCTTTTATGTCATTCTTAGGCTCAGCCTCTGCAAGATATCTCTCTTTGATATAATCAAAAAACATGGACAAAAGCTCGTCATAAGTCTCCTTCATATTGAACCTCTCTATTGCAAGCATAAGAGATTCTTTGAGATATTTTCCTTTGAAAGTTTCCTCGTCTTCCTTTGTCAGCTTGAGACCTATTCTGTCAAAGAATTTATCTTTTATTCCCTTCCAGACAGGCATTGAATCAAAAAGAGTTCCGTCAAAATCAAAAATTGCACCGGTGATATTCATTTGTTTCTCCCTGAAATTATAAATCTTTCTGCATTTTATACAATAATCACTATACAGTAAAATAATCCGGCAGTCAAGAATCCATACAAAAAATAACACCCTGTCCGCAAAGAACAGGGTGCAAAAATATAAATTCTATACTCAGGAATTAAACAAACCGTTAAAGAAATCTGAAAGTGCCTTCCATATAAGCTTCATCATTTCGACAAAGGAAGCAAACACGCTTCTGAAAGTAGGCTTCTGCTGAACTTCCGTAATCCAGGATCCGTCTGCCATATTCTCTTCTGTCATATTAACGAATTCTCTTTTATCGGAACTGTCAAAAACAAGGAATCTGCCGATGTCTCTGCTGTTTGAATTAACTGTTACATTTGTATACTGAGTGAAGTATTCTGCAAGATATACGTATGAACTGCCGTAGTCGTGGTGCTTGTTCTTGATTATCCAGGTGGTTTCCGGGAAAAGACAGGTAGAAGCATCTATCTTGCGGTCAGGAGAGATATATTCTCCAAGTCCCTGTGCCTCTTTTTCAGCAATATATTCATCACTGAGAGTGTCGAAAAGACCTGCAGCAGTACCGCCAAAGGAAGCATCGACAAAACCAACAACACAGTCACTTGTTTCATCGAAATGTTCCATAATGGGAGCATTTGTAAGACCGTAGCCTGCAAGAACACCTATTTCAACACCGTATTCATCTGCGAACTTTTTGTAAAGGTCGGGAGCAGCCTTAACAATGTGTTCTCTGATATACTGAATCTTTTTAACAAGACCTGCATTTTCTTTTCTTGTTTCAGTGCCTTCTTTTCCGAAAACAAGGTCAAGTGCCTGATCAAAATCCTCTTCGTAAACACTGCACCAATAGTTTGCCCAGGTGCCGATACCTGTAGCTCTGAGCATAGCAGGGATAAATGCTTCATAGAGTCTTTCATAAAGATTTTCAACACCGCCGAAGACCATATTCAGGATTCCCGCTTGTGTTGCGTAATCAAGCACTGCTTCCACAAGCTCAAGAGTAAATTCACTGATACCTTCAAGGTCAATACCCTGACCGTCCCGTCCGAAATATTCAGCCTGAAGTAAATATGACTGTGAATGCTTGTCACTGAATGCTATCTTACCGCTGAAGCAGTCGTTTACTATTGAACTGCCGTTTGACATAACCTCGTCATAGAATACCTTTTTGACAAGACCCTGATCGCCGTATTTTTCAAGGTAAGCCGTGATAACACTGCCGCCGAGACATCTGCCCACAAGGCAAACCTGTGAGCACTTTGTGGTTTTGATGATATCCTGAATATATTTGTGGAGTCTGTCAACGTGGTCATAGGGAGAAAGACGCCAGTCATAGCGGAATTTATAGTCATTGATATTGAATGTACCGTCAGCACCGGTATTCTGGGTTTGAGCTTTTTTATCCCACTTTTCTATTTCAGCCTTGGAAACACCTGTGCCGTACTTTGCATTTCCGTCTCCGTCAAGCTGAGTTTCATCCCAGATGGGTGCCAATTCTTCATAAAGTGCCTTACCGTAATTATCCCACTTATTGAAGGGCAGACCTTCAAGCAGGAAGGGCTTAAGTATGTTCATTGCAGTTTCAATGATTTTATCTGTTGTCATATCTCCTTCGTCATCGTCGGTTATGACATCAAAGCCTGTGGAAATTTCATTTCCCTCGGCATCACAGATTTCAATGGAGCTGCCTGCAATAAAAATTATAGGACTTTTTTCTTTCTTTTCAGTTGCAGCGGCAGAAGCGGTTGAAGCAAAGATACCGAACACCATTAAAAGAGATAAAAACAGTGCTGTGATTTTTTTCATGTTTTTTTCCTCCGAAAAAATTTATACCTCTAAATTTTAACATACTATGAACGCATTGTCAACAGCACAACAAGCCTCTGTTGAATAAACATACAAAAATTTGCTTTTCGTCAATACTTACTCACCTTCATGGGTTTTCGGAAAACAGGCTTTTTCTCGCCCGCTTTTACCATTTCTCTTGAAAGCAGCTCTCTCATTTCCTGAAGAATTTTCCCGTACTCTTCGTTATTCACAAGATTGTTCTTTTCAAAAGGGTCGTTTTTCAGGTCATACAAAAAATCGTCATAGTAATGTACTGCACTGAATTTATGCCACCCTGAACCTTTTGCTTTTGCGGAATATTTCCGGTCCTTTGTTCTGACACATCTTCCTATATGTGATTCACTTATCTGCACAAAAACGCAGTCTCTTTCAGGGGCTTTGAGTCCGTTTACGGGAAGAATATTTCCGGAGTAGCTTTCGGGTACGGGAATTCCCGCAAGACTTAAAAGCGTGGGCGGAATATCAATAAGACTTACAAGGCAGTCCTTCACTTCGCTTTTTTTAACGGCACCGCCGCCGAAAACGAGGGGGGTATGAATACTCGCATCGTGGCAGCTGCGTTTATATTCTTCATTTCTCGTCTTAAAATGACAGCCATGGTCACTTGTGTAAACAATGACCGTATTATCATAAATACCTTTTTCTTTAAGTGCTTTTATAAGCCGTCCCACATTATCGTCAAGTCGGTTTATGGCAGCTATGTAATCAGGGTATTCTTCCCTGTAATCACCTTTGAGAAAAGTAAGGTCCTCAGGGAGCGGATAATCTCGAAATTTTTCTACTGCATCAGCGGGTCCCTCAAAGTGTTTTCTGTCGTTCTGGTGATGGGGTTCAAGCTGAGAAACAAACATAAAAAAAGGTTTTTCGCCGTCGTGATTATTTATGTATTCTATTGCATAATCATTTATGCAGTCTGCTCTGTATCCCTTAAACTCAAGCTTATTAAGATTTTCGTCAAAAACATAACCGTCATAGCCGTGAGAAGTAAATTCCAGCACATCAGCAGCTCGCCAGTACTTATATCCACCCTGACGGCTTACGGGTACGGCAGTCTTTTCACAGTGCACTCCGATACCGGGGAAACGGTCGGACGCAAGATGCCATTTTCCGATATAAGCGGTATCATAGCCGTGTTCATTAAAATGATGTGCCAGTGTCACGGTATCCTCGGGAAGAGGTATGGCGTTTACATAACAGCGGTTTTCTGTGGCATACTGTCCTGTCTGAAGGCAAGCACGTGCAGGTCCGCACACTGGCTGACAGGTGTATGAATCTGTAAAATTGACACCTTCTTCACCCATTTCCCACACATTCGGCATAAGAGTGATGTTAAGTGTATCCCATCTTTGCTGATCGGAAAAATAAAAAATTATATTAGGCTTCATAAGCTCCACTCTCCACCGTTTTTATTCCGTTTCCGGTAATACCTTATTCATATAAACTGCGTAAACAAGCGGAACGACTGTCAGAAATACCGGTACAATATATCGCAATATTACATTTTCCGCATAAAATACCGAAAGTGCATTATTCACCGAATGTGCAATTATACACGGCACCAAAGAACCGCTTTTACTGAAGATTACAACGAACAGATAACCTACCGCACAGGCATAGCATATCTGAAGCAAGGTGGGAATAAGTTCAGCCCCGTTAAAAAGATTTATAATATGACCTACACCAAAAGTAACGGAGCTTACAATAACGGCAGCTTTCACATTATCCCTTGCCATCATCTTAAAAAGAAAACCGCGAAAAATGATTTCCTCTATAAAACCTACATTCAGCATATTGAGTATATGAAAAACAATTTCACTTTTTGAGTTGCTTATATTGATGCCGCTCCAGAGGTTTACGGAAACAACAAGAAGCAAGGGAAGAAAATATAAAAACTTTTTTGAATGTGCGGGTTTTTTAAGTCCGTAAAAAGACACCCTTTTAAGGCAAATAATCAAAACAAGAAGAATGGCAGAAAACACAGTATTTATTATAACGCTCCTGTAATCCGTCACACCGAAATTACCGATGCAAAAAGAATTTATAACTACATATAAAATTATAAGCAAAATACAAAATATTGTCTCGTGCTTTTCAAAAAATTTTTTCATTGTATACACCTGCAAAAGTATTAAATCATGATTTACTGAATCGTAATTTGATATCAGAAAACATTTTTTTATGCTGTTCACAAAATAACTGAGGATTTTCTTCGAGAGAAAAGTATTTAAGCTCTAAAGTTTCTTCGTTATCGCAAAAAAGCTCTCCGCCGACAGCTTTTAACTTATATACGATACAAACACTCTGATATCTGTCCCCGTTAGGACAGCAGGCATCAAGGTCTGTATATGTTCCAAGAAGTTCTCCCACTTCAACGTCAAGCCCTGTTTCTTCCTTGATTTCTCTTACGGCAGCCATTTCGGGCGTTTCACCAAGCTCCACCGCACCACCGGGAAATCCCCACAGCTTGCAGTCTCCCCGTCTTTGAAGAAGAACCTCTCCCTTGTCATTAAAAATACAACCGCCCGCGTGAACGAGCATTATCTTATCATGCCCCACGAATCCGCGAAGCCATTTCATATAATTTTTGTTGTCTGACATAAAAAACTCCAAAATCAAATAATTATATATTTATCATAAACCAAATGTGTATATTTTTCAACAATGATAATAAAAGGCAAAAAGCTTTTTATATAAAAAGGTTCAAAACAGTATAAAATTTAATACAAAATATCAAAAAAAAGACTGTGTAAAAACAGCCTTCTTATATGCATGCAAATATACGCATTTTTAAGTCCCGATAAACATCTGCGTCCAATAGTTTCCGTCGGCAACATAGCCGACACCTATCTGCGTAAAGGAAGAATTCAATATATTCGCACGGTGCCCCGATGAATTCATCCATGCATTCACGACGCTTTCAGGAGTTGTTTGTCCTCTTGCTATATTTTCCCCTGCACTCCTGTAGGTGATACCAAAATTTTTTATCATCTCAAAAGGTGAGCCGTATACGGGGCTTGTGTGGGAAAAATATTTATTATCCTTCATATCCTGTGATTTATATCGGGCAACACGGCTCAGTTCCCAGTTATACTTAAGTTCCTTCAATCCGTTTTTCACTCTTATTTCATTAACAAGACGGATAACTTCCTTTTCAAAGCTTAAAGCTGCATAATCTGATGCTGGAATGTTCAATACCTGATCGGGATAAATCAAATCAGGATTTGCTATCTGCGGATTTGCCTCTATAATCTCACTTAACCCTATTTCATATTTTACGGCAATTTTCCACATTGTATCTCCGGATACGACCGTATGAGTCAAAGCTCCTGTTGCACTTACCGTAAAAACGGAAACAATCATCATAACGCTTAAAATAAAAACAAACAGTTTTTTCATCTGATATACCTCCGCTACCGTTATAAAATCATAATGCAATTCTGTTGCTTCTCAAAGCTTGCCGATGTTCATAAATTTTATTTTATCGGAATTTATGACAGTACTTGCAATTATTGATCTCAATGTAGTTTATGGCAGATCACCACAGTTATGTATCTTTATAAGCTGATAAAAAATACCTTCCTTTTCAAGCAATAACATAAACGAAAATTTACCCGACAAAATATACATTGCGGCAATTCCCGTAATTATCAAAACGCTGCCGCCGAAATATCCGTAATATTGTATTTCAGGTTTTTAATATTTTCGTTTATTGTAAGTATATCTGATTATTATAACACCCGGTACAAGGATCAGCAGCACTCCGAGCCATATATCCGCCGGTATCGAATCTGTTTCGTCGAGAACTGCTTTCTGCGGGTTTTCGGGATTGAAATAAACTGTTCTTGATGAACCTGTGAGCGGAAGCTGACCTGTGGCGTTGTCACTTTTTACCGTATATCTCTCACCGTCGACCTGATACTCATAAATAAGGAAAAAAGTTGTATGGGGGAGACCGTATTTGCTGAAAGTGGGTCTGGAGTAAACCTCATAGTCTGTATAATATCCTTCAGTAAGTGCATATATCTCCTTGTTTTTATTCATTTTAAGCGTTTCATCAATTCCCCTCAAAAATGAAAATAAACCGAAAAGCATACACAGTATAAGTATGGGTATTAAACTTTATTCTTTCTCATTATTACCAGCAAGAAATTAAAATATTTACCGAAAGTCTTAATTTATCGAATCAAGATTTACACCCTTGGTCTCTTTTACCTTAAATCCAAGCATCACGACGGAAACACCGACACAGGGGACGGCAATTAACAGGCAGGTAAGCCATACGGGGAGGGCAAGCATTCCTACAATAGCAAGAAGATAGCCGACGGCAAGACCGATTATTACTAAAAGTCCCTCTGCTCCCACAACGGAGGCTCTGATATCCGTAGGAACTTTTTCCGTCATCATAATATTCATATAGTCTCTTCCTATCCAGTAACAGCCCTGATAAAGACCGCAGAATCCGCCGATAAGATAAGGGTTCCATAGATTATTGATTCCCACTGCAAAAAGAATAAATCCCGTAATTGAGAGAACACCTGCACCTACAATGAGCTTCTTTCTGCCTATTGTATCGGCAATAAAGCCCGAAAAAAGTGTGAGAGTAGCATAGACAATGGGAAGCACAAACATGGACTTTGTTATATCAGAAGTGCTCATTCCCGCAATGTGCATTGAAGATTCATAATAAAGGGCAATGGCAGGCATCCCCGCATCAAAAATGATGTGGGAAATTATCAGACTTTTTGTATCCTTATTTGAAAATATATATTTTACGGCATTGAAAACACCCGACTGATTTCTCTGTGCCTTCTTTTCCTGTTTTTCTCTGAGCTTTCTCTCCTGTCTTTCTTCAAAAGGCACAGAAAGATATGCTGTTCTTTCGGCTATAAATACTTTCGTGTCCTTTGTAAATATTACAACCAGCAACGCCGCTATGATACCTGCAACGGCAGGTACAAGGAAAATCCTTCTCCAGAGCGAAGCATCATCACCCATAAGGGCATCACGAAGCAAAGGAATACACACAACACCGAAAATTCCGAGAGCTTTAAGAACACTGTAAATAGCAGCTCGAAATTTATCGGGAGCTTCTTCAAGTATATAAATTATCTGTATATCGTGTCCGAAGAAGAAACCGATAACGGCATAGCCTAAAAGAAAAACAAGATAATTGGGTGAAAAATAAATAATGAGAAGTCCCACACCCATACCGAGAGTAGATATGGCAAAAAGCGGTTTTCTGCCCCATTTGTCGGCAAGTGCCTTATAAAAGGGAGTAATTGCCCCCAGCACATAGCTTATGATACTGACAGAAGTATGAAGCGACAGTCCCTCTTCAAAGGTATAGTATTTTCCGAGGAAGGGATTATTCACAAAAAACTCCGTAACAAAAGAGGACTGAACGGAAACGGAAAGATTACTTGTAACCTCGTCAATTATGTTTACAAGTGCAATTATCACAAGCAGTACGAGAAAATACGTACTACCCGAGGGCTTTGCTGCCTTTTTCTGCAAGGAAACAAGCTGCCGTTCCTCAAAAGCCTTGGTTCTGAGAATGTTTCTTTTCGTATTTTTCATAAGATTCTCCTTCCCGTGAAAATTGTTTTATAATTAATACTAACATAAAACTTGCAGCAAAGCAAGGAGAACAGAAAAACAAGCGAATATGTCTCATCTGCTTCGGTCTTTACTTTTTTTCCCTATGATAGTATAATTTTTTATGAGGTGAAAGCTATGAAATATGATCTTATTGTTGCAGGCGGCGGTCTTTCAGGCGTTGCGGCGGCGGTCAGTGCCGCACGGGAGGGACTTAAGGTTTTATTGACAGAAAAATCCGGATGTCTCGGCGGGGCAATTTCAAACTGCCTTATTTATCCTTTCATGCCATACTGGACTCGTACAGACAAAGACAATAAAAACAAACAATATTTATCTCAGGGCATTTTCAAGGAAATGAAAATTCGCCACGACAAATATGTTTCCGATTGCAAGGATCATGAATTCAATTCGGAATATTTAAAAATTGTCCTTGACGATATGACTACTGAAGCCGGCGTTGATGTGCTTTTTCACGGTGTTGTTTATGACGTAAAAATAACTGACCGACAAATAACCTCAGTGGATATAACCGCAAAAAGTCAACATATCACCGCAGAGGCGGATTTCTTCATTGATGCAACAGGTGACGGCGACTTGTTTTACCTTGCAGGATGCGACTTTCAGCTGGGCAGGGAAAGCGACGGATTTTGTCAGCCTATGACTACCTGCTTCAGAATGAGCGGAGTTGATCTCGACCTTTTCACAGAAGACAGACCCCGTTTACAGGAGCTTTACAAAGAAAAACAGGCAAAAGGCGAGATTACAAATCCCAGGGAAAATATACTTGTATTTTTCGGTGTGGGTGAAGATGTTCTGCATTTTAATACTACCCGCGTAATAAAGCTTGATCCCACAAATCCCTTTGATGTAAGCCGTGCAGAGGTTATTGCACGCCGTCAGATACATGAGCTTGTCAGTTTTTTGAAGGAAAACTCAAAAGCCTTTGACGAAAGTGCTCTTATTTCAATCGCTGTCAATATCGGTGTACGGGAAAGCCGTAAACTCAAAGGCGTACATATTCTCACAGCGGATGAACTCATAGACTGTACCCGATTCGAGGACTCGGTTGCACTCGGAAATTACGATATAGATATACATAATCCCACGGGAACCGGTACCAGCCACAGATATTTCGGAGAAGGAGAATATTACACAATTCCCTACCGTTCACTTTTACCCAAAGAATTCGATAATCTTCTCGTTGCAGGAAGATGCATTTCCGCAACTCACGAGGCTCAGGCATCCGTAAGAATATTGCCGATATGCTGCTGTCTCGGTGAAGCAGCAGGCACAGCGGCAGCACTGGCACACAAAACAAATAAAAATGCACATACCGTCGACATAAAAAACTTGCAAAAGAAGCTTACTGAAAACGGTGCTGTGCTGTAAAATAATTATTAACAAAAAGTTGCAAACTGACGTATCCCCTGTCAGGCAGACAAAATAACAAAAGCAGTAAAACATCCGGGGGGGGCTGTATCAAAACATCGTAAGCAGATGTTTTGACACAGCCCCTTCGTTTTACATTATTCTGATCAGATAGTTGTCCAACCGCCATCTACGGTAAGAAGCTGACCTGTTGTGTAGCTTGAAGCATCTGATGCGAAGTAAACAACAGCACCGTCAAGCTCGCCTGCCTTACCCACTCTTCCCATGGGGCAATAAGCCATAACTGCCTGAGCGAATTCAGGAGTATTGATAACCTGATCTGTCATTTCACTCTCAAAGTATGCGGGACCGATTGCATTAACGGTAATGTTGTACTTAGCCCACTCACATGCAAGAGCCTTTGTAAGCATTGCAACACCGCCCTTACTTGCACAATATGCACTGATGGGACTTCCGTTCATTGAAACTGTTGAATGGATTGAACCAATGTTAATAATTTTTCCGTAGTTCTGCTTGATCATAACTTTTCCGACTTCACGTGCCACGAAATAAACACCGTTGAGATTCGTGTTGATAGTCATATTCCAAATGCTGTCTTCCTGTAATTCAGCAGGAGCACCTGTTCCGACACCTGCATTATTTACAAGAATATCAATTCTTCCGAATTTATCTACAACAGCGGCAACGGCACTCTTGATGCTTTCGTTATCAACAACGTCACATTTAACGGAAATGCACTCGACACCTAAAGCCTCGACTTCTGCTTTGACCTGTTCAAGTTTTTCAACTCTTCTTGCAAGTACGGCAACATTAGCACCCTCTCTTGCAAGTGCAAGTGCAAACTGACGACCAAGACCTGAAGATGCACCGGTAACTACGGCAACCTTACCACGGATATCAAACAAACTGCTCATTAAAAAATTCCTCCAATCTGAAATCAATCAACTGACGGTCTTTTATATCGACAGTAATTTACCTGAATCAATATCAAAGCCCGTCAATTCATTTTTTTACATTTTAACTCTATCATATTGTAAAGCTGTTGTCAAACACATTTACAGTCAAAATCCGAAAAGGACGGGAAAACGAAGCTAAGGATAGTCAGTCAATCATAAATCCGCCTCTTAATTTTCTGATTTTTCATCCGAAATTTATATTAAGCTACCGGCCCGTACTTTAATTTCAAATGTTTTGTGAATATCCGCACATGAGGTGCCGACCGAAACTGTGTAATCTCCGTCATGCATACCCAAAACCATACGGCGGTCATAGTAGCAGAATGCCTCATTGGGAACTGATATACTCAGCTCAGCCTTTTTGCCCTTCTGAAGTTCAACACGCTTGTATGCTTTAAGCTCCTTCAAGGGCATTACAACGTCACAATTTATGCCTGTCAGATAAATCTGTATAACCTCTGCACCGTCGTACTCGCCCGTGTTCTCCACGGTAAGACTTATGCTCAGGCTGTCACCGTTATTAGTGCAGCGGAAATTATCCAGAGAAAAGGTGGTATAGCTCAGACCGTAGCCGAAGGGATAGAGCGGAGAACCGTCATTTTCAATATATCCGTAGCCTCTGCCCGACGGCTTCATTGAATAAAAAAGAGGAAGCTGACCGACAGTTTTCGGGAATGTTATGGGAAGCTTGCCGCCGGGGCTAATTTCTCCGAAAAGAAGCTCACTTATTGCCTGTGCACCCTGTTCACCGGGATACCATGCCTCCAGCACTGCACCGCAGCCGTCCAACCAACTGCTCATATCTATGGGTGAGCCGTTAAGGAGTACAACTGCCGAATTGGGATTGGCAGCGGTCATTCTTCTTATACTCTCCTCCTGATTTGTCTTAACTTCAAATTCAATTTTACCCACAATAACGGCATTGTCATCCTTCTGCATTTTGCGTGTTACACCCGGCAGACGGATATCGGAGCGATCCAGACCTTCACCCTCTACAAGAGCCGTCATATAAACGGCAGCATCGCACTCGGAAGCTACCTTCTCAATGTCCTCGTCCTCGGCAAAAATCACCTCGGCAAAGCCGTCCAGGTACTCACGAAGGTATTGCAAAGGTGTCTTTGCATCCTGTGCAGTCCATTTCACCTCGAACGGACCGGAATAATTCTCGCCTACGGGAATAACATCTGCACCCATACCGAACACAGCCAGCTTTTTGATTTCATTCTTCTTGAAAGGCAGAACACCATCGTTTTTCAGAAGAACCATGGATCTTCGTGCTGTTTCAAGTGCCAACTGTTTATGCTCATCACAGCGTACAAGCCTCTGAGCCTCATCTCTGTCGGCAAAGGGCTTATCCATAAGACCGATGCTGAATTTTGCTGTCAGCACACGCAAAAGTGCACGGTCAATATCTGCCTCGTCAATCCATCCCTCATTATATGCAATCATCAAATCGTCATAAGAATTTTGCGGCAAGTCAACATCCATACCTGCCTTCAGGCTCACCGCCTGTGCTTTCCATTCTGTATCGTAAAGTCTGTGTGCTTCCCAGACACCTTCAACAGAATTATAGTCCGACACAACAAAGCCGTCAAAGCCCCACTCATTACGAAGAATATCGGTAAGCAGCCGCTCGTTACAGGTGCAGGGAACACCGTCCCAACTGTTATAGGCAGCCATAATTGACATGGCTCCACCTTGCTTAATACACTTTTCAAAGGGCTTGAGATAAACCTCACGCATAGTACGTTCGCAGGTGTCGGAAACATTTGAATCTCTTCCGCCGTAAGAATAGTTATCCGCATAGTGCTTAGGTGTTGCAATAACACCGTTTTTCTGCAGCCCTTTACAAATCGCAACACCCATATCGGAGTTTAACAGCACATCCTCACCGAAGCTTTCAATGGTTCTGCCCCAACGGCAGTCACGCACAACATTAACCACGGGGGTAAGTGCCTGTCTGACACCGACCACGGCACATTCCTTGCCGATAACATCGCCTATGCGTTCAACCAGCTCGGCGTCAAACATTGATGCCATACCAATAGGCTGCGGAAAGCATGTTGCCATCCCCCACTGTGCACCGTGAAGTGCCTCACCATGCTCAATAGGCGGAACAGACTGCGAATTGCACTCCATACTAAGGCTGATATCACGGTTTATTGCATCGGTAACCTCTGCCGGGGAAACAGGTCCGCCCCTGTGCTCATGCAAAAAATGACCGGGGTTTCGGAAATTTCCGAACTTATACATACGCCGCTCCTCATAGTCATCACGTATGGGGTACAGCATCTGACAGGAAAGCTGACAGAGCTTTTCCTCAAGCGAAAGCTTCGAGAGTAATTCCTCTGCTCGCTCATTCGGTTTCTTATTCATAAAAACATCCCCTTTTCTTTTCTGACTGCAAATCTTATCCTTTAAGCTTAACCGTAATTATATTTATCTGGTTTGTCGGGATAATTATATCATAAATCAAAGGAAAAAAACAATAACTTCAGTTATTATTATGCTACTCCGATACAGAACACCTGACACTTATGAAACTGAGCATTTCAATAAACATCAGGATACCCAACCGGTTCTGATTGCAGGTATAATTCATTGTCTATAGCTCCGATTTTGCTAATTTAACATACTCGGATGGTGTCATATTATAATAGCGTTTAAATAAAGTAACAAAATATGCTTGTGACGAAAAACCGACTTCAATGCATATCTCTTTTGAGGACATTCCGCTGATAAGCAGGTTTTTTGCTTTTTCAAGCTTTTGTCTTACAATATAAGAACTGAGATTTTCTCCGATTTCTCTTTTGAAAATTTGTGATAAATAATCTGCAGAAATTCCGCAATATTTTGCAACAGCAGAAACGCTGATTTTTTCTGAAAGATTTTCGTTTATATATTTTATGCAGTTTCTTATGTGCGGAGAAAACTCGGGCTGTTTCTTATTCTTTTTGACATCTTCTGTCAGCCTTACTATTTCAATTCCTAAGCACATAAATATTTCGTTTTTATCAGTAAGCTTGTCAATTGTTTTTATTACTCTGTCTGAAAATTCATAAGCTTTGTTTTCGTTTAACCCGCCCTGAATAGCATACCGTGTGGCAAGAGTAATTGTGCTGACAGCCATATATTTATGTTGCATTAACTCATCATCTGACATTTTCCCCATAATAATATGAGAATCTAAATTTTTAAGCTGAGTTATCAGTGATTCAATATCACCTTGCTGAACACAGGAAAACAATCGTATTTCAGCACCGTAAGGTGTATGCTTTTCATCAATAGTGTTCTTATTCTCAATCGTCTTAACTGTTACAAGTTCACCTATGTTCATTAAATCACATCTTTTCTTTTAGCTTTTTCATTTCCTTTTTTAAACGGTTATTACATAAAACTTCCCAAAGCGGCATAATCAGACCGCCACCCAAACGGCAAGATGCTTCATTCATTGCCCCGTAATACGCCACTCTGAAATCGGCATATTCGGATAATTTATATTTTTGTTTATATACTTCATACAGTCCGTAAGCATCGCCCCACATATTGCGAAGCTGAAACAAGTCATATTCCCTGTCCGCCCACATACAAGTACATGGGTCAATAAATGCAGTGAGCTTTAAGGTTTTCGAGTCAGCCATTATGTTCATTATATTAAGGTCGCTGTGAATCAGCACAGCCTTCATCTTTTCTTCGGGCAATTTATTGAAAAGCTCCGTTGCTTCGGAAAGAAGCTGCAGCTTTTTCTTACTGAATTTTCCGTTTTCGGATAAATCTTTCAAGGCAGTGAGCCAAGGCTCCTGCTTTTCTTTTTTATAGTATTCGTACCAGCTGTCATAAGAAGGATTGGAAAGCGAGCCGAATTTTTCATTGGTGATGCTGTGCCATTGAAGCATACCTGAAACAACATCATTTGCAAATTTTTGTTTTCGGCTCTTGCTTTTCAGCAAAAAAATCGGATTTAATACATTCTGTCCTTCAACAAAGGTCATAGCTAATACTGCTGTTTCGGCATCTTCATAAGTAAAAAGAACTTCCGGCATTTTTACGGTTGTATTTTCAGATAAAATATTAAGCTGCTGAGCTTCTTCATGCTGTGAACCCTGCACCCTGTAGGCTTTGATTGCAATAGTTTTACCGTCGGAAAGAACGGCTTTATAAACTCTGCCAAAACTGCCGCCGCCGATGAATTTAATTTTATCGGCTTTCTTATTAAGTTTTTCAAAAACAATTTTGGGAAAAACAGGTAATAAATGCTTGTCACTGATATCAAGTATTTTCATTTTTCTCCTCCATTAGCTGATAAATCTGAACTGTCGGACAGCGGTGAATAAAAAATCGTAAGAAAATTTCCGCAAATATTTATAAAACCAAAGATTGCATATCATTACGCAGCCTTTGATTTAAATTTTATCATAAGATAATATTAAATTCAATAAACACAAAATTTTCATATCTGCAAATCAAAACAATCACGGAAAAGTGATAAATATATAATATTGACAATTCTTTGTGTTATCATATAATTTAATTAACACATTCCGGAGGATAAAGATATGGACAGGATATCTGTTGAAGGTAGAAAATTTGTTGATAATTTTGGCAGAACAAGAATCTTTAACGGTGTAAATTACTGTGATAAAGGTGAATATAACGGGTGGGGCGTTCCGAGAACCTTTCATCTGAACGGCGACAAGGATTCTGAAAACCTGGTACGGGAACTCAGTGAAAACGGCTTTAACATTATCCGTCTGGGTGTAACATGGGCTGCGATTGAACCCGAACCGAACAGGTACGATGAAGAGTATATTAACAGAATCGAAGATTTTGCAAATCTTTGCGAAAAATACGGAATATATTTTTACCTTGATTTACATCAGGATTTATACGGCGGTCCGAGTGATGCAGGTGACGGTGCACCCCTTTGGGCTTGTATGCCGGACGGTGCGAAATTCAAACCCGTTAAATTCGTATGGGCTGAAGGGTATTTTTTCAGAAAAGCCGTTCACAGATGTTTCGATAATTTCTGGGCAAACAAAGAATATGACGGCATTGGAATTCAAACCCGTTTTCTTAATATGTGGACTCATCTTGCCGAAAGATTTAAGGATCATCCCGCACTTTTCGGCTTTGATTTATTCAACGAGCCTTTTCTCGGTTCAAGCGGCGGTAAGGTTTTCAGAAAGCTTATATTAAATCTTGTAAAAACGGTACTTACTGATAAACGCTGTAAAAAGCTTTGGATGATAAAGCAGCTCGTCACAGGTAATGCAATACGTGTTTTAGAGCCATTCAATGATCCCTCACTTTTCCGCAAGGTCACAAGTGCAGGAGATAAACTTGTCAAAAAATTTGATGAAGAGGTTTATTCCGATTTTATAAGCACAGCTGCAAAAACCGTGAGAGATGTTACAGATAACGGAATAATAATTATGGAAAACAGTTACTATTCTAATCTCGGTATACCTTACTGTGCAAAAGCTGTAAACTATAACGGTGTAAGAGAGAAAAATCTCTGCTATACGCCTCATGCCTATGACCTTATGGTTGATACTCCTGCATATAAATATGCAAGTGATTCACGCGTGTGGTCCATCTTCAGTGAGCAGAAAAAAAGTGCAGATCGTCTGAATGTTCCTTTGATGGTTGGGGAATGGGGCGGTCATTCCGACGGAACAGAATGGCTATCTCATATAAATTTTCTTCTTGATAAATTTGACGAAAATCAGTGGAGCCATACATATTGGTCTTTTTACAACGGAATGTTCACCAGTCCGATATCTCAAAGTCTTGTGAGAAGTGTGCCGGTTGCGGTTTGCGGAACAATAGAAAAATATTATTCGGACAGAGAAAACAATGCTTTTGTTCTGGAATTTAATCAAGAGAAAGATTTCGATGTACCTACCGTAATTTATGCTCATAAAGAAATTGAAAATATTGAAACTGACGGTGAATATATAATTTTACCCATTGCCGACACACCGCACAGCAGAATTGAAATTAAAACAAGCATCGGGAAGCATAAGGTTATTGTCAGTTTTAAGTGAAAAGCAACAAACTGTTTCGTTACATGTTTTCCCCTGAATAAATACACAAAATAACAGACTGCTCCCCCCGTGAGAGCAGTCATAATATTATATATCAATCTTTTATTTGCTGAGTTCTTGTATAATCGCTTTGAATTCTTCTGTATCACGAACAGGGTCAAAATCTTCATCTTGAAGCCATTTGTCCCGCATGATTTCGCAAAGAGTGCGACTGTCGCTTGTTTCAAAATCTGAACGCTTCACAACAACGCTTCCAAGGAGAATTGAATGTTTAATTATTTGTTCCGGACGGTTATCAAAGCCTTTTGCACATTTTACTGCAGTTTTCAGCTTTTCAAATGCCTCAGTTTTTCTATTTAAGCGTAGCAAGGTTCTTGCATAATGATAAAAAAGCCGAGCATTGCCCCAATTTTCATTAGGTGCTTCGCTGTCATATAAGATTTGGTCAAGCATAAGCCGTTTTTCTAAAACAGCAAGAAGTTCATTGTCAGGTAAAAGCTGATATGAAATCAATGTATAAATACCTGCCGCCAGAATATCAAAACCCTGTTCAATTCTCTGACGGCTATTAGGTAACCATTCGTCTTCAGAAAGGCTCCACCACATCTGATTTTCTTTGCCGTATTCAACTGAAGGAAATGTTTCGTATATAGCTCTGCCAATTTCTTTTCTTCCCATTTCACAATGATTAAAAGCAAGACGCGACATTGCCCTGAGCCTTATATTCTGGTCGGGACAGTACTTCATAATTCTTTCACCAAGTGCAGTAATTTCAGCATCGTACTTTTCCATATTCTCTTTCCATTGCGGTATATTTCCATCTTCGTCAGTGGAAAGAAAAAGGGCGTACATTAAATTATCTAATAATTCATAATTGTTAGGAAATTCTTTTACTCCGTTACGGGCAATGAGGATACACTCGTCAATATTTCCTTTGCTTATTGCTTCCTGAAAAGCTTCAAGATAGCTTCCAACCGCTTCTTTTTCTTTTGTTTCATCTACACCCATAAGCCTGTCGGTGGAAATGCCGAAAAATTCAGCTATGGTTGGTATCAGCTCAATGTCGGGATAACAAGAATCATTCTCCCAACGGGACACCGATTGACAGGAAACACCAAGAACCTCTGCAAATTCTTCCTGAGTAATTTCCCGTTCTTTTCTTAATTTTTTTATCGTTTCACCTATATTTAATTTCATAACCAAAACCTCGTTTATGAATTGAAAGCGACGTCTCTTTCTGCCTATATTGTGACATATTAAACTTCATATTTCAACATCACGCTCAGAGAGTTTTTTTCACGGTATTGGTGAATGTAATTAAATAATAAATCCTTCTTGTATAAAACATATAAACGGAACAGAATAAGAGGACAAGAGGACATTCAAAAAATGGATACCGGGTGGTATCTTTTATTTTTTATAAATACCTTCTTCGTACCAGATTCGGTTCATAAGCTCATATCTTTCCAGCACAAGCCCTGTATATGCACAGTTTGAAGTGCAGAACACATAACCCCAACCGTTCATACCCTCACAAAGAGAACGGCGTACATCAGCGATAACCTCTTCTTCTGTACCCGTCTGCAACAGTCCGCAGTTTACGTTGCCGCAAAGGGCAACCCTATCGCCGTAATGCCGTTTCACAAAAGCGAGGTCTATTCCGCCCTGTGGGTCAAGAGAATGGAGAGCATCGGGATTACACTCAACAATCTGGTCAATAATCGGCATGATGTTACCATCGGTATGCTTTATTGTGTAAAAACCCATATCCCGATAATCTTTTATTACCTTCTGAAGATAAGGTGCAACAAATTCGGAAAACATAGACGGAGAAAAGAAAGGATTAACATTAAAGCAGTAATCTGAACAAAGTGCAAATCCGTCAAGAAGACCTTCATGCCTTGAAAGCTTTTCTGCAAGGCTTACCCAATCATCAAGCCTTCTTTGTGCTTCGGCTTTAAGTCCGTCCTCATCCTCATACATTCTCTCGGTAAAAGCCATCATATTCTCACCGTTAGGAATTTCAAATGTCGGATCACCATGAATCATCAGAAAGTATTTATCGCCCGATTTTTCGCGGATTGTTTCAAGAAGTCTTACAATATCCTCATAGTTCCACGGATTCGGATGCACAAAAATTGCACTGTGATGATATTTTTCGGCAACCTCGATATGGCAATCGGCAATATAATCAATGTGCAGCCTCTGCTCGGTTTTGCTCATCTGTTTCCACTGCTCAAAACGCTGCTGCGAAGGATGAATTTTTCCGATTGCTTCAAGAGTCAGAAAAAACACAAGTTCAAAGGTAGGACAATGCCCCTCAATCGGCTCTCTTTTAAGTGCTTTTATAAATCTTTCACGCTCTGTCATCATGACACCTCAAGACATCATATTTTCTTACAGGCTGTTTTAACCGTACCGAGCAGTCTGCTGTTATTTAATACAGTGCATTTATCTTTTCAAAATATGCGTTGATGTTTTCCCATTTTGATGCTGCAGGAACATCACAGCCCGTTGAAATCATAAAATTTTCATACATCGAGCACTCATCAAACACTCTCTTTACATCTGTTTTTATGTCATCGGGAGTTCCCGTGCGGAACAAAACAGGATTGACATTACCCATAACGATTTTATCATACGGCAATACCTCAAGTGCCTTTTTGAGATTGATTGCGTTGCCGAGATGGATGATATCTGCATTGAGCCCTGATATCATTTCCAACATATCCCCGGCCGCATTACCGCAGTTGTGATAGCAGACAATGAAATCATCGCTGTTTATTTCACCAAAAATCTCATTTACGAAGGGCATTGAAAATTCTTCCGCAAGAGCAGGAGAAAGCAGACCTGCGGCAGGCTCAGCCATAATAACGCCGTCTGCCCCCGCTTCTTTGAATGCCTTTATATATTTGATTATAAACTCTGTTGCTTTTGAAAGCAGAATTTTTACCTCATCGGGGCTGTCAAAGCATTCCATCATAAGCTCCGTCATATCAAAAAGTCTGCCTGCAAGGGAATACGGACCGATAACTCCGCAGAAAACGGGAATATCGGTTATAATTTCTTTCGCTTTTTTTATTCCTTCAATGCAGATACTTGTTCTGCCTGCACCGATTTCGGGAACGGTTATGCTTTGAGCATCGGCAATGTCATCGATTATACCTTTTTCAACAGCGGGAATATCGTCGTCATAAAAGCGGATTCTTGCTCCGAAGGCTTCTGCTTCAACAGATAAATCCATCATATTGAGTGATGCTCCGACATTGCATTTTTCGGCAATAGCCTGCATACCTTTAACCTGCATATCGGCGGATAAAATAAGCTCTTTTACGCTGATACTCAAAAGCTGAGTTGCGGGAAAAGATAAGATTGGAACGGTTTTAGTTTTATTTTTTAATAATTCAACAGCTTTTTTCTTCATATAATCACCAAAGTATAATACAGAAATATGTTACGGTGTTTGCACCGTTGCTATAGTTTATCCCCGCTTTTTTTGCAAGTTCAACAACATTGATTCCGCAGGCTTCAACCGACGGCACAGCTTTTTCGGGAAATCTGCACGGTGCATCGGGATATGTACATTTTTCGCAGAGTCCGCAGCCTTCACAGCCTAATGCCATAAATTTTTCACCGTCATTGCACAAAGTATCTGTAATACTCTGCAAAACCAGTTTTGCTCTTTTTTGTCCTTCAAGCATACCTTCAAAATCAAAGCTGTCCTCAAGGTCATACTTACAAGTAAATATACAAGCTGATTTATAGCTTTTGATTTTACTCTCAAGTTCGGAAAGCTCGCCCACTCCGGGCGGGCAGGTCCAGCAGGTGCCGTATTTTCCGCAACGGTTGGCTTTGCACATATCGACAACTGCCTGTGAAAACGGAATTTCAGCCGAGGATATCAGTCTGTACTGAAATATTTCGGGATTTTCAAGGTATTTTTCTATATTCATCATCTGCAAAGCTCAACAGCGGCATCGGCTGCACTTGCAGCATCGGATGTATATTTATCCGCACCGATTTGTGCACAAAATTCTTCAGTTACAGGTGCTCCGCCAACCATAATCTTTACCTTATCTCTTACACCTGCATTTTCAGCACATTTTACAACATCCGCCATAACTTCCATAGTTGTTGTTAGAAGAGCCGAACAACAGATAATCTGACAATTCTGCTCAACGGCTGTTTTTATAAAGGTTTCGGGTGAAACATCGGTTCCAAGGTCAACAACCTCAAGTCCTTTGCCCTCCATCATCATTTTAACAAGATTTTTACCGATATCGTGCAAATCGCCCTGAACGGTACCGATGCAGACTCTGCCTGTTGACTGAACGCCGTCCTCAACAAGCAAAGGCTTCAGAATCTGCATACCCATGTTCATGGCTCTTGCGGCAACAAGAACTTCGGGGACATAAACCTCATTATTTTTGAACTTTTCGCCGATTATGTTCATACCGGAAAGCAGACCCTCATTAAGAATCTGTGCGGCAGAAAGACCGTCGTCAACCGCCTTCTGCACAAGCTCTTTAACGATTTTAGCTTTGCCCTTCTGAAGATTTTCTGATATTTCAAGATAAATACTCATAACTGTTTCTCCTTTTTCCGTTTGTAACATTCTGTACCGCTAAAGGGTCATACCCGTATATGTTAAAAAAGACTTAAAACAACGGTATATCTGTAAGAGTGCATCTGCGGACGATTTTCTCATTCATAGAACAAGGCTTTTTTAGAGTCTGATTTTCTTTATTTCTTCCGCATAATACTGCACAAGCTCAAATTTTGTGCCGGGCATCAGTCTGTGGTCGGGACAGGGAATAAATCCGCCCATCGCTACAAGCCGCTTTATTCTTTCAATCTCAGCATCAACTGCCGCTTTATCCTTACGGAGTGCGGTTTTGTCCATTCCGCCAACACCGAGCATTTCCTTGCCGTATTTTTTTCTTGCAGGCTCGAACTGGTCGCCCCATACGCCGATTTCAATGGGAAACATTGTATTGACACCGTTTTCAAACCATGTTGGGAGCAGTTTTTCGGTTACTCCGTCACAGTCAAGTGAAATGATGTCAATGCCGTATTTGTGACACAAATCGTTTCTCTTTTTGTAGTGCTTTGCACACAGTTCATCAAAAATTTCAGGTGAAATCAATGGTCCGTTTTTGAAACATATATCTTCCCAATAATGTGCAAAATCAAATTTCGCCCCCGTTTCAAGAATCGCCTTAACGCATTGATACTGCATTTCGGCATAAGTATCAACGATATCCGCAAATAAATCCTCATCTTCATCATACATAAGATAACTCATACCGACTACCGACGTCATATCACGGATATTCCCGAGAACGCTTCCGAGATTAAGACCGATAGGTCTTTCCTTGTCACGGGTTTCATTGAAATTTCTGAAATATTCAAAATCAACTCTGTCGGGAGAGTACTGCATTTTTGGTCTGTAAAGAGTTTCAAAGGCTTCCCTGTCTTTAAGCAGATAATCATCTTCAGAAGGGATTGAAGTAATGCCGGGTTTAATACGCTCAATAAGCCCCACGCTGTTCTGCACTCTTCTTGCTCCGTCGGGCAAAACCTCAAGCTCTTTTTCCTCAAATCTCGGATAAAGTCCGTTATTTGCACCTCTTGTACATGACCAGTTGAAATCCCAGCCAATAAGTCTGTCAAGAATTCTGTCTTTCTCCGTACCGTCCCCGTTGTTTTCGGCAAGTTCTGAAGGAATTTTGCCCTGCTGTGCCCATTCCTGCAAAAGCTCACCCCAGTAACCGAAGTGAACCGCCGGCAGACGGTCTGTATTTTTATAGTGAAGAATGTTCAACGCACGTTCTCTGTTAGTCATTGAAAAATCCCCTTTCCGCCGATTATAGCAGAATTATATCACATCACTTTTAATAAATAAATCATCATTATCACTGTAATAAGTAAGGATAATTGTTGCTTTTCCGTTCTTATCAACACCATAAAGGAAATAGATATTTTCAATCTTATTTTTTTGCCGGAATTTCCTTTTCACAGTCATAAAGCATACCATACCAATAAAAAGCGTAGTAACCCTTTAACTTTTCATAGGAGTAAAAATCAAAAACACCGTTAAAAACTGACGGACGGGCATCATAATACATCAGCATATTGGTGGGCAAGTGCTGAGACGCACACATACAAGCCATTGTAAATAATGCATCCTTAATACCGTGAATTGCTTTAAGGAAATAGACATAATAAAAAAACGAAAATACCTGCAAACGGAAAACAAACGGTTCGATTTGCAGGTATAATTCAATTTATGATGAAATCGGGGTCTTGAATATTGCCTTGTTCATCGAAACACAAAGCTGTCCGAAAAGCAAATCGCTGAAATTGTTAACCGTTATTTCCTGCGGGGAAACAACGGGGTATGCAGCATTATATGAATCGGTAATATGCTTTGAATTAACCATGGGGAAAATAAAATTCATTCCGATACTGTGAACAAAGAAGCCGTCAATTTCTATTCTTTGAGGCAGATAACAGGTATATCCGAAATTATGGTCCTCGGAATTTTCAGCATTGACAATATTGTTTGAAATGCCTGTGGGATAAAACTTACAGTTGCGGATAATAAGCTCACCGTTCCAGGTTGAACCGTAATCTGAACGAAGGTCAACAAAGCTGTCGGATAAAACAGTTGTATTCTCAATCAGAGCTGTTCCCATACCTATCAGCTTTATTCCGTGATGGCCGAGAACGGAATTTTTAATCGTCGCATTAAGAACCCCCTGATGTGCATCAAATCGAGAAAAAGCACAGCCGTCATACATGAGATTCTTGCAGTAGTTAGTACCTGCAATTCCCCAGTAATCACCGTCTGTTATATCGTTAGTCTGCTTGCAGTTGATAAAGCTTGCATTGACTGCCGTTGCGGCACCTATATCGTAAGTGCCCATTGAAACGGATGTACCTGCAGAGCCTATGGTTGAATACTTTTTATGTCCCGTGAATGTACCGTTCTTTACAGTGACATCGGCACAGCAGGAAAGGCTGACAAAAGCCGAATAGGGAGCCCCTGTTTTGCCCTCATTTATAACATCGTGATATATGCCGTCTATAACGGTATTAGAACGTCTGACCTGAATACCCCTTGCATAATAGGTGTATTCGGAAGGAGCACAGTTTGCAATAGTTGTGAATCTGCCGCCTTTTACGGTTAATGTTTCGGTGTCGATGGGATAAACGGTGGCACCGGTAATTGCATCAAAGTCCCATATAAGGGGAGTATCGGGCGAAATATTTCCGCTTTTATCAACAAGAATAACATCTGACTGATTGCTGCCCGAATTCTGGTTTGCACCCTTGCGGATATAACGCTTTACATTTGAATCTGTAAGCACCACAAGGCTTTTGGCCGAAAGTGTCGTGCCTATATTTGTGGCATCAATTTTAAGAGGAGAAACCTTATCCGTTATAGAATATGAGCTTTCTGACGGAGCAATATTGAATACCCATGCACCTATTTTTTCAACGTTAGTATCGTCAATTATAAAACGAGCGGTTGACCAATCGGTATCGGTCTTGATGATAGCGGTTTTGTTTGCACCGCCGATATAATATGTTGCAGTTTCATTTGCAAAAACACTCAAACCGTTTTCGTTTGCATATTCATGGGTTTTTACAATAGCTTCAAAATCATCTGCTTTGCCGTCACCCACAGCCCCGAAATCCTCATAAATAACGAAATCAGAGAAGGTTTTATTATACTCATAACCGTCTTTAAAATCGTAACTGCCTTCTGCATTCAGCAGAACTTCATCAGCGAAAGCCGAAATTCCTCTTGAAATTCCGGTTTTCGTACTGCCCGTGATATAGACATTACCGTTTTCAACCCTGAGATTGAAGCTGTCGGTATCGGAAAGAGCCGTGCTGATTATAAAGCTTTTTTCCGCAGCAGTCTCTGTTATTGCAATCTCCTTGCCACAGGCTTTATGAAATTCATTGTTCAAAGTTTTTGCTGCATTGAAGTACAAAGAGGCCTCTGTACTGTCGGGAGTAACAACGCAGTATTCGTCTATGGACACACCGTTTACGGTTATCCCGTCAAGCGGTCTCACAATATACGGGCTTTCATAGCTACCCTGTGAAAGCTCATATTTCAGCACCGATTCAGAGAAAAACTGCGAAAGCGGAGCAGGCAAGCAAGAAACAATACACATAAACACCGCAATTATTTGTGAAAACATTTTTCCATCCCCCTAAAAACCTTTTACTGTTATAACACATAACAATTCCGATAACTCAGTTAAAAAGACTTGTTATGTTTCTATTATATCTTTAAGATTGAAGTTATGCAAGAGTAAGTATTAGAGAATGCTTTCTGTTAACCATTTAATATCACCAATCTTCTGAATATAACAGAATTATATCACATTGTTTTTATTAAATAAATAAGGTGCAATTGTTTAAAAGGCGAAAAAATAAAAATACCTGAAAACGGAACACAAGTGGTTCTGCTTGCAAATATTGCACATTTATTGTATGAACTGCATAAAAAAAGCATTATTATTTTGTTGTTTTGAGTATATATACTACTTCTTGTTTTATGATAAAATGAAAAAAAATACATAAGAGGTGTTATGATGAAAGAAATGACAGAAAAAAAGAGAAAAATTATTTCTTTTGCAGGAACGGCATTGAGTCTCATTCTTCTGATTGTATCCCTGCAATTTTATCACCGTGAATATCTCCCATGGACTAATGTAGGCTTAGTCTATACCCTTGCCGCACTTTCATGCATTGCATTTTGTGCCTTGACGGTATTTACCTTACTGATAAAAGAAAAAAGTATTCCGAAAATTATAATAAAAACTTTTATTTCCACATTGGTTTATGTGCTTGTCCTTTTTGTTCTTACATTAATTCTCAACAATGTATTGGGCTTAAACGGACACCTTGACAGCATCCTTTATGATAGGATACCTTCAAATCAATTTGCCATAACGATAACCTATGTTGTTATCGGCTTGATGACAAGTATTCTTCTCAGCATTTTTCTTAAGCACGCCTTCAGGATAAAAATCATTCCTCTTATTCAGGCGATACTTATTATACTCCCCGGCATTTACGGACTTGTCGAGCTTGATGATATTATCCCTTCACTTGAAGGCTTGTATCCCGCCTACCGGTTTTTTGCTTCTCAGGGAGGTACCGAAACTGCTGATAAAAACATTTTTTACGATTTTGCTTTTTCGACGGAAAAGCTTCAGCCCTATGATAATCTCGGCACGGATACCGGGATGAGTATTTCTCTTGCAAAAAATGAGCGTGAAGCTTTCCAATTAGCGGTGTATTCCGATAAAAATGACAAAAAAATAAGTGTTACCTGCAGCGACTTCTCCAATGAAAAAGGCGAAAGCATTCCCGTAAGAATTTTTAATGAAAGATTTGTGGAAGTTCCGATGTACGGTACAAACAAATTCACCGATATGTATCCCGACGGACTTCTTCCGCTTTCAAAGGAAACACGTATTGAACTCATAAAAGATGAGCTTTCAATATTTTATATTGAAACCGTCAGTACAAAAGAAACTTCTGCCGGGGAATATACGGCAACTCTCAAACTTTATGACCAAAACGACAATGAAATTCTCTCCAAAGAAATAAAGGCTGAAATCTGGGACTTTGTTCTCGATGAAGAGTACTTCTCCGAAAGTGCAATGGGACTTTTCTCCGGAGCTTTCTGGGAGCTGATGGGATATGAACCGGCAGGATACGGCGGAAACGGTGGTCTAAGGGAACCGCTTGACGATGAACGACAAAAAGTTTATGAGCAATATTATAATTTCCTTCTTGAACATCACATTAGTGCGTATGTTCTGCCCTATGATATACTCGATGAGAGAGCAGATGCCTATATGAGCGACCCTGCCGTTAAGTCCTTCCAGATTCCCTACACCGAGGATGAAGAATTATTAAAACAGTATTATGAAAAAGTTACGTCCAATGAAGAATGGGTTAGAAAAGCTTACTTTTATCCCATTGACGAGCCTAAGGATGAAGAGGCATATAACAGATATACCGAAATGACAGATTATCTGGCAAGACTGTTTCCCGGATATAATATGGTTACTCCCTTCTTTGTCACCGATGTTGAAATAGGAGGAACAACATATTCCTCCGCAGAGCTTCAGAGTGAAAAAAGCTCAATTTTATGTCCCATTTCAAATATTTTCGATGAAGAAGATTTCAATCGGAAGCTGTACAGCACTATTGAGGAAAATGAAAATTCAAAACTCTGGTGGTATGTATGCTGCGGCCCCACAGGCGAATACAACAATCTCTTTATACATCTGGATGCAATACGCCACAGAATTTTATTCTGGCAGCAATACGAGAGAGATGTCGATGGCTTCTTGTACTGGAACAGTATTTATTGTGACAAGGGGAATCCCTGGGAAACCTCAAAAACCTGGGACAAGTATGAATCTGCCGGTGACGGTTGCCTGATATATCCCGGCAAGTTTATGGATATAGATGAACCCGTTGCAACATTAAGACTTAAAAATGTTGCAGACGGTATGGAGGATTATGCTTATCTTCGTCTTTGCGAGAAAATCAAGGGAAGCGAATGGGTGGATCAGAAAATTTTGGAGATAACCGATTCACTTACAAGCTATACCACCGATGATACATTGCTTCAGAATGTGCGAAAAGAACTGGCAAAAGCCATTTGTGAAGCACAATAATACTTTTATGTAATTCAATTTATTTAAAGATAAATCCGTCCTCTTTATAGGGTTACTGAGGACAAAAAAAGAGTCAATGCAAAACTTTTCTCTGCATTGACTCTTGATTTGTTTACCGCCCCCCCAAAGATAATGTATGCATCATCAAAGGAATCAGTATTCATTTTTTCAATAATCATTACCATTCAAAAATCAAGTTGAGGTTCGATTCCTGCCGTTCCTGAAAAGATGGGAACACGAACGGTAATCATTAAAAGATAGTTAACTAATCAAAATTTATTATTCTTAGAAAAAAAGCAGATGTCAGACTGAATTAAAGCTCAAAAAACTGATGAAACAGCATACAGAGATCGTGAAAAAAAGATAAAATACACTGTCCGAATTCAGCGAGCGAATCCCCCAGATCTTTTATTAAACGCTCAAATACGGAAAGTCTGTTGTCCTCATCATAACCGTTTACATCCTTATATACGCGGATATAATCAATTAGCCATTCTATAGGGTAGACATTTGAGGGTTCATCCCAACCGCTGAAATCAGAATTGATATACATGGATAATATCATACACATTCTGTATTGCGGGGATTCTTCGGTCTTTGATATTTCTTTTCCGTCGACATAAAAGGTTATTCCCTCAGGCCGCCAATCCATAGCATAGGTATGAAATTCATTGGAATAATCTGCCGCCTCGCCCCTGAGCTCGACCATGTCCGACCATTCGCAAAGATCGGGGTCGTTCCAGGCGTGAACCTTAGGTTCAATCACTCCGGGATTCCTGAAGAAGGTCTCAAAAATATCAATTTCGCCGTTTTGCTCGGACGTTCCGTCAATCCCGACATCCTCTTCAGCACCTATAAGCCACCATGCAGCATATCCGCCACCGCCGATTTCGGGCATCTTCATTCTTATTTCAAAATACCCGTACTGTGTGGCGTATCCCTCGAAAGGCTCAACATCCGTTTTTTGCTCGCCGCCGGGATGAAGATTATTCTTTTCCCATGTCTGAATACCGTTTGCTATCCATTTAAGATTATCGGGATCCGACGAACCCGGCTGACCGCCGAAATAATCGGGAGAATCTTTCAGTATATATAAATTAAGACAACCGTCCTCGACCTTATATCGTGCAGATGCCCCGTCTGTACTTCCTGTGCAGTGAGGAAGATATTGAGGCAGCCAGTAGTCTGTATTTAATTTTCCGTCATTAAATTCAGTGCTGAAATCAAGTACATAGCCTTCCTTCTCCGGAACACCGTTCTCTGCTTCATCTGAAGCCCCCGAAAGCCCGCTTTCATCCCCCTCATTTATTTCAGTGCAAAATCCCACAGACGACAAGCCCATCAGCATAATTAAAGCAAGTATCAAAGAAAGACTCTTCTTAAACACAATGTTCATCCTTTCCCGTAAATTCATTCTTTTTGAGGTAATTATATCATACTTTTATGGTAAAAACAACCTGATGTCCCTTTACAAAAATTATATCTGTTTTCTTATTACAAAAGTTGCTACATCAGTACACAAGCGGCTGATGTAAGACTTATTCGCTTTTTCTTATCCCGGCTATTCTTTCATCCATAACGTCACCCAAGTATATTTATCAACTAAATTATACCACGCAATACATATAAAAACAGTAAACCATCCGAAACGGATAGTTATTTTAATTATATAATAGTAGCTTTTCTTCAACAATTGGTTGAAATATCAAACTGTATTCCCGAAACGGATTATTTAATTTACATTACATAAGTGGTAAAATATATCTGAAGGGGTTGAAATTATGAATATCGGTAAAATTATATCTGAAAAAAGAAAAAATCTGGGTATTACTCAACAAACTTTAGCGGAGAAATTGCACGTTTCCTTTCAAGCAATTTCAAAATGGGAAAACGGCATATCGCATCCTGACATTGAACTGCTGCCAATTCTTGCAAAAACACTTAATATATCAATAGATTCTCTTCTCGGTTATCCGACACAGTCGGCTACGGAATATGATAACCACTATGCAGGAAAAGAATATTACTGGGGATTACAACCGAATAGGCTCTTATATGAAATAATGCAAAGAAAACCGCCGATAAAGCCTTATAAGATTCTTGATATCGGTTGCGGGGAAGGAAAAGATGCTGTTTTTCTTGCAAAAAACGGATATGATGTAACGGCTTTTGATATTTCTGAAAAAGGAATACGAAAGGCTAAAACTCTTGCCGATGTGCACGGTGTAACTGTTGATTTTTTCAAAGCAGATAT
The DNA here is from genome assembly GCA_015065425.1 of Oscillospiraceae bacterium. Classification (GTDB taxonomy): domain Bacteria; phylum Bacillota; class Clostridia; order Oscillospirales; family Acutalibacteraceae; genus RUG806. The sequence goes on from SVQH01000017.1 coordinate 58,766, forward strand.
AAAAGACTTCAGGATAGAAACTGACTATGATATCATATTTTCAAGCGGTGTATTTCACTATATTCCTCAGAATTTAAGGCAAAGTATTATTAACAATCTAAAAACACATACAAGAGTAAACGGATTGAATATCATAAATGTATTTGTCGGAAAACCTTTTATTCCGCCTGCTCCCGATATGGAAAAAAAAGAATTGCATGTTGATATCTGGAAATCAGGTGAACTGTTCACATACTACCACGATTGGCACATTCATAAGAGCGAAGAAACAATTTTCAACTGCGAAAGCAGCGGTATTGCACATAAGCATTGTAAAAACGTGATGATCGCTGAAAAGATTATGTAATATCATTGCCACATATTTAAATTTGCACGTAACAAACCTACAACTGAACTATCAAATAATAAGATAATCGTGCGAAGCATCACCGACACAAGTTTACTTATGTGTGTTTTATTTGCAAAACTAATTACAATTAAAATTAGGAATAATAATTGAAATCAGTCAATCAATTTGAAGATGTTAGTGTGTACTCAGGACTCGAATCTGCGACCAATCATAAACATAGTATCCATCGCCCTTGGAGCGGGTACTATACTCTTTGCTTCTTTCTGCTCAGCCACTCCCTTCTTCTGTCACAAGCAGCGGGAGTGTGTGAGCAAGTTAACTGCCGGATGCGGAAATGAACACGTAATGACACGGGTGATAGAACTGTTGAATGTGACAAGAAAAAAAACCATCCTGACGGATGGTTTTTTGTTTGGGACCGTTACACCTTTTTGAACCCCTTATTTATTCAACATTAACACCTTTTCTGAGTACTCTCTTACATATTACACTCATACTCAATATAATTACAACATACAATATTGATGCTATAATTGCCAAAGTCTTAAAAGCATTTACATCTATACTGATTGTTCCTGTTTTAAACAGCTCCATTACTGTCGGATCAAATAATCCGTAAGCGAAAACCAGTCCTAATACCAATGTCTGTGCTACCAGATAAATGATAAAACCATATAATACTGAGAACCCTACCTTACCGCTATTCCTTTTATATCCCTGAATTATTCCTAAAAAGCCGCATTGTATAGCATTAAACAGCTCTAAAAAAATAACTATTACAGCAATAGAAACAAAGAACGTTGTGCTCATATTAAAGCCTATAGTAATAGTTCTGATATACTCTTTTATAGTTGTCCATGCATCCGGGGTATAATATGCCGTGAACAGGCTTAATAACACAACCGCAAAGCCTATCAGGAAAAATATAAGTGTCTGTATAAATTTTGAATTATATATATCACTTTTGGTAACAGGCAGCGTATGTGTCAGATACGACTCATCCTTATAAAGAGACTCTTTAAATCTTATCCAGCTTCTCATCATCGTGTTAATAACAATATTTGCAATCATTGCAATCACACAGCCGGATGAAATTTTGCCAAGAATGTCAAGCATTATGGTTTGCTCGGGCAAGGATAATAATCTTGTTGTTATTGCAAAAAATAGTGAAAGAATATAAAACACGCTCATATTCTTGAGCATGTATTTCAGGTCATACTTTAGTAGTTTTATCAGCATTTGAACATCCTCCTGAAAATTTCATCTATAGAAGCATTTTCTTGTCTTCTCAAATCATCAGTATCACCCTGCAGCACTATCCTGCCCTTATCTATAAACACAGCTTCATCTAATATTCTTTCAATATCAGCTATTAAATGGGTAGAAATAATAACACTTGCATTTTCATTAAAGTTAGACAATATAGTATCTAAAATATAATCTCTTGTTGCAGGGTCAACTCCGCCCAGCGGCTCGTCAAGTATATAAAGCTCCGCCTCTCGGGAGAGAACAAGGACAAGCTGCACCTTTTCCTTCATACCCTTGCTCATTTTAGATAAGCTCTGATTTTCATCCAAGTCCAGATCCTTTAGGAGACGCATTGCCTTCTGAATGTCAAAATCGTCATAAAAATCTTCAAAATAGCGAAATATCTCTTTTACCTTCATCTGATTATTTAAATAAGTTCTTTCGGGAAGATATGAAATTATTTTCTTTGTTTCTACGCCGATTTTATTGCCTTTAACAAAGATTGCTCCGCTTGTCGGTGTCAACAAATCGTTTATTAATTTAATAAGCGTAGTTTTACCTGCGCCGTTTTTGCCAAGCAAACCGATAATTTTACCGCTTGATAAATTAAGATTAATATCGTTAAGCACACATTTTTCATCAAACTTCTTGCTTAAGTTTTTAATTTCCAAAAACTCCATTTTATTCCTCTATCCCTTCAAGATATTTTATTGACTCAGCTTTTCCCAAGCCTATCCTTTTCATTCCCTGAAAATAACTTTTTGCAAGAGTAACGGCGTATTCATCTTTTAGCTTTTCAATCAGCTTTTCATCCTTGGTAACATACTTACCATTAGTTCTTTCGGTGTATATAAGGTCCATATTCTCAAGCTCTGCCAAGGCTTTTTGCATTGTGTTGGGATTCACATTAAATGTTGTTGCAAACTCCCTGACAGACGGAAGCTTCTCTCCGCACTTAAACACCCCTGATATAAGATATATTTTCATATAATCCAACAGCTGTATATAAATCGGAATATTGTTATCAAAAATGAACTCCATATTGTCACCTCGTTGTATTACTTGCTTAATACAGTGATATTGTATCACAGGAAAGCTTCTATGTCAATACTAAAAAATAAACCCTTGAAAACTCACGGCTTGTTTTTATATCACAAAAATAGTGTGGAGGCAAGGAAATCTATGCGAAGCCTTGCATATCATCAATTTTGCAGAAATTACATGTCATCATTGCGAAAGTTTTTTTGATACACACCTAAAGATGTGGTGAGATACAACACTGCATTGCCGTGTTGATGATATACACGCTAAAGCATGATGATATACCATTGCTTTCGCAATGTATAAAAAAATCCCCGTTCTTGGCCACGTGTGGCTAAGGACAGTTTAGGGGAAATATACGGTGTAGTCAGTTACGGCTACACCGTGTTTTCATTTTTACGAAGCCTTTTTGGAAAAGACTTTCATTTCTTCTTTTGTCTTTTCTAACATTTCAGCATCGGGGAACTGCATTATACCAACGCCGACAAAGTGTATTTTTATAGGAACACGTTTCTTTCCGTCTGCTCCTCTTACTCTGTCAAAGACTTCAATCTTATCAATGAGCTTATTAACAATAGAGGGTGTCAGCTCCTTTATATCAGTACACTGACGGATGTTAGCAAGAAAATTTCTGACATCAATGTTTTCTTGTTGTGCGGTATTGATAAGCTTCTCAGCATCCTCAACCTTTTGCATTAAATTCCTCTGCTCATTTTCATAATTGGTAAGCATACGTTTATAACGGTCATCAGGCAGCTTACCAAGAACATTTTGTTCAAATACCGCCTCAATGAGTTTATCCAACTCTTTAATGCGTTTCTTGTTTTTCTCAAGCTCATACTTTGCTTCTTTGAGATTGTTTGCGATGCTCAATCTGTGTTCCTTTGCAAACAAGTAAAGAAATACAGGCTCATATTCCATAATATATTCTGCCGCTTCTCGGATGGTTTTCAACACCATTTTCTCTAATACTACATTTCTGATATAGTGAATGGAGCAACTACCTCTGTTTTCCTTATAAGCAGAGCAACGGAAGAATTCCTGATTTTCGTTTATGCTTTTTGCTGCACAGAAATATAGTCTTGAGCCACAATCTCCACAGTAAACCAATCCTGAAAATATGCTTTCTCTGCCCGTTGCAGTATTTCTGCGACGGTGCTTTTTTATTTCTTGAACTCGCTCCCAAGTGTCCATATCAATAATCGGTTCTTGAGTATTTGGAATAACAACCCAATCATCTTCTGAAAAAGACACTCTTTTGTGAACCTTGTAACTGACTGTACTTGATTTGAAATTAACTGTACAACCGGTATATTGTAAGTTGTTGAGTATTTTTTCAATGCTGTTTTCAGACCAACGGTATGAAGTGGTAATCGGATTTCTCATCTTCCTGCCTATTGCACTGTAATATGCAGTTGGAGTTAAGATTTCTTCACGCTCAAGTCTGCGTGCAATTTTTGTAACGCCTAAGCCTTCAAGAGCTAATTGATAAATATATCTGACTACTTCAGCGGCAGGTTCATCAATAATCCACTGTTTAGGATTTTCTTCATCCTTTTTATAACCAAAAGCAACTGTAGGAGAAACCCTTTCTCCGTTGTCGGACTTGGATTTCCAAACCTGACGCACTTTCTTACTGGTCTGTGAAGCATACCACTCGTTAAACAAGTTGTGAAACGGCATCATTTCTGTTCCCTTACCGCTTATTGTTTCAACATTCTCCTGAATGGATATAAAGTTAACACCTAAAGACGGATAAAGCACCTGAGTATAGTGGTCAAACAATATATGCTCACGACCGAAACGGGATAAATCCTTTACAATAACTGTACCGATTTCACCTGTTTCTATCATTCGCTCCATACGCTGAAAGTCAGGTCTGTCAAAGGTTGTGCCTGATATACCGTCATCAACAAAGAACATTGTATTCTTATAACCATGCTTCGCGGCATAGTCTGCAAGAATACGCTTCTGATTAGTAATACTGTTGGATTCCGAATCCTTGTTCTCTTTGTCCTTGTCTTTATCCTTTATATCATCAACAGATAAACGACAGTATAATGCGGTTATTTTTTCATTAATATTTTTCTCGGCTTTCTTTGCCATAATTATAACTCCTTTCCGGAAGCCGAGCATTGCATTAGGTATTTCCATTTTACAATGCCCGACTGCCATTTTTCAAATGTGCGGTTTTATGACATCTGTTCCGACAGTATAATTTCTTTAAACTGCTGTAACAACGATTTATTTAACTTGCCGTCAAACACACCCGTCACATCATAAATAATGCCGTGTATCTGTTCTGAAACTTTGATTTCATCGGGAACAATGTGAAACTCTTCCGTCTCCGTTATTTCATCAGGCTTTGGAATTGCATATTCCATAAAATCAACGGGAATATTATCATCTATTCTGCCTGAACCTTTTCTTGAAACAATCTTAGGGGCTATTGAAAGTTTCTTCATCCGCATCACCTCGCATCCCTATCCTTATTTCTCTGTCGCTGAAGATATTTGTGATAATATTCCAAAGCCTTTAAGATATGCT
>SVQH01000018.1 GCA_015065425.1 Oscillospiraceae bacterium
ACGTTCAAACTTAACTTTTCCGTCGATGAGAGCGAAAAGTGTATCGTCAGAGCCCTTACCTACGTTGTTGCCGGGGTGGATGTGTGTTCCACGCTGACGAACGATGATGGTACCTGCATTAACGAACTGTCCGTCGCTTCTCTTTGTGCCGAGTCTCTTGGATTCGGAATCACGGCCGTTACGGGTTGAACCCATACCTTTTTTATGAGCGAAAAGCTGAATGTTTATCTTAAGCATTACTTACACCTCCGTTGTAACTGTTACATAGTCGGGGTAATCTTTTGAGAGCTCTTCAAGATGAAGAAGAAGACCTTTTATGATATCCCGAGCAGCACTGTTGCCGCTTGTTTCAAACTGTAAAAATCCGTCTTTCACTTTTGCGGTATCTTTTTCGCCGAGTATCTCGGTGATGGTATTGACTGCCATATATGCAGCAGAGGAAACTGCGGCACAAACGATGTCAGAACCTTCTTCCGAAAAACCTGAGTGACCCTTTATGGTGAAAAATGCGGAATTTTCACGGATACAAAATGATGCTTTGACCATTATGCGTTGATAGCTGCGATTTCTACCTTAGTATAGGGCTGTCTGTGACCGAGCTTTCTCTTCTCGTTCTTCTTGGGCTTGTAGGTCATAACAGTGATCTTCTTAGCCTTGCCGTTCTTAAGAACTTTTGCAGCTACTGTGGCACCTGCAACATAGGGTGCACCTACCTTGATTCCGTCATCACCTGCAACTGCGATTACTTTGTCAAATACAACCTCGCTGTCGCTTTCAACGTCAAGCTTTTCGATAAAAACAACGTCGCCTGCTTCTACCTTATACTGCTTACCGCCGGTTTCAATAATTGCGTACATTGAATCTTTCTCCTTTATAAGTCTCGCTATGCAAGGCGGGATGAACCACTTGTAAGCCTTGAATATGCGGCTTAGGTATGATACCATAACGGTGTCAATATGTCAATAGCTTTTTAAATATTGCCTGTAAAACAACAATAAATAAATATTACAAATCGTTAAAATATTAATATTTATCTTGTTTTTTTTCAATTCTGCATTTATAATATGTCAGTAAAGGTGTGAACAGCGTAATATGGGAAAAAAAGATGTTGTTAATTTTGCTCCCACGGGTGAAAAGAAAAGAAGACATATTCCCCGATATGTAAGTATCATTGTGATACTGTGTCTTGTGGCTTTTGTGGCTTCCGTGGTAGTTATACTTGCTGTAAATGATTTTGATATAGGAAAGGCACTCGGGGCAAGAGAGGTTGAAACAAGTGCCGATGAAACCACTTTGACATCAGGTGAGAATATATCCCCTGAAACGGACGGTACGGTTTTTGAAGGCTCGGTAAATTTCCTGGTTCTGTGCTCCGATTCAAATGCTCTTACCTTCTGTCAGCTTGTAAGTGCGGATATTTCCGCCGGGAAAATTAAAATAAAACCGATACCTCTTGATTATAAGCTTGATATCGGTTCGGAAACGAAAAGTATAGGTGAACTTTTCGGCAAGTCATCCTATAAAGACTTGTGCAGTGCATTTTTATCGAAAAATATTGAAGTTTCAAGGTATATTCATGTGACCGAGGATAATTTCAAGCGGCTTATGAGTAATCTCGGTCAGGTGCCCGTTGAAATTTCGGGAAGCTACGAATTCAATGTTGATGCGGTAAAGTACACTTTTGCACCGGGGATTCAGAATATGACTTCCGATATGCTTCTGAAATATATGAAATATGCAACTGAAGGTGAAGCACTTCTTCGGCTTCAGGGCAATGCTTCAGCTGATATTTTCCGTCAGCATTTTACTGCAGACAATTTTTCAAAAGGCGATTCATTTTTTTCAATGCTCATAAATTTTGTGGACAGTAATATTACAGCTTTCGATTACACTGCTGCTAAAAGTGTGCTTGGAGCCATGCTTTCGGGCGATGTGCAGATAGCTGTTGTCAGTTGATTTTTTGAAAGGAGAATTTTTATGGCAGTTCTTGTTACGGGCGGTGCCGGATACATCGGCTCCCAGACCTGTGTTCATCTTCTTGAAGCAGGTAAAGAAATAGTAGTTATTGACAATTTTTCAAATTCATCTCCTAAGTCTTCTCAGGCTGTAAGAGAGATTACAGGTAAGGATTTCCCCCTTATTGAGTGTGATATCAGAGACGAGGAAAAGCTTGATGAGGTTTTCTCTCAGTATGATATTGATTCCGTTATTCATTTTGCAGGACTCAAGGCTGTAGGTGAGTCATGTCAGAAACCTCTTGAATACTACGATAATAATATCGGAGGAACAGTAAAGCTTCTTTCCGTTATGAGAAAGCATGGAGTAAAATGTATTGTTTTCTCATCTTCTGCAACCGTGTACGGTGAAAAGCATACGGCTCCTTTTAATGAAGAAATGGAAGCCGGCGGAACAACAAATCCCTACGGAACAACAAAACTCTTTATTGAGCAGATTCTTAAAGACCTTGCTGCATCTGACCCTGAATGGAGTGTTTCCCTGCTTCGTTATTTCAATCCTATCGGTGCACATATAAGCGGTAAGATAGGCGAAGCACCCAACGGTATACCCAATAATCTCATGCCCTATATTTCTCAGGTCGCAGTAGGTAAGCGTGAAAAACTCTCCGTTTTCGGTGATGACTATGATACACCTGACGGAACGGGTGTAAGAGACTATATCCATGTTGCTGACCTTGCAGACGGTCATGTTGTCGCACTTGACAGAGCTCTCAGTGTAAAGGGCTGTGAGATATTCAATCTCGGCACAGGCAAGGGCGTAAGCGTTCTTGAACTTGTAAATGCTTTCCAAAAGGCAACAGGTGTAAAAGTACCTTATGTTATCACAGCACGTCGCCCCGGTGATATTGCAACCTCCTATGCTGACCCTTCCAAGGCAGAGAGAATACTTGGTTGGAAGGCAAAAAGAGACATTTTTGATGCCTGCCGTGACACATGGAACTGGCAGAAAAACAATCCCAACGGTTTTGATGACTGATACGAAAAGGTGAAATATTTTGATAAGTCTTCTCACTAAAATTTTTGTCAAAGAGCAAAGTGACAGTGAAAAGCTTCGTCAGATATACGGAATGATATGTTCGGGTGCGGGAATAGCACTCAATATAATGCTGTTTGTAATTAAATTTGTAGCAGGCTCCCTTTCGGGAGCCATTTCCGTTACTGCCGATGCATTTAATAATCTGTCTGATTCAGGTTCTTCTCTTATTACAATGTTCGGCTTCCGTCTTGCGGCAAAAAAGCCTGATCCGGGTCATCCCTTCGGCCACGGAAGAATAGAATATCTTTCAGGTATTGCAGTTTCCATACTTATTGTTTTAATGGGCTTTGAGCTGCTTACCGGGTCTGTTGATAAAATAATGCATCCCGAAGTTCCCGAAACGGGAATTCTCGTGTTTTCCATACTTGCCGTGAGTATATTTGTCAAGTTTTATATGTTCTTATACAACAGAAAATATGGAAAAATATGCAATTCGGCAGCAATGAAGGCAACTGCAACGGACTGTCTGTCTGACATGATATCCACAAGTGTTGTATTTGTTTCCATGCTTATTACCCGTTTTACCTCGGTTAATATAGATGCTTACTGCGGTCTTGCCGTGGCTGCTTTTATTCTTTATGCAGGTCTTAAATCCGCTTATGAGACAATAGGACCGCTTCTCGGTCAGCCGCCCGAACCCGAGTTTGTTCAGCGGATTGAGGACATTGTATTGGCAGGTAAAAACGTTCTCGGTGTTCATGATCTGATTGTTCATGACTACGGCCCCGGAAGAAGGATAATTTCTCTGCATGCAGAGGTTCCTGCAAAGGGTGATATACTTGCCCTTCACGATGAAATAGATAATATTGAGAGGGATCTCGGTGAAAAACTGGGCTGTATTGCCGTGATTCACATGGATCCTGTTGAAACCGATAATGAAAATGTCAGAAAACTGAAGACGCTGTGTGAGAATGTCTGTAAGGACATATATTCAGAAATTAAGCTTCATGATTTCAGAATAGTGGAAGGTAATACACACACGAATATTATTTTTGATGTTGTAGTGCCTCACGGCTTCAGGCTTTCCGATGCCGAAATCAAGGCTGTCATTGAAGAAAAGGTAAAAAATCATGATAAGACTTTGTTTACCGTCGTAACGGTGGATAAGGATTTTTCACAGGCTTGAAAAAAGCACTGTAACTGTTCCCGCAAAAGGGAGGTTACAGTGCTTTTTGTTTGATTTATCCGATGGCTTTTATTGCCGCCAGGGCTGCTGCGGCACCGTCTGCTGCTGCTGTGGTTATCTGCCGTATTTCTTTGGTTCTGCAGTCACCTGCAACGAAAATACCGTCAATATCTGTTCTGCAGTTTTCACCTGCTTCTACATAGCCGTATTCATTGAGTTTTACGGTGTCTTTTATAAAATCCGTTGCGGGAACCAACCCTATTGCTACAAAGCAGCCGTCACAGGGGACGGTCTTTTCTTCTTCAGTTTCAGTGTTTCTTATTTTTACTGCAGTAAGACTGTCTTCACCCTCAAAGCCCGTAACGACATAAGAACAGATGATTTCAACATTGTCTTTGGTTTTCAGTTCATTCTGAAGGGCCTCTTCACCCGTCAGGAAGGGGAGATTCTGTATAAGAGTTACTTTTTTACAGTTGGATGTGAGAAGAATTGCTTCCTGAAGTGCAGAGTTGCCGCCGCCTATCACGGTGACCTCCTGACCGTTATAGAATGCTCCGTCGCATACGGCACAAAAGGATATTCCGTTTCCGAGATATTTTTCTTCGCCTTCGGTGCCGAGATGTCTGTGAGAAGCTCCTGTGGCTATTATTACTGCTTTTGCGAAAAAAGAACCGTTTTCCGTTATGACTTCTTTTGTCTCACCGTTTTTTATCCCGATGACATTTTCCATTTCAAATTCAGTGCCCAGCTCAATGGCATGTTCAACCATTTTATCTGCAAGTTCTGTGCCCGTAAGAGCACCGAAGCCCGGGTAGTTTTCAATTTTCGGTGAAAATGTCACCTGTCCTCCGAAGACGCCTTTTTCTATGACAAGTACAGCTTTTTCGGCTCTTCTTGCGTATATTGCGGCGGTAAGTCCTGCAGGACCTGCACCTATTATTATAATGTCGTACATAGTATTTCCTTTCAATTTATATCAGTTTGCGGTGGAAACAAGTTCGTTTCTTCTTTCAGCTAAGTCCTTGTACATCTTTTCTCTTTTTTCCTTTGTAAGGGGCCATAAGAATTTGGGGATAACTCCCAATGCTCCCGATATGGTGGGAACTGCACTGCACAGGGCAAAAAGCCAGAATTTTGTTTTGTTGCTCTGAGTGCCTATTTTTATACCCTGTACATAGCCTATGTTTTTGAGAATGATGCTTCTTACGGAGTTCATGAGAGAGCTTTGTATTTTAAGAACAAGACTCTTTGCGACGGAAGTTGTTGCTTCCATTCTGTAGCCGTTTTTCCATTCGCAGAAGTCCATGGCTTCGTTCCAGAGGTCGCTGTTTATAACTTTATTTACACCGAAGGACCATTTGTAGAACCATTCTCTGATACCTACCGCTACTACCATGGGAATCATTTTTGTATAATTGCGGTTTATCATACCGAAAAGGAAGAAGCCGAGAGAAAGTATGTCGCCGTATATATCTGCACCTACCCATAAAGCCTTTGATGAGAAGTGTTTTCTTAAAAACGGTATGAACCCGTAAGAGATACTACCGTTGAGTGAAGAGGGGATATTTGCAATGGTTATAAGCGAATATGAACCGAAAACGTCAATGAAATAGTTGCTTTCACTGGTGCTTACGGAGAAGCCGCCGAGGAAATCTGAAAGACACATGAGAAGAACGGGGTAGTTTGTAAAAATAGCTCTGAGTCCTTCTTTTATGCTGGGTCTTTCTATGGACTGAGGAACTCTTTCTTTTGATTGGAAGAAATAATAAAGAGTAAGTCCCGAGGATATCACGGAGCAGCCTGCACCGAAGGTAAGAAATGCAGTGCTGAGCTTCATACCTATCTTTTCATTAACGATAAGGTCATATAATGCACCGAAAATGTATCTCGGAAGGTCTTCGCCAAGATAGCCCGAGAAAAGCTCTGCAAGAGTAATAAGCCGCACTCGTTCATTGGGATTCGGTGTTGTGGTTGACATATATCCGCCTTTTGCAAGATTCATTGCCGTACTTGCCGTTTCCTGAATTATTGTAAAAGCGAAATAAAATATGAGTTTCGGTACATGTGTTCCCGATGTTCCCGGGAAAAACAAAGGTATCATCCAGTAAAGTGCACCGAGAAGGGTAAGAGGAACCTGAAGTCCGATGAGATACGGACGGAATTTTCCGAGCCTTGTTCTTGTGTTATCCACAAGGGAGCCAAGAAGAATGTCGTTGATTGTGTCCCATGCACTTGTGAAAATATTTACTACTGCAGATACGGTAAAGTCGACTTTTACCACGTCCCAGATATATCTTTCCTGGAATGAGTTGATGTTGAAAGTATTTGAAACATCGTTGAGAACATAGGCAACGGATTCTTTGACGCCTACATAGTTGAAATTTTCGTAGACATTTACCTGTTTGGTTTGGAGGCTGCTTGTATTTTCTTTTTTATCCATAATTATGACCTCCTTAATCCGTTACTGTGACGGTGCATTCTGCTGCAAGTAAGCCCTGAAGGGTTACGGCTGTTACAGTTGCCGTTCCGCTGTTTACTGCAGTTATTTCACCGCTTTCATTTATTTTTATAATATTTTCATCGGAAGATACCCATTTAACCGTTTTTACGGTTGCGTTATCGGGCTTTACGTGAGCTGAAAGAGTGTATATATCACCCTTTTTAAGACTGATTGACTCATCTGAAAGCTTTATGCTTTCCGTCTCATTTACGACAAATACCGTACAGGTATCGGTGAAAGTTCTGCCGAGATACTGAAGTTCAACAGTAACAGTCTGAGGAGTCTCACTTATGCTTACGGCTTCAGCTTGACCGTTTTCATCGACTGTGACAACAGTCTCGTCCGAGGAAATGAAGCGAAGGCTGTATTCATCCTCCGAAAGATCTTCTTCCGTAAATGGGGTTACTGATAAGGCTTCATAGCCGTTTTTTCCGAGAGTTATGATATCCTGTTCTATCTCAATACCTGCATAGGAAAAATCATATTTTTCACTGAAACCGATTTTCATTGAAAGAGAAGATGTTCCTATATCGGCGAGAGTATTCTGAAATGCAACTGTAGATGTATAATCATAGCTTCTGAATATTTCAAGAGAAATTATGCGTGAAGTGTCTGCATTGAACAAGTATGTATAAGTAACAACGCTTGGAATGAGTTTTTTGTTGAGTGTTGAAAAAACTTCCTTGTTGTCGGAGATGAATGTGTTTATTGACTTTGTGTCTTTACCCGTAAAGTACATATTCTTGAATACTTCATTGAATATGAGCTTTATTTCAAGTTTTCCGTCTGTGATTTCCGAGGAAAATTCCGACGGTATGCTTCCCGGCAGTATATCATATATACCGTCTGCATCTTCACCGTATTTTATTGTAACGGGCTCGTAAAGAGAAGAAAACTTAGAATTGAAGGAAGATGATGCAAATGAGAGTATTTCTTCAAGGCTTTTGTTGTCACAGACTATTTCTTCGATACTGACATCAGTATAGCCGCTGTATTTCAGAATTTTGCTGTCAACGGCAGTTCTCAGCAGCTCTTCTGCCTTTTCCGATGCCTCATGTGTATTTCCCGGGGCACTTGTTATTGCCGATTCTGAGGGGTGCAGAAAAGAATAGTCAACGGTATTCTGTTCCCCTGCATTTTTTGCAGTAAAATAAATTGCGATGCTTGAAGCCAGTATTACGACTATGGGAAGAATTCCTGTAAGAATGATGAGACTTTTTACGCTCAGCTTTTTTTCCGAGGTCTTCATTTTTTCTTCCCTCCGTTTCTTGCGGTTTTTTTTCTGACCGGTTTTTTATCCTCTTTTTTGTCTGTTGTCTTTTTGTCTTCTTCAACAATGGGAAGGGGTAGCTCATCAAGAGTTATTTCGCCGTCTTTGAGCTTTCTTTTTATTTCAAGGCGTTTTGCATCTGCTTTACTTATTTCCGCTGCGGGCGGAGCTTTATATATCATTATGTTGACAATGCTGAAGGCAGCAAGTATAATCATGCAAAGTACAGAACCGTACATGGCGGTTGCTGTTATAAATTCATAATGTACTGCCTGAGATACGGCAATGAAGGATATTACAGTGTTCACGGCAGCAAAAATCGCACCGATTATCCCCGTTATATACATCATCTTTGCCGTTTTTCTGATGTTTATAAAAGAAAGAATGAGCATTACCAGAGATGCAATTATGCTGAGGGCACTCAAAAGCAGAAGCACGAATGAAATGAGAGTGACGATGAAAAGTTCTTTTCCCTCTCCGAGTCCGGGGAAGGAACCGAGAACAGAGAAAAAGGAATCGCTGATGATTGAATATATGCCTATTGCACCTGCTGAGATTTTGTATTCCCACCAGGGGAAAGACAGTTTCAGTTCAAATACGGGCAGAATAAGAGATACTGCTGACAATAAAAGCAGTATTATCCTTATTACGGGAAGTTTTCCTTTGATGAATGCCGCTTTTATTTTTGCAACAAGAATTCTTGCTGAAGTGAATTCCAGTTCAGTCTTTTTTGCATCCCTTGCAAGGTCTTCCTCTTGGGTATAATACATGATGTGTACGCCGCATTTTTTACAATTCGGTGCAAGGTCGAATCGGTTTATGGGAGTACCGCACTTCGGACAGTTCAAAATACCACCGCCTTAAATTATAGATATTTATATTTTAATAAAAAACACAATTTATTTCAATACAGATTATCTTCCGAAAATTTTATCACACTTTTGTTTATTATATATAATAAATATCATTTGACATAAGGCTTAAAGAATGCTATTGTTGTATTGTAATAATAAAATTCAGGAGGAATTTTTATGGATATCCTTTGTGCAGGCGGTCATACGGATGAGATTTTTGACGGATACTGTGACAGATGCGGGGCAGATCTTGTTCTTGATGATATGCTTTACCCTTCGGTGCCTTCAGGACCTGTGGGAATTATAGATATGATAAAACGCTTTTTTGAAAGTATAATTGCTTTTATTAAAAAACTTTTCAGTTAAATTCATGGAACCCGACGGAATGCATTTTTCTGTCGGGTCCCTTTAATGGTCTTGATAAATTGTTTTCTGTGATGTAAAATATGTGTTATCAACCACAGGAGAAGAATTATGGGAAGTCATTTTTTTGCGTTATTTTCAAGAATGAAATATATTGACCGCTGGTCACTTATGAGAAATACCGATACGGAGTCACTGAGTCAGCACAGCCTCGATGTGGCTGCCATAGCCCATGCACTTGCAGTTATCGGCAACAAGAGGCTGGGGAAAAGCTATGATGCAGGTAAAATAGCTCTTATCGGTATTTATCACGATATGCCTGAAATTATAACGGGAGATATGCCGACACCCGTGAAATATCACAATTCAGAAATCAGGGAAGCTTTCGGAAGTATTGAAAAAGCGGCTCAGAAAACACTTCTGAATACTCTGCCTGAGGACGTCAGAAGTGAGTATGACGGACTTATAAGACCCGATGAAAAAAGCGAAGAATACCGTCTTGTGAAAGCGGCAGATAAAATATCGGCTCTTCTCAAGTGCTTACTTGAACAGAGAAGCGGTAATACGGAGTTTATCAAGGCAAGAGAAGCAACGGAAAAATCTCTTCATGACATGAAATGTGAAGAAGCCGAGATGTTTCTCTCAGAATATCTCGAAAGCTACGGAATGGTGCTTGATACCGTTCTCAGTACGGAGGAATAATGATGGATACAATAGATATTCTTAAAAAAATATGTGAAGCACCTTATGAGCATACCTTTGACAGTCCGACACTTAAGGTTATTGAAGAAATGATGCTTCCTTTATCGGAAAAGACAGAAACGGATGCTTTGGGAAATCTTATCTGTTCCGTAAAAAGTGAAGGTGAAAATCACATTGTATTGAGTGCTCACATGGACAAAATAGGTATGGTCATAACGGGTATTGATGAAAAGACGGGGATGCTGAGATTCGGGAAATCAGGCGGAATTGACATGAGAACTCTTGCTGCTGCAAGGGTGCGTGTTATCGGTAAAAAGATGGTTTGCGGCTGTGTCACAAGTACTCCGCCGCATCTTTCAAGAGGAAGCAGAAATACTGCTCCCACAGCCGATGACCTTTATATAGATTGCGGATTGAGTTATGACGAAATAAAAAGTATTGTCAGTGTCGGTGACAGAGCAGAGTATCTTTCTCCCGTTTGTGAGTTGCTTGGAGGAAAACTCACGGGTGCATACATGGATAATTCCGCAGGCTGCACGGCTGTTATCAGAGCTTGTGAGCTGCTTAAAGTGCATGGGGCAAAAAACAGGATAACTGCTGTGTTTACCACAAGGGAGGAAATCGGAAAAGGAGGAGCTCTTGCCGCATTTACAAGACTTCAGCCTGATATGGCACTTATTACCGATGTTTCCTTCGGCTCAGCTCCCGGAATTCCAAAAGAGAGCTCATCACCTCTTTCAAGCGGAGCAATGATATGTTTTTCACCCATACTTCAGAAGGAAGTCTCTCTTATGCTTACGGATGTTGCCGAAAAAAACGGTATAGCTTATACGGTCGAAGTTATGGGGGCGAGAACTGCAACGGACAGTGATGTTGCAGTAAATGCAGGGAAGGGTACGAAAACAGGACTTGTTTCGGTGCCCCTTCTCAATATGCATACACCTGTTGAAACTCTCGACATAAAAGATGTTGAGGCAGTTGCCGCAGTACTTTTTAATGCTTCAAGGGGGGAATAATATGTTTACGCTGATAAAAGAGCTTTGTAATCTGAACGGAACATCGGGAAGAGAAGACAGAATAAGAGAGTATATAATTGAAAAAACAGGCGACAATGAATATATTGTTGACCCTCTCGGAAACCTTATTGTTCATGTAAAAGGAAAACAAAGAGCAAAGAACAAGGTCGCAGTGTGTGCCCACATGGATGAGGTCGGTTTTATCGCAACTTATATAACAGATGACGGTCTTATAAAATTTGATACGGTAGGCGGAATCATGCCTGCTGTCATGTCGGGAAGAAAGATAATTTTTGAAAACGGCACAAGGGGAGTCATAGGAAGTAAGCCTGTGCATCTCAGCAGTGAGGAAGAAAAAAATACACTTCTCAGCGAGGATAAATTATTTATTGATATCGGTGCTTGTGATAAAAACGAAGCAATGAAATATGTTTTTCCCGGTGATACGGCAGTTTTTGAAGCCGATTTTTTGGATACGGGCAGTAAAATAATCTCAAAAGCCCTTGATGACAGGGTTGGATGTTCAATTATGCTGAAAATCCTTGAGGATGTCCCCGAATTTGACTGTGACCTTATTTTCTCTGTTCAGGAAGAGGTAGGGACAAGAGGTGCAGGTTGTGCCGTCAACAGGATAAGCCCTGATTTTGCCATAGTTCTCGAATCAACCACTGCCGCAGATGTTGCAGGTGTTCCCGATGATAAAAGAGTGTGTGTTCAGGGTGAGGGGGCAGTAATATCATTTATGGATAATTCCACCTTGTATGACAAGGAACTGTTCGGGAAAATGCTTGAGCTCGGAAAAGAAAAAGGAATAAAGGTTCAGGTTAAAAGTGTTGTTGCGGGAGGTAATGACTCCGGAATAATACATAAAAGTGCCGGTGGGGTACGTACTGCCGCAATAAGTGCTCCTTGCAGATATATACATTCACAATCCAATCTTCTTGAAAAAGGGGATATAGAAGCCTGTTATATGCTTGCAAAAGCTTTGACGGAGTATCTCTGCAATGCTTAAGTTCGTGAAAGCAACGGATGAGGATGTTTTTATTCTCAAAGACCTTTGCCGTGACACACCTGAGGGGGCAGAGGCTTATACCTTTCTCACATTATACCCGTCGGATGTAACGGAGGCTTTTTTCTGCGGGAAAGATGAAAACGGAGTTATTAAAAGTGTTGTTTTTGATAACGGAGATGAAAATATCAGGGTGACGGGTGACGGTGATATTCCTTTTATGTCTTTTCAGCCGAAATGTCTTATGATATATGACAAGCATGAATGTCCGTCTTTTTCGGCAGAAAGAATTGACGGCAGGGAAATAATGGAGATTTATAAACTTATTTCGGGGAAAAACAGCCTGTCCTTTGACGATGAAAGACGGTATGTAATGCGGCTTCGCTGTGTGAATTCCTCTCTCGGTGCCGTTTTCGGAATATATGAAAAGGGAGAACTTGTTTCTGTTTCCTGTGTGAGTGCCGAAAATGAGAAATATGCATTGATATCGGAAGTATTTACCCGTGAGGATAAAAGAAACAAGGGATATGCACGACACTGTGTTGATGCCGGTATAAATTATTCACTGAGCAAGGGGAAGATACCTTTTCTCAGATGTGAAGAAAAAATGTGTGAATATTATAAAAAAGCAGGTTTTTCATATTATGGAAAAATGTAATCTGTGTCCGAGAAACTGTAATGCCGACAGAGAAAACAGTGTAGGCTTTTGCAAAGTAAGCGGAAAAATAAGCCTCGGCAGAGCAGGACTTCATTTCTGGGAGGAGCCTTGTATCTCGGGAACGGGCGGTTCGGGTACCGTGTTCTTTTCTGGTTGCAATATGGGCTGCGTCTTTTGCCAGAATATGCTATTATCAAGAGGCAGAATAAAAAAAGAAATTAGTGTAAAAAGACTTCGCGAAATATTTTATGAACTGATAGATGACGGAGCGGATAATATAAATCTTGTGACTCCTTCTCATTTCGTTTCTGAAATTGTGAAGGCTTTGTCAGAGGAAAAACTTCCCGTTCCCGTGGTTTATAATACATCTTCTTATGAAAAAACGGAAACTCTCAGGAGACTTGAGGGTCTTGTCGATATATATATTCCTGACCTGAAATATATCGACGACGGTTTAGCTGAAGCTCTGTCATCTGCCGTGGGATATTCTTCATTCGCTGTGCCTGCAATACATGAGATGATAAGACAGACCGGAAAGCCGGTTTTCGATGAAGACGATATGCTTTTAAGAGGCGTTATAATAAGACACCTTGTACTTCCCGGGTACATTGAAAATACTTATGATGTTATTGACAAGGTAAGTGATGAATTCGGTGACAGTGTACTGTTTTCCCTGATGAGTCAATATACACCGCCTGCAGAAAAACTGAAATATCCTTCTCTCAACAGGAGGCTTTCTGAGGAAGAATATGAAAGTGCAGTGAATTATATGTATCTTTCGGGGATAGAAAACGGTTTTGTGCAGGAGCTTTCCTCCGCTAAAGAAGAATACACCCCCGACTTTGATTTGTCGGGAGTGTAATTATCAGTAAACAGCTATGTGGGATATTACGGGATTTACCCGTGAATCCGTCACTGTTATCCTGACGGCATTCGTTGAGGTATGTCTCAGGCGGATTATCTTTTTATATCCTACGGTAGTTCCCGAATAAAGATGCTTCCATCCTTTTCCGTGCTGACATTCGACAGTAAAACTTTCGATGCGTTGGCTGAAAAGGATGTTTTCTTTTATCACAAGCATCCGTATCTTCCGTGTTTCGGGAAACTCAATATTTATTATTGCAGTGTTGTCTCCCTCATCGGTGGCAAAATAAGTGTCATAAGAATCTGTTTTCATCATATCTGCCGTGTGCCCTTCTTTACATTTCGGAGATGAAAATTCTGCATCTTCTGAAAGGCACCTGCTGAAATCTTCTTTCAGTTTTTTTCCGAGAGAACTGAGCCTTTTTACATCGTTTTCCGAAAAGAGCCCTCTTGTATCGGGAGGAATGTTGAGAAGAAGTGTACAGTTGCCTCCGACACTTCTGTAATATATATCCGTAAGTGTTTTAAGTGAACGGACCTTGGTGTTTTCGTTTTTGTGATAAAACCAGCCGGGTCTTATGGAGGTGTCAACTTCTGCCGCTTTCCATATCATTTCGGATGCCCTTTTCATGATGTCTCTGCTTCCGAGGTCTTTGTCGGTTTCCGAGGGACGGCTTTCGTCAGGGAAGGCACCTGCAACTACGCTCCACTCGCTCTCTCTTGTGTCGCCTGCTTCGTTTCCGCACCAACGCACATCGGGACCTGAGACGGAAATACAAGCATCAGGCTGAAGCCGTCTTACTGTGTCATAATATCTTTCCCAGTCATATACCTGTTTTTTGCCGTTGGGTCCTTCTCCGCAGGCACCGTCAAACCATACCGAAAACAGTTCCCCGTAATTTGTGAGAAGCTCGGTAAGCTGATTGCAGTAATAGTCGTCATAAGGTTTTCCCTGACCGTAAAGGGGGCAGTTCCTGTCCCATGGTGAGAGGTATATTCCGAATTTTATTCCGCCTTTTCTGCAAGCCTCGGCAGCTTCTTTTACAATGTCGCCGTTTCCGTTTTTGTAGGGTGAGTTTTTTATACTGTGCTGAGTATATTCTGAAGGCCACAGACAAAAACCGTCATGGTGCTTTGCCGTCAATATGAGACCCGTCATCCCCGCAGATTTTACCGCTTCGACCCATTGGGTGCAATCAAGCTGTGTGGGATTGAAAATTTCGGGAGATTCACTGCCGTCTCCCCATTCCATGTCGGTAAATGTGTTAACAGTAAAATGCACAAATGCATAAAATTCCATTTGCTGATGCTTTAACTGGCGGGAAGAGGGGGTTATATTTACAAGTTTTTTATCAAAATCAAGATCTATGTACATTTTCTTTCTCCTGCTGTGAATAGATATTCATAAATCATTGAAAAATTTTCATTTTTAATATTTTACACAATGCGAAATGTTTTTGCAATAATCTTGGGCAAAGTTTACAGAAAATCCATTTTTATTTTATATGCACGCAGATTGACATTTTTGCTTATTTGAAGTATAATTGTATCGGTATATTATATTCTTTAGGAGGAATTTCCATGAAAAAGACATTAAGCGTTTTTCTTGCTGTGCTCATGACCGTATTTTGTCTTGTTCCCGCTTTTGCGGCGGAAGGCGATGAAATTGAAGCTCCCGACAGCAGTGAGAGCACCGTTAAACACACAGTTACTTTCCAGGCTCCTTCATTTGAATTTGAAGGCGGATATCTTTATGCTGTTTCGGTTGACGGAGAAATTCAGTATGAACCGGATGAAAACGGTGAATATGTTTTCTTTGACGGTCGTTATATGCTTCCCTCGAACATTGTTCATGAAGAAGATGTTCCCGATGAAAGATTCAGCCCCGTTCAGTATACGGGTTCTGTTGAGGTAGCTTACGGTGAAACAGTTGCTTTCAAGGTTGTAACGTCAGAAAAGTATAATGTTCATACTGCCGCTGTTTTCATTAACGGAGAACCTGCAAGGCTCAACGCTCAGGATGAATATACTGTTTATGTTGACAGAGATCTTCTTATAAATGTCGCAGAATATGATGCAAACGGACAGCCGGCACTTCTCAGAAATCATTTCAACGTACAG
The DNA here is from genome assembly GCA_015065425.1 of Oscillospiraceae bacterium. Lineage (GTDB taxonomy): Bacteria > Bacillota > Clostridia > Oscillospirales > Acutalibacteraceae > RUG806. The sequence continues at coordinate 15,538 of SVQH01000018.1, forward strand.
CTTACTTCAGGTGACGGTTATAAAGTAAAGACGCTTAAAAATGAAAACTATAACGTAGTTTATTACGGTGACAGTTTTTATTTCAGAGTGCATATTTCAAAAGGATATTCTGCCTCAGGTATCAAGGTCAGTGTTCAGAGAGGTAAAAATAATGACCTCAGTGAATTTATCGGTGAAGATTTTGATATAATAGGTGAAATCATGGGTACAAACGAGGCTCTTACCTCTTACGGTATCGATGAGGACGGCTGCCGTCTTTACAGAATAGACAACATAACCACAGACTGTAAGATAATTGTTTCCGGTGTTCAGGAAGAAGCCTCTGCGGGTATCATGTCTTTCCTTAAGAGAATTTTAAGACTCATTCTTAATTTCTTCGGAATACATCTTGATTTCCTTGATTCCATTACAGCTTATTACAGCGTTAATATTGATGCTTCTCAGACTGACGGTGTTACCTACACTGTTATACGTTCTTCAAGTGATGAACTTTCTCCCAATACATTCAATGTTACCGGCGGTGACGGTATTACCATCGTTGTTACAAAGAAAGATTTCTTACAGGACGTAAATGTTATGTGGACTCCCGGAAATGAGCTGGGTACTTATCAGACAGAGTGGATCACTGACTTCAATACTGTTACGGGTGAAGTTACTTACAGTGCAGTCTATAATATTGATAATATCTCAGCTGACACCAGAATAGTAATTTCCTGATTTGTGTCGGGGTTGCCGTTTTATATGTAAATGCGGCAACCCTTTTTGCTTTTATAAAAGGAGTGTTTGTAATGTGGGAAAAAATAGTTGCGTTTTTTCTGTCAATAATTGCTTTTATTGCATCACTTTTCGGTGTTGATATAAATATGGGAAGTGAATATGTTTATTATAACCTTGCATACGGAAAACATGACAGACAGGTTATGGACCTGTGTCTCCCCGAAAACAATGACGGGGAAGTGGGGCTTGTTCTTATGATACACGGCGGAGCATGGATATCAGGGGATAAGGAAGGATACAGCAGTGCTTTAAAGACAGTATGTAATGAGTTGGGTTATGCTTCTGCTGCAATAAACTACCGTTATCTCGGAGATGGTGTTACTCTTCACGATATAACGGATGATATTGAGGCAGCACTTACCGTAATTAAAGCAAAAGGTGCTGAGAAGGGAATAAATATTAATAAGGTACTTCTTACGGGAGGTTCTGCAGGTGCACATCTTTCAATGTTCTATGCATATTCGAGAGCTGCTTCTTCACCCATTACCCCTGTTGCAGTAGTAAGTGATTGCGGACCTACTGACCTTACAGATGAGAATTTTTATATTGATAGCGGACTCGGAGATGAGGAGGCTATTGCATACCTTTTGTCTCTTTGCATCGGAAAAGAGTTTTCCTTTTCAGACAGAGCAAAGTTTGTTGAAGAGATCAAAGCTGTTTCACCCTTATATTATGTCAATGAGAATACAGTTCCGACTGTAATCAATCACGGTCAGAAGGACGATATTGTGCCATATTCCAATGCCCTTTCCATTGTTGAAAAATTTGAGGAATACGGTGTGACTTATGATTTCAACAGCTATCCCAATTCGGGACACGGGCTTGACAGTGACCCGGAGAATAAAAAGATTGCAGATGAACTTATTTACAGATACATAAAGACATATCTCGGTGAAGAAGCCACTGCCAAATGGTAATACTGCCGCAGGAAAAATAAAAAACAACAAGGTTTAAGTTAACGCGAAAAGGGTAAACTTAAACCTTGTTTTCAGTTTTTCAGGAATTTATTATTTTAATAAACCATTGAGTTTTTCTCTGAAAGAAAGGAATTTTTCAGGGTCGAGAGGATAATTGGTGAAATTGATGTCACCGAGTTCATTTTTTATGAAGTCAAGTGCATATTCTCTTGAATACCTGTTTTCGAGAGCTTTAAGTGCGGATATATCCTGAATTGAGTCATAAAATACCTTTTGTCTCAGTGAGGGAAGCGGAGTGCCGTCTTTCCCGGGATACACAACATAGGAGTCACCGGAGGGGAAGGAGCCGCCTGCGTCGGTTTCAGTGAAGGGATCTATTTCTCTTACGGAGTATTGTGCATAGTAGAAATTGAAGCCCCACTGTAAAAATCCCACACAGTTGTACTTGTAAAGAAGAGTACCCAGGATACGGTTTTTTATGGAGGGCATAGAGAAAAAGCGGTTGGGAAGCTCGTTTCTGTACTGACCGCAACAGTAATATGTCCAGAGCTTCGGAACATTTCCCTTGAAAGCTTCAATATTTCCTTCTTCCGGAACGGGAGTGCCGATAAGTCCCTCTTTATAGAAATCATAATCTGAAAGTGCATCTATATGCTCGAAGGCACTGAAATACTTTCTTACTGCATCGGATGCTTTTTTGTAATGACTGATATCATCAAGTGAGGGTTCGTCTGAGCAATGTACGAAGCATATATTTGTAATGCCCTTTTTGTCGGTGTATTCCTTGAGTGCTTTTCCTAATTGGGACAGGAAATTCATATAAGCATTACCTGTAGCCTTTGTTTCCCAGCCGAATATTCTTATATAACCTTTTCCTGTTTCTGCCATTATTTTCGGTGCGTGTTTGGCTCCCCATTGGGTAAACAGATGGGAGAGCTCAAAATATTTTACACCGTTTTTGAGACACATATCCACCCAGCGGTCAAGAAGGGTAAAATCGAATTCGTACACATAGTTTCTGCCTCTTTTTACTCCGACTAACTGTACAGTGGGACGTTCACCGCCTACCTGTGTGTCAAGAGGGGGCGTGAACAGAGGGGTAAGAATGCAGTTGACACCGTGGGATACGGCATTTTTTATGAAATTTTCAGTGATTTCCCAGTATTCTTCACTGAAAACCGGCACTTTATAGTAAGATGCGAGACAGTCCGAATGGAACCAGTTTATATGCATAAGGTCCTGTTCGGGAAGTGAAGTTTTATATACTGTCAGAGGAAATTCAAGAACATTTTCCTGTTTTCCGTTATTGACATTAAAGGCTATTTTGTAAAGCTTCGGTGCAAGAGTTCTGCTGTCAATGTTTATCCATAATGCCCTTGTATTACCTTTCTTCAGTTCCAGTGTTCCTGAGAAAACATCAAGAAGGTCGGGGTAATATCCGGGGTTTCCGTCTTTTTCAAGAAGAATATCTCCGCAGTTTTCTTTATCTATGGGAGTGCGTGAATAGATTTCCTTTACTTCGTATATGACTGCGGCATCAAAATCGGTTTTGACCGTAACGGTACAGTCCTCTTCGCTGCGGAAAAGAAGCTGAAAATTTCCTTTTTCACCCGAAAGAAGGGAAAGTCCTTCGTAAGAACAGTTTACGGGAGAATCGGAAAATACTTTTACAAGTGATGAACAAAAAGCGGTTTTTATATTCATTTGTGTTCTCCTTTGTCATGTTGTTAATAAAATAATAACATCAGGACAAAAAATATTCAATATTAAACAGTAAATTGCACAAAAAATACGATTAAAATTTTCATTAACTTCATTTGGTGCAGGTGTAAATGTGTTGACATCTGAGTTATTTTATTATATAATCATAGTGCATATATGGACTTTGTCCGAAATTAACAGGAGGCAAAAATAATGAAAAAGACTTTAGCAGTAATCCTCAGCGTAATAATGCTTCTCGGATGCTTACCTTTTGCCGTAAGTGCAGCAGAAACAATTACTTATTCCGCAAGTGCAAACTTTACTAAATCGGATGAATTTGTTTCCGGAAATACCTATATTGTTCCTGACGGTGTTACCATGACAGTTCCTTCAACTCTTACTCTCTATGTTCCTACAGGAGCTATCCTTAAGGTTGAAGAAGGCGGAAAGCTTAATGTTCTCGGCAGCATGATCGTTATGGATAACGGTGCTCTTGAGGTTAAAGGTTTCCTTTACGGTGCTTCAAACATTACCGTAAACGGTCAGGGTACAGCTATGGCTGAACTTCGTTTCCCCGCACTTGACACAACATCCGGTCTTGTTGATGCTAACGGTAAAGCAAGAATTAATGTTTCCTATGGTTCTTCAAGCGAAGGTAACATCTATGAAGACCTTCAGGGTAACGTTAGTTGGAACAATGTAAGCACAGCAGGTGCAACCGTTATGGCACCCATTAATCAGTACATCTACATCAAGGCTGAAATCGTTGAACCCGAACCTCCTTATGATAAGTTTGATGATGCTCTCATGAATGTTTATTTCAACGGTGTCGGTGTTCCCTTTACTCAGGGTTCACATCACACACTTCTTACTACATCCGGTGACATCAGCTATTCAAAGTGGGTAAATGATAACTATTTCCTTAATACATTCAACATTTATCTTCCCACAGGTGAAGGCTATACAGTATACGGTCGTGAAGGTGAACAGAGTGCTGACGGCGAGACTGTAAAGCTTAAGTACGGTCAGTCTTTCTCCTTCAAGGTAGAAATTGATCCCGAATACGATATGTCCGCTTACGAAGTATATGTATATAACGGATACGGCTGGACAGACCTTGATACATCCACACTTCTCAAGGATATTGCTCCCGCAAAGGCTGATGATTACGGCTACTACCATATTGATGAAATTAAAGGCGAACACACCATCTATGTTGTCGGTGTTGTTAAGAATGAGACACTTCTTATGGTAGGGGACATTCTTGACCTTGTAAGAAACATCTTTGAAATGATTATGGGATTCTTTAATGAGTTGATGGCATTTTTCGGTCTTTCCTTCGGTCAGGATGCATAATAAAACAAATTAAATCGTAAATTAAAGACCGGCAGGAATCCATTGCCGGTCTTTTTTTCAAAGAGGAGAGTAAGTTATGGATGAGTTTTTGAAAGATCAGATAATAAACAGTATAAAATATCTTCCTACAAATATTGTAAAATCATATTTCAAGAAAACTTCTTCCGAGGAAACACGGGCATTCCGTGAAAAATACGGTTTTATTAGAGGTGTTTCAAGTGCCGATGAGGGATATGAGCTTCTTAAAGGAGCCAATATCGGTTGGGTCAGAGAATCTCTTCCTGCCCCTTTTATGGAAGACGGAAGTGTTAACGAGAGATACACTGCATTCAAGGAAAGGTGTAAGCGTTATGCTCAGCACGGAATCAAAGTTATGGGAATTACTCCTCTCCCCAACGAATATCTCCGTCACGGAATTGATATGAGAAAACCCGGCGGTGAAGAGAAACTCCGTGAGGTGTCAAGGTTTATTATTGAGGATGTAAAAGATATAGTAGGCGGTCTTCAGATTGCAAATGAACTGGGAATGCCGCGTTTTATGATTCCGTACAACATGGAAGAATGTATAAAATTTCTCGGAATCCAGATGGAGGAGATGTATCCTCTTAGAGGGAATTGTATCATAGGATATAATTCGGCAGGTCCTCAGGTTGACCTTCATCTCGGTATGAAGCCTTATCTTAAATATTGTGATTATGTGGGGATGGACATGTATCTCGGCTGTTTCTTCTCACTTCCCGGTTTTGCATGGATGTTTGATATTATGGTAAGATATCTCTGGGCATTTACGGGAAAACCCATACTTATGCAGGAATTCGGTTACATAGGCGGCGGAAAGCCTAAGACAAAAAAAGAAAAACTGGCAATTTTGAAGTCCTACGGTTTCAATGATGAGAAGGACGCCAAAAAGGATATAATGAAATTTGTTGATGCTCTTCCCGAGCATTTCAGGAATCATGTAAGATTTGTCTGCGGGGATGATAAGCAGGTTACGACAGACTTTATGTTTGCAGGTGACATGACCAATCATCTTTATAAAGAGCTTCCGAAAATTACGGTTATTCCCGGAATGCCGCACACACCTGAAGGACAGGCAAAGTTTTTTGATAAGGTTATAAAGCGTCTTTATAAGCTTGATTTTATGTGCGGAACGATAATTTACTGTTACACGGATTTCCCTCACTGCGGATATTGCGGACAGACAGATTGTCCCACCGAGACTTTATGGGGACTTGTTGATATAAACAAAAAGCCGAAGCCTTCATATTATGCAGTAAAAGAGCAGTTCGGTAAAATTATTGAAGCCGAAAAGTCAAAATAATTCAGAGCACCTCTCAGTAAATCAAGCTGAGAGGTCTCTTTTTTCTTGTATGTCATATAAATTAATATTTACTTTTATACTTTCTTGTTATATAATATCTCCGTATATTCTAAAATAAAGGAATGAAGAAAATGACAGATAATGAAAGACTTGCGGAACTTCTGTTTCCCCATATAACGAAAACACCGGCAGATTATGAAGAGATGTATCCTTTAAGAAATCTTTCCGAAGGTGCAAAGGTTACAAGATTTGCACCCAGTCCAACGGGATATATGCACATCGGTAACATGTTCTCATGTCTTATAGACCGCCTTGCTGCGGCAACTCCTGACAGTGTTTTTTATCTCAGAATTGAAGACACCGACAAAAAAAGAGAGGTACATGATGCCATTGATAAGATAATAGAAGGTCTTTCAGCTTTCGGTATTGCTCCTACAGAAGGAATTACGGGTAAAGAGACTGAAAAAGGTGCTTACGGACCTTACAAGCAGAGCCACAGAAAAGATATTTATCAGTGCTTTGCAAAAGACCTTGTTCTTAAAGGTTATGCGTATCCCTGTTTCTGTACTGAGGAAGAGCTTTCCTCTCTTCGCGAAAATCAGGAAAAAGAAGGTGCAAATCCCGGATATTACGGAAAATATGCAGCGTGCCGCAATCTTACCGCAGATGAACAGGAAGAAAAGATAAAAGCAGGTATTCCTTATACCGTAAGACTTCGTTCTGACGGAGATGAAAATAAGAAGATAATAGTTGAAGACCAGATAAAGGGAAAAATTGAAATGCCCGAAAACGTTCAGGACCTGGTTCTTCTCAAAACTGACGGTATTCCCACATATCATTTCGCTCATGCAGTTGACGACCATCTTATGAGAACCACCCATGTTGTAAGAGGTGACGAGTGGATATCTTCACTTCCCCTGCATATCCAGCTTTTCAAGCTTTTAGGTTATAAGCCTCCGAAGTTTGCACATATCTCTCCTATAATGAAGCTTGATGACGGAAATAAGAGAAAGCTTTCAAAGCGTAAAGACCCTGAGGCTTCTGTCAGCTTTTATGTTGAACAGGGCTTCCCGGCAGACGGTGTTATTGAGTATCTTATGACCCTTGCAAACTCAAACTTTGAGGACTGGAGAAAGGCAAATCCCACTGCGGATAAATATTCATTCCCCTTCTCCTTCAAGAAAATGAGTTCCTCGGGTGCACTTTTTGATATACTTAAACTCAACGATATTTGTAAGAATGTTATCTCTCTTATGTCTGCTCAAGAAGTTTATGACAATACCGTATCATGGGCAAAGGAATTTGACAGTGAGCTTTATGAACTTTTCACTGCAGACCCCTCTTATGCAAAGACGATACTCAACATTGACCGTGAAACTCCCAAACCCCGTAAGGATATAATCAGCTGGTCGGATGTAAAGGGCTATGTCTCATATTTCTATGACAGTCTTTATAATAATGAGGCTTCTCTTCCCGAAAACATCAACGCGGAAGATGCAAAAGCTGTTATCGATGCGTATAAAAATGTTTTTGCTGAAACTGATGATAAGGATACGTGGTTCGGTAAAATTAAAGAGCTTTGCGAACCTCTCGGATTTACTCCCAATGTCAAGGAATATAAAAAGAATCCTGAAGCCTTCAAGGGTCATGTAGGTGATGTGTCAACCGTTATCCGTGTTGCTGTTACCGGCAGAACAAACACTCCTGATCTTCATGCAATTCTTGCTTCTCTCGGAAAAGAAAGAGTATTCGCAAGACTTGATGAATTCAAAAGCAAAATATAAATCATAATTTATAACGTAAATTATGATTCAACGAAAGGACTTTTACAATGGCTGAAATTGAAAACAATGGTCTTAACGGCAATTTTATACATGATTTTATTGATGAGGATTTAGCTTCGGGGGTTAATACCCGTGTGCAGACCCGTTTTCCTCCGGAACCTAACGGATATCTTCACATCGGTCATGCAAAGGCTATATGCATTGACTTTTCAACTGCTGAAAAATACGGCGGTATCTGCAATCTCAGACTTGATGACACAAATCCCTCAAAGGAAGATGTGGAATATGTTGAGTCTATAAAAGAAGATATAGAATGGCTCGGTTTCAAGTGGGAAAACGTTTACTATGCATCTGAATATTTTGATTTTCTTTATGAGTGTGCAATAAAGCTTATCAAAGACGGCAAGGCTTATGTTGATGACCTTACTGCAGAGGAAATGCGTGAGTATAGAGGTACTCTTACAGAACCCGGAAAAAACAGCCCGTACAGGGACAGAAGCATTGAAGAAAATCTCAGACTTTTTTCTGAAATGACAGAAGGAAAGTATGCGGACGGAGAAAAGGTGCTTCGTGCAAAAATAGATATGGCTTCTCCCAATATGAATATGCGTGACCCTGTAATGTACAGAATTATGCATGTTTCCCATCATCAGACGGGTGATAAGTGGTGTGTGTACCCCATGTACGATTTCGCCCATCCTCTTTCAGATGCAAGAGAAAATGTAACCTATTCTCTGTGTTCTCTTGAATTTGAAAATCACAGACCCCTTTATGACTGGTTTGTAAAAGAAATAGGCTTTAAGGAGCCTCCGAGACAGATAGAGTTTGCCCGTCTTAACCTTACCCACTGTCTTACAAGCAAGAGAAGAAATATCGCTCTTGTAAAGGATAAGATGGTAAGCGGCTGGGATGACCCCAGAATGGCTACTATCTGCGGTATGAGAAGAAGAGGTTATCCTGCAAAAGCTATCAGAGCTTTTATTGAAAAGGTCGGTGTCTCAAAGGCTTACAGTGTTGTTGATTATGCACTTCTTGAAAGCTGCGTAAGAGATGAACTCAATGCTAATGCCCTCAGAGCCATGGCTGTTCTTGAACCTCTTAAGGTTATTGTTGACAATTATCCCGAAGGACAGACGGAGACACTTCTTGTTGACCGTCATCCCGATCATCCTGAAATGGGTAAATCCGAGGTTACCTTCGGAAGAGAAATATATATTGAGAAAAATGACTTCATGATAGACCCTCCCAAGAAGTATTTCAGAATGTTCCCCGGAAATGAAGTACGTTTCAAGGGTGCATATTTCCTTACCTGTACTTCTTATGAAACAGATGAAAACGGGGACGTTACTTGTATTCACTGTACTTATGACCCCGAAACCCGCGGCGGAGATTCTCCTGACGGAAGAAAGGTCAAGGGTACTATTCACTGGGCAGGTCCCGATTCATTGAAGGCAGAAGTCCGTCTTTATGACAAGCTTTTTGAAGTTGAAGACCCTGCTTCAATTCCCGATGAAGAATTTGTTTCTGCTATCAATAAGGATTCTCTTATTATTCTTAAGGATTGCCTTGTTGAACCTTCACTTAAAGATGCAAAGCCCGGGGAATCCTTCCAGTTTATCCGTGACGGTTATTTCGCCGTAGACCCCGATTCAAGCGAAAACGGGCTTGTTTTCAACAGAACGGTGCAGCTCAATTCATCTTATAAGAAATAAGGAGAGATACCTATGAAACTACTTCACAGAATACTCACTCCCGTACTTACAGTGCTTATTTTTCCTGCAGTGATATTTCTGCCTATGTTCAGAATAGTGATTTCATCAGGACTTTTGTCGGGAGAAACAAAGGTGAATCTTCTCGATAACTTCGGACTCAGCGAATTTATAAGCATTAAAGACATATATTTGCTTTATAAAAACGGTGCTTCGGAATCTGCAGATACACTTAAAATGCTGTGGGAAGCTTTTGCCGATGATAAAAAAGAGGAAATTCTCAGTATGCTTCCCAGTTACCATTGGGTGATTGCATTTCTTGTATTCTTTGTCATTGTGCTCCTTATTTCTGTTGCTCTTATCGTTGTGTCTGCCGCTACAAAGAAGCCGGGAGCTTCCGTTCTTCTTTCCCTTGGCGGTATCGTATCGGCTCTTATTATGAATGCCTGTTTTAATGCTTTTGCAAGTCCCTTTGTTAACGGTGAAATAAGTCTTAACAGTATTCTCGGTAATACAAATCAGCTGCTCGGTGCTCTTCTCGGAAATGCATTGACCTTTGATTACATGAAGCTGGGAATTGCCTATACTGCCATAATTCTGATTTTTGTATGCACTATGATAATAAGTATTTGTGCATACATGGAAAAAAAGAACGGGGAAAAGTGATATGAAATCTCTTTACAAAGTGTTCGGAAAGTTCTGGGATGGAGTTAAAGTCGGTGATGATAAACTTCATGCTACACAGGTACTTCCCGAAGGAATAAAAGAAATTACGGATATTCCCTATAAAAACAGCGGAAGCATATATCACCTTCTCGATGTATATTATCCTGAAGATGTAAAGGGAAAACTTCCTGTAATTGTAGATATTCACGGCGGCGGCTGGATGTATGCAACAAAAGACCTCAATAAGATATATTGTCAGTATCTTGCAAAAAGGGGCTTTGTGGTATTTAATCTCAGCTACAGACTTGTTCCGGAGGTTACGGTTCCGGAGCAGTTGAGAGATGTGGCAGAAGCACTTGTAAAGATAAATGAACTTATGGATGTATATCCCTGTGACAGGAATAATGTTATGCTTACGGGAGATTCTGCAGGCGGTCAGCTGGCATCTTTTACGGCTGCAATTTCACGCTCGGAATATTTAAGAGAGCAGTTTGATACCGTAAATCACGGTATGGATTTTTCCTGTCTTACTCTTACTTCTCCCGTTGCCTTCATGAATGAAGGACTTCCCATGGGATTTTATTGCCGTATGATGTGGGGGGAGAAGGGTATGAGAAGAAGCATGAAGAGATTTATGAACATTGACGAGCTTCTCAATGAAACAGAATCTTTTCCGCCTACATTTCTTGTTACAAGCTCAGGCGATTTTATGGCACTTAAGCAGACAAGAAAGCTTTATAAACTGATGCTTATGAAGGGAGTTTATGCAAAACTGCTTGATTTTCCGAAGTTTGAGGGTAAAGACCTTCCTCATGTCTTCGGAGTGCTTGAACCCTATTCAAAGGCAGGTACTGTATACATAGACAGAATGTGTGAATTTTTCAGAGAACATAAGAGGTAATATTATGGCTAATGAAATAATCAAAGATCTTGGTTTTCATCATATTGCTCTCAGATGCAAGGATATTGAAAAAAGTCTTAAGATGTATTCTGCATTGGGACTTAAGGAAAAGGCACGCTGGGGTGAGGGTGAAAAGCTTATTGTTATGCTCGGTATCGGTGACGGCGGGATAATAGAATTTTTTGCCGATGGCGGAGAAAAATATGCCGAGGAGGGTAAGTGGCAACATTTTGCAATGACAACTGCAGATGTTGAGGGTGCTTATGAAAAAGCACTTACTGCAGGCTTTACTTCTCTTACTCCTCCGAAAACTGTGCCACTTGAATCGGTTCCCGAAAAAATGAGTATAAAAGTTGCTTTTGTAAAAGGCCCTGACGGAGAGCAGGTAGAATTTTTCTGTCAGGTGTGAAATAATTTCCGTCGCACTCACGGGCGGTTTTTGCGTATCAGGACTATGTAAAACACAGAAATTTTAATTTGAGCATAAAATGCCGAAATCGGAACAAATTTCTTCTTTCAGAAATAATATTCCGATTTCGGTATTTTGTTTAGTTTTGATTGTTTTCGTTGTGAAATCTGTTTATGACAGCTTCCACCTGTTTTATCAGTTCTTCCTTGTCGGGGGTAAAATGACTGCTGTCTTAGAATTGTAATTGTTTTTATGAATTGCATAAAAACGGGAGCGAAAATTTGTTTATATTTCGGGTGATTTTTTCTTTTATTTTATTGAATTAATACACCGTAAATGATAAAATTAATATAACTATAAATATATCTTTTTATAGAAGAAAGAAGCGGAAAGCAGATAAATTGTTTTGAGGATAATTATTTCTGCCGAATGCAGAGGCGGTCAGATTCTGCGGCGGAAGAGGTTTTCCCGGAATTTATTTTTGGTTTTCGGCTTCAAGAAATTTATTTTTTAAAAGGAGATGTGAGAAAATGAATAAGTTAAAGAAGTCTTTAAGTGTACTCTTAACTTTAGTAATGCTCTTCACAACATTTTGTTTCTTTCCTCTTGATTTAGGTGCGATAGAAGCCGATGCAGCTATTGCCGGTATTAAGATAGTTGTTCCCGAAACGATTTATCTTACTCCCTCTACAGGTGCATCAACTACAGGTCAGTATTATGTAAATAACAATGCGGACGGTTCTGTAAAAACGGCTTATGATACAACGGCTTCTGTTTCCGTTACATATCCCGGTGCAACACTTAAAAGTGTAAGTGCCGCAACAACGGCTGCTGCAAATATCGGTGCTATTACAGGTCTTAACGGTACGACACTTGGTTCAAGTGCAGTAACTGCTTCTTCTGCAATCACGCTCGGTGCAGGACTTAATGCAGGCGGTACCGCTCTCGTTGAATGGACTTTTGTATTCGATGTAAACGGACAGACAAGAACACATTACGCATATTCAGTGGCGTATTCGCCTTGGTATCAGCCCGTAGGTGCTGCGGCAAAGGCTAAAGGTGCATATCATAACACTTTCGCCAGCTCCATTCTTTGGGTATCGGGTGTTCACGGTTATTCCGACGGTGACAGCAACAGCAGATGGTATATCCAGACTGCTAATTTTATACCCATGCTCGGTACAATTAAAAATCCCGGCAATAACAATCCCGATACAAACTGGATTCAGTCAGGCAGCAACGGACTTTCTCCTACTATAAACTATCAGAGTGTAGAAGCCGGCGGTACAAAATACCACGCCCGTGCAAACTCAATCAGCCCTACGGCTAATCTTACGGTTGATACCAGCCGTTACAATAACTTTAATCAGATTCCTAACTTCAGTGTAGGTTTTATGGTTACAGACCGTGAAAACGCTAACGAAGGTCCTAACTGGTATGTTTCAGATTTCACAAATCAAACAAGCAGTTACTACAACGGAACTGCTACCGGAAGCAGTGAGTATTCCGGTGACTTCAACAGTGCAGGCACCCAGTTCTCATCCGGTAATGATAGCAGCACCGGTATTAAATATAACGGAACATGGAATAAGGCTATAAGCGGTACAGCAAGTTTTCGAATTAAATCAGCTGTAAAGACTAAGACAAACAAAGTAATTGACTCAACTGCATGGAACAATAACTTTGTTAACATCAGTGTTACCGGTGCTAATAAGAGTACACTTCGTACCAAAGTTATGGAAGGTACTTCTTATGCAAAAGAAAACTATACGGCTGATACATGGAATACTTATTATTCTGCACTCAAAGCTGCTGCTACAAATCTTGGTAATCCCGCAAGTGCAACTGTAGATACTTCCGCTCTTACAAAAGCTGAAAGTGAACTTATGACAACTGCATATTTTAATGCTAACGGCGGTTCACTTGGCACAACTCCTTCATCGGTACCGTTTACTATCGGCAGTGCTTCTTCCGTTGCATTCCCTCAGTCTACACTTATTTCAGCATATCCTGTAACAAGAACAGGATATACATTCCTCGGTTGGGCAAAGGATAAGAATGCAACATCTGCTCCCGACAGCCTTGCTGTAGGTTTTAATGAGACCGTATATGCTGTATGGCAGGCTAACAGTTATGATGTTGCTTTTGACAATCTTCTCACAGTAAAAAATTGGTCAAAGAATCCCAATAATGCAACAATATCTTTTAATGACGATTATTCTGTAATTACGCTCACTTCAAAGGACGGTGCGGGTGAGGGCACATCCGAATCCCCTGAATTTTCCGTAACTGCAGGTAAGCAGTATAAGATTGATATTGATTTTGAGGGTAATAACTGGGATATATACATTTTCTTCCGTAATGCCACTACCGGCGGAACCGGTATAGAATTTGCGGATAATGCAACACGCAGATACTCTTCAAACGGTTCTACGGGTGTTGACCCCGAAAATGCTGTATTTACAGCTCCTGCAGGTGCTACAAAAGCAGTTATTCGTCTTGATGCCAACGGTTCAAATAACACTGTTAAATTCAAGAATGTTCGTGTGTATGAAGCAGGTTCCGGCTCTGACGGTGCTTCTTATAAGCCTGTTACTGCATATAAGTATGACTCAACATACGGTAATGCACTTCCCACACCCGCAAAGACAGGTTATGTGTTCAAGGGTTGGGTAGATGAAAACGGAAATGCAATAGCAGCCGATGCAAAGGTTGATTTTACAGTAACAAAGCACCTTTATTCAACTTGGGAAATCGGAAAGTATACCATTACCTTTGATACAGACGGCGGCAGTGCGGTTTCTACCATAACAGGAAATTACGGCTCTGCAGTTACAGCTCCTGCCAATCCCACAAAAGAAGGCCACACCTTTGCAGGCTGGGACAGAGAGATTCCCTCGACTATACCCGCTGAAAATATTACAATCAAGGCAAAGTGGAATGTAAATCAGTACACAATCACCTTTGATACAGACGGCGGCAGTGCAGTCAATCCCATAACACAGGATTTCGGAACAACAGTCACAGCTCCCACAGCTCCCACGAAGGAAGGCTATACATTTGCAGGCTGGGAAAATCTCCCCGCAACAATGCCCTCTTCAAATATAACAGTCAAGGCAAAGTGGACAGTTAATCAGTACACAATTACATTTGACACAGACGGCGGCAGTGCTATAACTCCCATAACACAGGACTACGGTACTCCAGTTACGGCTCCCGTAGCTCCCACCAAGGAAGGTTATACATTCGCAGGCTGGAGCGTTGAAGTTCCCGGAACAATGCCCGCTGAAAATATTACGATCAAGGCAAAGTGGAATGTAAATTCTTATACTATTACCTTTGACACAGACGGCGGTAGTGCTATAACTCCCATAACACAGGACTACGGTACTGCAGTTACGGCTCCCGCAGCTCCCACAAAGGAAGGCTACACATTCGCAGGTTGGAGCGTTGAAGTTCCCGGAATAATGCCCGCTGAAAATATCACAATCAAGGCAAAGTGGAATATAAATCAGTACACAATTACCTTCAACTCAGACGGTGGCAGTGCAGTATCTCCCATAACACAGGACTATAATACTGCAGTTACGGCTCCTACTGCTCCCACCAAGGAAGGCTACACATTCGCAGGCTGGGAAAATCTTCCCGCAACAATGCCCGCAGAAAATATCACAGTTAAGGCAATCTGGACTGTAAATCAGTACACAATTACCTTCAACTCAAACGGCGGCAGTGCAGTAGCTCCCATAACACAGGATTTCGGAACTGCAGTTACAGCTCCTACTGCTCCCACAATGACCGGTTATACATTCGTAAGCTGGGCTCCCGCACTTCCCGAAACTATGCCTGCTGAGAATATAACCCTCACTGCACAGTGGACAATTAATCTCTATGATGTAACATTCAAGTTCTTTGATGAGAACGGAACGGAGATTATTGTTGAGAGAACCGATGTTCCTCACGGAACAGCATTTTCTGCACTTCAGCTTCCCACAGCAACTGAAGGTTTTATAAATACTTATTATAACGGTGCTGTGATCGCACCCGAAGAAAATACACATCACTATATTTTCTCAGCTTGGGAAAATGCAGTTGAAAATATAACCGAAAATGTTACATTTACAGCTGTTTATACAGAAGAAACCCATGATTATTTCGAGAATGGCTCACAGAACGCGACTTGTACCCAAACCGGAATTGAAGCAAAGGCTTGTGATTGCGGATACAGCTACAGCAAGATTACCCCCGTTCTCGGTCATGACTGGAAGGAAACAGGCAGAACAGAAAACTGCACAACAGCAGGAACAGTAGATTACAAGTGTTCCAGATGCTCCGAAACAAAGCAGGAAAGTATTCCCGCTGTCGGACATGATGCAAGCGGTGAATGGAAGGTAACAACTCCCGCCTCCTGCACCGAAAAGGGTATTGAATCCCACTATTGTGCAAGATGCGGCGAAGTTTACGAGACAAGAGATATTGATGCACTCGGTCATAAATTCTCCGATATTGTTGCTGAAACAGTTCCCTCTTGTACGGAAGTAGGTTATGAGGCTTACAAGACCTGTACTGTATGTAAGCTTTACTTTGCCTCTGAATCTGATGTTTACAGCACTGAAGGTACAGCAGATCTTTCAGCCTTTGAAATTTCCGCAGCCGGACACAAGACTGTTCTTGTAGAAGCTGTCGCACCTGAGTGTGAAAAAGACGGAAATATTGCATATTATAAGTGCTCTGTTTGTGAACTTCTTTTTGAAGATGAACTTGCAACAAAGGAAATCACAGAAGATGATACAGTTGATCCCGCAACGGGTCACGATTATGAGGCTGTTGTAACACCTCCCAATTGTATAGATGGCGGTTTTACAACTTACACCTGTAAGAATGACTCCTCACATACTTATGTTGATGACAGAGTACCTGCTACAGGTCACGACTACACAGGCGAATGGGTAGAGACAAAGGCTCCTGATTGTACAAATACAGGTATTGAAACTCTTTACTGTGCAGTTTGTAAAGTTGAAATTGATTCAAGAGTAGTTGATGCTCTCGGTCATGATTATGAAGAAGTTGTAACTCCTCCTAATTGTACTGATAAAGGCTATACTACATACACCTGTCACTGCGGTGACACTTATGTTGCAGATTATGTAGATGCTCTCGGTCATACCGAAGCTAAGAAGCAGGAAATTATTAGAGAGGCAACCTGTACCGTAGTCGGTGACTATTGGGATATCACATATTGTTCAGTATGTAATATTGAGCTCAACAGAGTTCAGGTTACAGGACAGACACTTCCTCATACTTATGCAGAACAGATTATCGATGAAGCTCATCTCAAAGAAGCCGCAACCTGCGTGAAGTATGCAGTTTATTACTATGACTGTGCATACTGTACGGCAAACGCAAAGAATGATGCAGGAAATCCCGCAACATTTGAATATGTTGACGGCGGATATGATGCAGATAAGCATATCGGTTCGACTACAACTGCTGATGAGGATTTCGTAGCAGGAACTTGTGTAAAAGAAAGCACTTGGAATGAAGTTACCCGTTGTGCTGACTGTAATGCTATCATCACATCTGTTCCCAATAAGGGCGACAAGGATGAAAACAAGCATGTCGGTGAGACGGAGGTCAAAAAAGAAAATGTTGTCGTAGGTACTTGTACATCTGTTGAAACATGGAATGACGTGACATACTGTCTTGATTGTGAAAAGGCAATTAAGACCGAAGCTAAGAGCGGCGAAAAGAATCCTGCAAACCACTCCACAACAGAAACTGTTCTTAAAGATGACAAGGCAGCTACCTGCTGTGAAAAGGGTTACACAGGCGATTTGCACTGTGCCGATTGTGATGCTATAGTAACTTACGGTGAAGAAATCACTGAAAATAAGGATAATCACGCAGGCGGAACAAGAGTTGAAAAGGAAAATGTTGTTCCCGGTACTTGTGTTGCTCCCGAAGCATGGAATGATGTAACATACTGTCTCGGCTGCGGTGATAAACTCGGTACTGTAGCTCGTACAGGTGAAATCGACGAAGAAAACCACACAGGTGAAACAAGAATCGAAAAGATAAACGAAGTAGCAGGCACTTGTGCAGCAGCTGCTACCTGGACTGAGATTACATACTGTGTTGACTGCGGTAAAGAAATCAGCCGTGAAAACAAGACAGGCGAAAAGGATGCCGCTAACCACACAGGCGAAACCTATATTGAAAAGATAAACGAAGCAGCAGGCACTTGTAAAACAGCTGCTACATGGACAGAGGTTACTTACTGTAAGGGTTGTGATGTTGAGCTTGATCGTGAAGATAAGACAGGTGAAACTGACCCCGAAAATCACACAGGTGAAACTTACATCAAGGCTGAAAACATTGTTCCCGGCACTTGTGTAAGTGTAAAGACATGGGATGAAGTAACATATTGCTCCGGTTGTGATGCTAAGCTCGGAACAGTCGCAAAGACAGGCGACAAGGACGAAAACAATCATACCGGTACAGCTGATAAGGTGGTAGGTTATATCGCTCCCACCTGTAAGACTGAAGGTTACACAGGCGATACACACTACAGTTGCTGTGATAAGCTTTACGAGGTAGGTACCGCTATTCCCACAGTAGCTCATACTGAGGGTACACCTGTTCGTGAAAATGAAATTCCTGCAACCGAAACAGAAGACGGAAGCTATGAAAGCGTTGTTTACTGTACTGTTTGCGGTAAAGAGCTTTCAAGAGAAACAGTGGCTTTAAGACTTGAAAGAACAATTACCTTCATAATGAAGGATAAGACAGTTGAAGTCAAAGCATTTAACGGAGATACAGTATCACTTCCCGATGTTGCTGACTTCACAGGCACTAACGGATTTATCCATAAGTTCAAGAGCTGGGATAAGGCTGTAACAGTTGTAAACGGTGATGCAACCTATACCGCAATTTATACAGAGCCTGCTGACTGGTCTGACCTTGATGCACTCGAAGAGGTGCTCAATGATGTTCTTGAAGGCGGTCTTGCAGATGACGGCGTTCTGGAAGCAAACAAGGCAAAGATAGAAGAAGTTCTTAAACAGATTGAAACAATCAACAAGGAAAGAAATACACTCGACAAGTCCGAACAGGGCAGAGTAGATTTTGTTGTTGGCAATATTGGCGACCTTATCGATATTATCTATCCCGATGCAGGTTCTACCATTGTAATTGAAGGCTCATCTATTGCTTATGTAGGAACAATTCTTGACCTTAAGGCTGTAAAGATGCCTCTCGGTACGGTTCTTAATGATGCAACATGGGTATCTTCCGATGACAGCATTGTATTCTTCTCAAACGGTAAGCTTTATGCTATCGGTACCGGTACAGTAACACTTACAGCAACAAGAGGAATACTTCAGGCTTCAAAGGTTGTTACAATTATTGAAGGCGGAAATGTAAGAGGTATTAACTTCACATCCATCAATAATACCCACTTTATTATTGAAGACTATGCTTCTGTTTATAATTCATCAGTAATTTACTGGTCAGATGACACCGACCTTCGTTTCAGAATAAGAGTATATCAGAGCTTCATGTTTGACGATTACATTGTATATATAAACGGTGTAGAAGCCAAAGAAAATGCTGAAGGTTATTATGTAATACCCGCAGGCTCAGGTGATGCAAAGGTTACCGTTGCAGGTATTATGGCAGACGACGACTCAGGAAACGGTGAAGTTGTAACCAAGTGGTCATTCTGGGAATGGCTTCTCAGCATCTTCAGAAAAATAGCAGATTTCTTTAAAGGACTTTTCTCATAAAATAACAAAAAAACCTTCGCTCGGCCGAAGGTTTTTTGTTGCTGAAAATACTTACGTTTTTTTGGTGTTTATTTACATTTACAGGTTGTATAATGTGTGGTATAATTTAGATAATTGATAAATAACTTGTTAACATTTTGTTAATCGGAGGCGTTTTATGAAACCGTTTTTTCTTTTCTCAAAAGAAACAAAGGGTGAAGGCTATGTCCCGAATATTGAGATCTTTTCTTATGCATCAGGTCTTGCGGGGCAGAATCTTACATACAGTTATGTTTCCAACTGGCTTAGATATTTCTGTATAAACCTTTTACACATGGATACGGTAAAGGTAGGTGCGATATTTTCAGCAAGTCATATCTGGGATGCCATAAATGACCCTGTTATAGGTGCCATTGTTGACAGAAGAAAATACAAGCCCTATATGAAGCTGCGGCCGTATCTTGTGGCATTTCCACCGATAATAGGACTTATATCACTTGCGATGTTCTTTAATTTTGATATGACGGAAAATGCACGGATTGTATATCTATTACTGACGTACTTTGTTTTTGATTTTTTCTATTCATTCCAGGATGTCAGTTTATGGGGAATGATTCCCTTGTCATCGCCTCATTCGGATGAACGCTCCCGTGTTGCACAGTGGGTGTCCATCGGTGCGGGTGCCGGCAGTGTCGTAGTCGGAGTTTTTCAGCAGATAAGAACAATGATGAATTCTGCGGGAATTTCAGATGAAAGAGTTTTCCTTATTTGTGCCGTGATTTTCTGTCTCGGCGGTGAGCTTATTTCCATGAGTGCTTACAGAATTAAAGAACGGGTTTCAATTCCTGCTCCTAAGGGAGAATCTCTTATACAGTCCCTTCTTGTTCTGAGACACAATCCTACATTGATACTTATAAGTCTTGCAAGATTTTCACAGGGACTTTCACCAAAAGTTCAGAATGCATATTTCTTTGAAAACTGCGTAAGTCTCGGTTCTATGAACGGACAGAGTGCAGAGGTTCTATACGGTTTTTGCAGCGGTGTTCTCGGAACTCCCGTAATGTTCTTCGCGACTAAGGTTGCACAGAAGATAGGCGGTATGAAAAGAATTCTTCTGTCTTCTCAGATATTTGCTGCAGTTCTTCGTATAATTGCATATTTCGTGGGATATAATACCATACCAAAATTCTTTATTATGACGGCACTTATGGCAGTTGTAAATCTTCCCGGACAGATGATGGATATTGCACACCGCTCACTTACAAGTGACTCCATAGACGAAGTAGAGCTTAAAACAGGCCTTCGCACTGAGGGAATATCCTTCTCAATGCAGAATTTTACCACCAAGATGACCAGCGGTGCTGCGACAATGATTGAAGGAATTATACTGAAAGTGTTGGGATATGATTCAAATCTCAAAACCGAAGGACTTCCTCAGGGAGATAAATTCCTTAAATGGCAGTGGCCCATGTTTATGCTGGGACCCGTTGTCGGTGCAGTTTTATATCTCATTTTTATAAGCTTTATAAAAGACAACAAGGAACATAAAATGGAAGTTGAAAGACTTCTTAAGGAAAGACGTGAAAATGCTCTTGCCGGAGAGAAGCAAAAGAAAGAATCGTCAGTCAGCCGGTAAAAATAATTTATATTAAAATATCCTCCCTGCAGAAAATAATGCAGGGAGGATAAATATTTAAAAAGAAAAAGCAACCTGCTTATGTGCAGATTGCTCCATGTGTCGGCGACGACCTATTTTCCCGGGCGGCTGCCCGCCAAGTATTTTCGGCACGATTGAGCTTAACTACCGTGTTCGGGATGGGAACGGGTGGGACCTCAATGTTATAGACACCGACTGTTGAAAGATAACTCTCTCGAACAAGGGACATTATACTACAGCTAATGTCCCTTGTCAAGCACTTTTTTAATTTTTTTTCAGAACTGTGATAATTTCTCCCACATACATTCTGTGGTAGTCCTTCTTAGGATAATTTTTTGCATCAATGGTATCATCAATAAACCATTCGGGGGAGATGTCCCCTGCAGCTATCTTTTTGCAGATGAAAACAAGCTCGGCTTCTTCGGGATATTTTACCCCGTTTTCATCGGAAAGAGTGAAGCCTGATTCTTTATATTTATCGCAATCCCGTCCGCTTTTTGAACCAAAAACAGCCATTTTTTCATGATAACCTTCGGGCATTGTTGCAAGAGAAAAATATTCACCGTTTTCCATGAATTTATAAGTATATCTGCCGGGTCTTACAAAGGCGAATACACAGGGTTTACTCCAGAGAACACCAACGCTGCCCCAGCTGACGGTCATGGAATTTGAGCCTTCACTGTCAGTGCCTGTAAGGATACCCCAGTTTTCTCCTATTGCTTTTACGGGTGAAAATTCCAGTTCTTCAATATTTATTTTTTCAAAAGACATAAATCTCTCTCCCTTTATCAGTTTAATATAATTATATTAACACAAAGCATGAAAAATTTCAACCAACGAGAAAAAGGGGTTGTAAAAAAATTATAACTGTCTGTGAGCGTCCCTTAAAAATTATAAAAATTCATCACAAAACTATAATGATGCAAATTTACAAAAAAAATGGGCATAAAACTACTTTTTGCAAGATAGTTTTATGCCCACATTTTATGGGTTAGTTTTTTACAGCTCTTTTCGTATTTTTTAAGAGATTACAGACAGTTTATCATGTTAAGGTGCGTAAGATAAAGCTCTCTGACATCAGTATTTGTTTTGAAGAAGCCGCCCTGAAGGGACATGTGGTCTCCGCAATATGTGGGCATAATATTCCATATACCGGGAAGGACATTTCCTTCTTCATAATTTGTTGAAGGAGCGGAGGTGGGAGCCATTGCGGAAATTGTATTTACAAGACCGTCATTTTCAAGCCATTCTTCACCGAAAACATAACCGCCTGCGGTTGTTCCCGTATATTTTCCCATTTCATCGGCACTGCTTCTGAACAGAATTTCCATATATTTGTTGTCAGACTTATAAGTACCGTCAGAAGTCTTCTTTGTAGCAGAGCAGGGAATTGAGAAATAATATGTATTTGCATCAGTGACCATTTCTTTGTTGAGAGCCATTGCATTGTCTATATACATATCATAAGCGGCACTGTCGCCTTCTGTGGGAGGAGCGGAATAAGCGGTTGTCCCGTTGTGGGGAGCAGCAAGAGAAGTAAGAGAATATATCCAATCAGCCTTACCGCCTGTAAAGAAGGGAGAGATTTCATCTTCGGGAGTAGCGTTTATTTCTGCTTCATTTCCTTTAGCCATAAGAGTTGCAAACATTCTTATGGTGGCACCGCCGAAGGAGTGTCCGAGAAGGTTTATCTTATTTTTACTGTCAAAAGCGGGGATAAGTGCTTTACCTGTAAAGTCTTCACCGAATCTCTCATGTGAATGAGCTTCAGAGTGAGCTTTGCCGTAGTCTACTTTTGTGCCTGTCAGCTGTGCATACAGTTCACATGCTCTGTCCCAAGCACTGGAGGAGGGTGCAACGGAAGCACCGTAGCAGTTGAAGCCTTCTTTATCGAGCTTTGTAAGAAGCTCACCGCCGAACATACCCCAATAGGGCATTATCTTATACTGTGGATCTCTTTCGCCCCAGCCCATAAGACCGTGAACAAATACGTAAGAATAATTGGTATTCCACTCATCTGAATCAATTTCAACATCGGTACAGGGGAAATAGATACCGAAGATTGAAAAGAAAGCAAGGACAAGTGAAACGGGAAAAGCAACGATTTTAGCCATAATTTTCTTCTCCTTTAATATTGATGGATATATTATAATATGCTTTTTCAGAATATTCAATAAAAGTTATAACATGTTAACATTTTAGAAACAAATATAAACGGGAGATAGTTTATTGGATAACAGTATTATTAAAAAGAAAGTGATAATTCGTTTGTTTTGCATCTTTTAAGTAAGTTTTTAAAGTATATTGACCCGACCGGAATATTAATATATAATTATTTCAAAGATTATTCTGAAAGGATCGGATGTTATGGGTAAACTTAAGGAATTTACCGATAAAGTATGGTACGGCACCGGTGCAGTGGGACTCGATCTAAGTTACGGTATGTTTAACGGCAGATTGTCAAAATATCTTACCGATGTGCTTCATCTCAATACCAATTTTCTGTTGGGGCTTACTGCTGCGGCAAGAATTTGGGACGGTGTAAATGACCCTATGATGGGATCTATTGTTGATAATACCAACACAAAGTTCGGCAGATACCGTCCGTGGGTGGTTATCGGTTCAACGCTTAATGCTGTAGTTCTGTTTTTGCTGTTCTTTAATCCCGGCTTTAATACCGAGACCCCTTCATTGTGGCTTTATGCTTATATTGCTGTTATGTATATTCTTTGGGGAATGACCAATACAACTGCCGATATTCCTTATTGGTCAATGGTTCCTTCTTTTACCACTGACCCCAATGAGAGAAGTATTATTGCGACGATTGCCCGTGCTTTTTCGGGACTTGGTCAGGGTATTGTGCAGATAGGCTCCCCCATAATTCTTGATGCATTGGGAAGAGCTGTTATCAATTCTGAAGGTGAGACGACTACTGTCTGGACACAGTCGGGATACACCGTAACTGCAGTTGTGTGCAGTGTGTGTCTTGTACTTTTCTCTGTGGTTTCAATGAGCAGAGTGCGGGAAAATGTTGCTGTTGCACCTGCCGAAAAGTTTTCTTTCAAAAAAATATTCTCTGTTATCAAAGAGAATGACCAGTTGAGAGTATTTATGCTTTTTGCCATGCTTTCAAATGCCGGCTTTTACACGACTACAGGCGTGCTTGACTATTTCTTTGCGGCTGTTATGGAAAACACAAAGGCACAGTCTACCTTCAGCCTTTTCGGAACGGTAGGTTCAATTCTCGGTCTTGCGGTAATTCCTGTTATGATGAAGTTTACTTCCAGAAGAAGAACATATCAGTTTTCTCTTTTTACCGCCCTTTTCGGATATATCGGAATGTTTGTTTCAGGTCAGTTCCTTGTAAATACAATGCTTCTCAATATTTTCTATACCGTGACGCAGATAGGTACTGCATCTATGTTTATTTCTCAGACAGTCTTCCTTGCAGATGTTGTTGACTACGGTGAAGTGAAGATGGGTGTCAGAAGAGAATCTGTAACCTTCTCCATGAAAGGTTTTCTTCAGAAGATGGCATATACTGCACAGACGGTCATTCTCTTTACTGCCCTCGGAATATCGGGATATAATTCTCTTACCCCCGACAGTATGGGAAATATCGTTTATACAAAGAGCGTCAAGCGTGCCATTTCTTCTGTTATGTATGTGATTCCCCCCATATTCTTTGTTCTTTCCATTTTAGTATTTACCACAAAGTTCAAGCTTCACGGTGAGTATATGGAAGATATAACGAAAAAGGTGGAAGAAGCAAGGCAGAAGAGGCTTGTTCTTGCAAACGAAAAGGCGGAAACTGTAAATGAGTGATATCAGCGGTTATTCTTCAGAAGTAAAAACAGCCTCCTTCCGGGGGCTGTCGGGTTCTGTCTTAAAAATGATAGCCATGGCTGCAATGCTTACGGACCATATAAGTGTTGTTTTTTTCGGTCCCGATATGACGGTATTGAGACTTATAGGGCGTATGGCTTTTCCCATATTTGCTTATCTTATAGGGGAGGGTGTAAGATATTCCAAGGATATAAAAAAATATGCTCTTAGACTTTTTATCTTTGCACTGATATCTGAAATACCTTATGATATGGCATTTTCAGGTTCATTTTTCAGCTTTGAAAAACAGAATGTGTATTTTACACTCCTTGCAGGTCTTATATCAGTTGTGATACTCAGAAAACTTAAGGAGCACAAGCTCGGTTTTCTCGGTATTTTTACAACTGCTCTCGTTGCGGTTGTTCCTCTTGTCATTGCATCCGATTATGGTTTTATGGGTGTTGTTATCATAACTCTCTTTTATGTTTTCGGGGGAAGCGCAGGTTTTATAAGAGCAGGTGGCTTTTTACTGTGCTGTGCCGCAAGTTGCTTTGCAATAGTCCTGATATCTCCCGATATGATAGGTCTTGATATGATACCGTTCAGTATCCCCATTCCCGGAATTGTCAGTTCTCAGATATATTCCATTTTGGCTGTAATACCCCTTATGCTTTATAACGGTGAAAAAGGCTTCAAGATGAACAGATATTTCTTCTACGCATTTTATCCTGTTCATATACTGATACTCGGTATTATTGGTATGTTTATTCTGTGAAAAGAAAAATCCTGTCTCGTGTGGACAGGACTTTTCTTTTCACTTTTTTCCTTCATTTTCTGCTATCCATTTTAATGTGTCTTCAAGGCTTTCTCTGAGACTTCTTGGGGTGTAGCCCAGTTCTTTATGTGCTTTTTCATAAGAGAAATTACAGTTGGAGCAGAGTTTTCTTACGGCATATCGGGTGAATATGGGAGATTGTCCCGAAACCTTGTAGAATACTTCCATAACAGGGGCTGCTATATCAATAATACCTTTACCGAGTTTCATTTTCGGAGGTTTGTTGCCGCAAACTTCAGCAAGAAGTCTTATAAACTCATCAACGGTGCAGCTTTTGTTGCAGAGAAGGTAAACATCACCTGCTTCTCCCTTGTCACCTGCAAGAATCGTTCCTATTGCAACGTCGCGGACATCAACGAAATTGTATGCACCGAAGGTCATGGTTATGGGGAAATTTCCCGAAGAGAACATTCTTATCATACTGCCGATGCTTGAAATTTTGAAATCATAAGGACCCATGCATGCACTGGGTTGGCATACCACTGTTTCAAGAATACCTTCTTCGTTGGCAGCGAGAACCTTTGCAGTTGCTTCAGCCTTTGTTTTTGCATAAGTGCCTTCAAGTTTATCGGGGTCGTATTCATATACTTCACGCATTATCTGATTGTCGGGAAGCGGAATGTATGTATCGACACTTGACATGTATACCAGTCTTTTTACACCTGTTTCTTTACAGGCTTTGATAACATTTTCGGTACCCGTAACATTTACCTTGTAAACAAAGTCTTCATTTCCCGGTTTTATTTCAACACAGCCTGCAACATGGTAAACGGTATCACACCCCTTAAAGGCTTCAAGAAGAGAGTCAAAGTCGGTAATATCTCCTTTTACTTTTGTGCAGGTCAGTCCGTCAAAATATCCCGGGTCTTTTCTGAGAAGGATGCGAACCTCTCTGTCATGGTAATTCTGCAATTCTTTAAGAATTGCGAAGCCTACGTGTCCGGTGGCACCTGTGAGACATACTGTTCTTTTTTTCATGTTTTACCTCCTGACTTTATTTACAACAGCAAATAAGTATAATTATATATTCCATAGCAGTATACTGCCAGACCGAATACTATAAAAACATGAAAAACGCTGTGTATATAGCGTTTTTTTGCCCCTATTCTCAGAAATACGCAACCTATGAGAAGTGCAGTGCTTCCTGTTATAAGAGAAAGGAAAGCACCAATGGGTAAATGGAAATACGAACCTGCACCGAGAAGCGAACAGAATGCTGACGAAAAAATGTAAAGCCCCATTCTGATTGCTTTGAAGCGTTCAAAATAAAATATTGTCAGAATAAGTCCTGTTATGACGCTTCCCCATGAAAAAATAAGCATAAGCACAGCCGCCAGGGCTGAACTGTGTTGAAAAACACTCGGAACACAGCCTGTTACCGTACCTGCCACTGCGAAAAATATTGCCGAGTGGTCAATAACCCTGAAAAGCCTTTTATATTTTTCTTTTTTAAGCGAGTGGTATATTACCGATGCTAAGAAGGTCATTGCTGTTCCCAATGCATAAAGGCAGGCACAGACAAGTGCAAAAGGATGTTCTTTGCACAAAGGTACGCACTTTACGAGAATAAAGACAGGAAGCAGAAGTCCTGTCGCATGGGTGATGACATTGAGTATTTCTTCGCCTTTTGTATATGAAACAAGTTCTATTCTTTCAGCTTTCATAATTATCCGTAAGTATGACGGTGATATCATTTACATTTGTGCCTGTGGGACCTGTTGTGACTATGTCGCCTGAAGAGTGCAGTGCAAAATTAGAGTTATTCTCTGCAAGTTCTTTTTCGGGTGAAATGCCGCAGTTCAGCATTTTTTCATAGCTTGTGCCGTCAACGATGCCGCCTGCATCATTCGTAGGACCGTCTGTACCGTCTGAGCCTGCACATATACAGGTTATTCCCTTTTTTCCGTGAAGGCTTATTGCAGCCTGAAGGGCCATTTCCTGATTTCTTCCGCCTTTGCCGAAGCCTTTGACAGTTACGACACATTCGCCGCCGAAAACATAACAGTGCTTTCCCTTGGCTGACGGAATACTGTTTATTATCCTCTGTGCTTCCTTACGGGCTTCTCCCGTAATATTTCTTTCCATTGAATGAACGGTAAATCCCAGTTCAGCAGCCTTTTCCAGTGCCTTGTCACACAGCAGGTTTATGTCTCCTGCAAAAAAGTAACCGCCGTCATTTATTCTTATATCCTGTTTTTGTGTGAGTATGTTTATTATTTCAGTGGGGAAGTCATAAAGATATTTTTTTGCAGTATCAAGAATGAACTTGTCGCTGTTTTCAGGTAAAACAGTGGGGCCTGATGCGATTACCGAAGGAGAATTTGATAAAACATCGGAAAGGGCAACCGTTATAACTTTTGCGGGGTATGCCGCATTTGCAAGAAGTCCGCCCTTTACAAGAGACAGTTTCTTTCTGATTGCATTAATTTCCGTGATATCGGCACCTCTTGAAAGAAGCTTTCCCGTAATTTCTCTTTGCATTTCGGGAGATATCCTGCTTTTTTCAAAAAGAGCGGAGCCGCCTCCCGACAAAAGTACGATGAGAACATCATTTTCTGTAAGAGCGGAAGCAATTTCAAGTCCTTTTTCTGCCGCATTTATGCTGTTTTCATCACTTATGGGGTGAGCACTTTCTATTATTTCAAAATACGGTGAACAAAATCCCTCTGTATGATGATATTTTGTTACGAGAAGTCCTGCCGATATGCGTTTTCCGAAAAAATCTTCAGCAGCACGTGCCATAGGTACGGCAGCTTTTCCTAATGATATCACGCTGACATTTTCTTTGATAGCAAGTTCAGAGAGAATTTTTTTTGTATTGAAATATGGGTCAGCCGCTTTTATTGCGGCTTTTACTATTGTGAGTGCTTCGTTTCTCATAAGGCAATTACCGTATGTAAATTATCAGGCAAGGACGGATACATAAGTTCAGTTGTAAGAGAAGCTATTTCGTCTGTGGTGCGAAGTATTTTTTCTTTTTTATCTTTTTTAAGAGGTAATTTTTTTATTATACGGGAGGGGAGACTTCCCACACTGCAGACCACTTTTCTTTCCGCTTCTTTTGCATCCTTTACCGCAAATGAACCGTCGAAAATGCTGAGGAAAACCTTTGTGACAAGGTCGAGAAGGGGCATTTTCCTGATTTCCCTGAGTGCCTTTCTGTCGACTCCCTTCCCGAAGGTAAATATGTTTATAAGTCTGCCTGCACCGCCGCAGGTCATATTAAGAAGTCTTTTGCAGATAAAACGGATTAAAGGATATAAAAGGTCATAGGAAGGAATTTTTATTCCGTTGGCACGAAGTCTTTCATAAAAGTCCCTTTTGTCGGTTTTTCCTGCTTCAAGAAGATTGAGAAGCACGCCTGTCGTATGCTTTTTCAGATATTCCGAAGAATATGTCTTGTCGTTATATGTAAATTCTTTCAGAAACTGCACATCTGCTTCCACATTTTCTCCGTCAAAGGTAAGGTATGTGACGGGAGAAGGGTAACCTGTGAGGGAACCGAGATTTATCTGTGTTATGGTATTTCCCTTTTCTGATGTGAACTGAGTTGTTCTTTGCATGTGGGAATGACCTGTTATCATAAGTCTCAGTCCGTTGTCGGCAAGTACAGATGCTGTTTCAAAATTGTCACCTATGGACTGTCCCGAATTTACAAGTCTGCAGAAAGGATGCAGGAGAAGGTGATGCTCCATTGCAATTACCTTACATCCGTCTTTTTCGGCATCTTTAAGCATTTTTACCATCCAGCTGAGATGTTCTTCACTGTAGCCTGATTTTCCGCCTTTTGCATCGCAGTCATCATGTACTGCAAGAAGCCTGAGGTTTTCAGAGACCTGAAAGCAAGCGGAAACAAGACCTATGGGAGTATTATACTCTGAAATACGGTCTTTTTCCCCGAAAATTTTGTAAAGTTCGGTAAGCTCGGGGGCAGTAAGTGTTTCAACGTCATTGAAAACTTCATTATCCTTGAACCTTCTGGGATTTCTGTCCGAGCACCAGTCATGAGTGGATGTAATAAGATACAGCTTTTTCTTTTCGCTGAGACGGGAAAATTTTTCAAAAACCTCTGTATGACTGACTTTTTCTCCGTCATTGGTAATATCACCTGCAATAAGTATTGCATCGGTGTCGCTGTCAATTAATTTTTCAAAAACAGTGTCAATTATTGCACCTGTTTCCTTAAGGCATTTCTGGTCGCTGCCTTCTCTGAGTTCATAAGCTCTTCCCGAGTTCCCCAATTTCTCGGAATAATGGTGAATGTCCGCCAGCAATGCAAGTTTCAACTTAGTCATAGAAACCTCCGTTATTTCACACATTGTGAATGAATTATAAATGATTTATGACCAAAAGTCAAACAAAACGCTTTGGTATATTAAAAATTGACTATTTGACCAATCAGATTCAATGTTTTTATTCTATTTTAACATATAAAAGGCCATTATACAACAAACAAATTAACTTAATATAAATAGAAGATTATAAGCGATATTTATTATCACAGGTCGGTAAACTGAGGTTTATCGGTCTTTTTTTTGTATTTTTTCAAAAACGGTGAAAACAGGGGCGAAATATTTTTTGTTTTTTTGTTAATATCCGAGGGAAAAGAAAGGAGGGATGAAAAATAAAATGGCGAAAAATCAGAATTCTTCCCGTTCAAAAGGCAGCGAGGAATATCTTGATGCCTGTGCACAGCTTCTATGTAAGGCGGCATATAAAATGTGCAGGGAATATTTCGGAGTAGGTACAGCAAAAGAAAAATGTGACCCTAAACTGCTGAAGGAGGCGTGTTCTGCGGTAAAGGAGGCGGTTGCCGTAAGTTCTGCTCTCGGAAGCAGCAAGGACTCATCGGGAGACGAGATAAGAGTATTGTTTTCTTTGCCGGAGGAGTATACACAGTAGTACTGCAATAAGGAGGTAATAGCGTGAAGGAATTGGTACTGGGAGAGCCCAATGACAGGCAGAAGCTGTTTTTAGAGGATTCGCACAGATATATAGCTTTCGGAGGTGCCCGAGGCGGAGGGAAAAGCTGGGCTGTGAGAGTAAAAGCAGTTCTTTTAGCTTTCAGGTATCCCGGAATAAAGATAATGATAGTAAGAAGGACATATCCGGAACTTCGGGCAAATCACATCAATCCTCTGAGAGTTCTTCTGTCATCATTCGCTCAGTATAAAGACAGCACGAAGGAATTTTTGTTTCCTAACGGTTCTCTTATTATGTTCAGGCATTGTGCCACTCAATCTGATATTGACAAATATCAGGGTACGGAAGTGGATGTTTTGTTTCTTGACGAGGCGACACAGCTTACGGAAGAAGAATATGACCGATTCAAGGCATGTGTAAGAGGTGTCAATTCATTTCCGAAGCGAGTTTATCTTACCTGTAACCCCGGGGGAGTCGGGCATGGTTTTGTAAAGAGGCTTTTTATTGATAAGGCATATAAAGAAGGGGAAAATCCTGAGGATTATGTGTTTTATCAAAGTCTTGTCACGGATAATAAGGCACTTATGGAAGCAGACCCCGAATATATAAGACAGCTGGAGGCACTTCCTCCGAAACTGAAAAAAGCATGGCTTATGGGGGATTGGAACATATTTGACGGGCAGTTTTTTGAAGAATTCAGGGATATCCCGGAGCATTACAATGACAGAAAATTTACTCATGTCATAGCACCGTTTGAGGTGCCTTCTGACTGGAGGATAGTAAGAAGTTTTGACTTCGGCTTCAGAAAGCCTTTTTCCTGTGACTGGTGGGCGATAGATTATGAAGGAAGGGCATATCTGATATTGCAGCTTTACGGATGTACAGATATCCCCAATGACGGGCTTAAATGGCCTCCTGACAGGATTTTTTCTGAAATACACCGCATAGAAAACGAACACCGATGGCTTAAGGGAAAGTTCATAGACGGAGTTGCTGACCCGTCTATATGGGACGCATCAAGAGGAGAGGCAATAATCGAGTCTGCGGACAGACATCTTGTATATTTTGCAAAGGGAGACAATAAGCGTATTCCCGGATGGATGCAGTGTCATTACAGACTGAGCTTCAATGAAGAAGGAAAACCGATGGTGTACTTTTTTAATACTTGTACTCATGCTGTAAGGACTCTTCCGCTTCTTCAGTTTTCAGACACAAATCCCGAAGACCTTAATACAGACAATGAGGATCATTTTGCTGATTCGTTCAGATATTTCTGTATGTCAAGACCCATAAAGCCTCTGAGTGTAAAAAGTAAGGAAATTACGGGAGATGATCCGCTTGAACTTTATGCACCGTATTCTTACCGTTAAAAAAATTTCAAAAAGCGGCAAAACAGGGGCGAAAAGAAAACGGACATTCTGATAATATTTCCTCAGCCCCGTAAGTCATGGGACAATATACCGAAAGGAGAAAATCGATGGAGAAAAATAACCGTAATAAGACTGAAAAGAAACGAGAAGACTTTTCCGGAATGCGTAGGGCAGTTATCGGGGAAGAAGAGATAAGAGAGGCTGTAAAAACTCTTAAGAAATATAAGGCTGCGAAAACCAATCTTGATGAAAGAGTCATTGAGAATGAAAATTGGTTCAGAATGCGTCACTGGCAGCAGCTCAGACGCGGTGAGAATAAAAACAGAAAACAGTCAGGCTGGCTTTTTAATTCTATTATGAACAAGCATGCAGACCTTATGGATTCAATTCCCGAGTGCTCAGTGCTTCCGAGAGAGGAGAACGACCGAAGGGAAGCGGACAGGCTGTCAGGTGTTCTTCCCGTGATACTTGAAAGAAATAACTGGATGACGGTTTACTCTGATGCGTCTTACAGTAAGCTCAAAACGGGAACTGCAGTGTACAGCGTTTTATGGGATTCCTCTGCAGACGGGGGAGTTGGTGAAATCAGTATTAACAATACTGATATTCTGAATATTTTCTGGGAACCCGGCATCAGGGATATACAGAAAAGCAGAAATATTTTCCATGTTGACCTTGCAGATAATGACATTCTTACAGAAGAATATCCCTTTCTTGAAGGAACGCTCGGAAATGATTCCGGTGAGATATTCTCATATAACTATGATAACAATGTGGATACTTCGGGAAAGTCATGTGTTGTAGATTGGTATTACAAAAAGAAAAAAGGGAACAGAACACTTCTTCACTACTGTAAATTTGTCAACACCACACTTTTGTATGCTTCGGAAAATGACCCTGCTTATCAGGACAGAGGCTGGTATGAACACGGAATGTACCCATTTGTTTTTGATGCACTTTTCAAGGAAGAAGGAACCCCCGTGGGCTTTGGGTTCATTGATATTATGAAGGATGCTCAGGAGGAAATCGATATTCTCGGAAACGAGATAATAAGAAATGCAAGGCTCGGGGCAAGAAAGAGATACTTTACGAGGATAGACGGTGCTGTAAACGAAGAGGAATTTGCCGATTTCAACAGGGATTTCGTTCATGTAAACGGATCGTCCATAGGAGAGGAATCCATAAGAGAAATAGGTTTTACTCCGCTGTCATCCGTGTATATAACGGTGCTTAATAATAAAATTGCAGAGCTTAAGGAGACCAGCGGGAACCGTGATTTTACTCAGGGCAGTACTGTTGGCGGTGTTACATCGGGTGTCGCCATAAATGCTTTGCAGGAAGCGGGAAACAAGATATCCCGTGATATGATAAATGCCACATATAATGCATTTTCTCAGATATGCACCATTGCCATTGAGCTTATCAGACAGTTTTACACAATCCCCAGAAGCGTAAGAATATTGGGTTCTGACGGAGAATGGCAGTATTCACTTTACGACAACAGTGTACTTAAGGGGGTGCTGTCTGACAATGATTTCGGGCTTTTCCCCGAGCTTCGTGCCCCTGTTTTTGATGTAAAGGTCAAGGCACATAAGCAGAATGCTTTTTCACGCTCAATGCAGAACAGCGATGCTCTGAATTTTTACAGTATGGGATTTTTTGACCCTGAAAAGGCTGTACAGTCACTTGCTTGTATGGAGCTTATGGATATTGAAAACAAAGAGAAAATAAAATCCGTTATCAGTAAGAACCGAATGCAGTATGAAGGAGGCGGAGAATACGGTAAAGATAGACTTTTACGAGAATAAAGATGAACTCGTTTTAAGTGTCTCGGGACATGCAGGTTATGCCGAGAAGGGCAAGGACATCGTTTGTGCAGGAGTATCTGCCCTGTGTCTTTTGCTGAAACTTGCAGTTGAGAGAGTTTCCGAATCTGAGGGAACGGGTCGTGTTATCTGCAATGTGGAGGACGGAGAATTCTATCTGAGCGTGAAGGAACTGTCGTTTATCTCTTGCTCAGAAGAACTGAGGACACTTTTTGGTGCATGTTTTGCAGGATTTTCGGCTATAGAAAAGCTTTATCCTGTCAATGTGCACACTCACAAGCTTTTAATCCCTTTAGGGACTGAATGATATGACACTTCGGAAAGACGATGAAAAATTAAAAGGAGACAGAGAAAATGAAAACAGATGAATTGCAGCTTTTTGCAGATAATTCTGCAGAGGTATCATCACAGAACACCACAGAAACAGCGAATTCGGAGCAGGAATCGGAAAATGGTGCCGATGAGGGGACAGATTCTTATGAAGCAGAATTTGAAGAGCTCATCAAAGGAAAGTATGCGGGGGCTTTTTCAAAACGAACTCAGGGGATTATAGACAAGCGCTTTGCAAAATTCAAGGGCTATGAAAAAACAGCAAAGGCCTGTGAGCCTTTACTTGAAATGATAGGCGGGAAATTCCCCGATATTGATGCCTCGGATCACGGGAAGCTTGTTGAGGCTTTTCTCGGCTCTGCTTACGGAAATGAAGAAGACAAAGCTGCCACAGCCGAAAAAACAAAAAAAGAACCGTCACCGCTTCTCAGAGCAGCAAGAGTGATGCTTGAAAAAAAGGCGGCAAGAGAAGTAGCTGAGTATTTTGACAGAGAGCAGGAAAAGCTCAGGGAGATATACCCTTCATTTTCTCTCGAGAAGGAGCTGGGCGAATCAGAGGATTTCCGCAGACTTCTCAATTCCGGCGTATCCCTTCGCCGTGCATTTGAAACAGTAAATCTTGAAAAAATAATGGGACAGGCATTGAAATATGCCGCCATGTCTGCAGGAAAGAAAACTGCAGATGCCATTAAAAATTCCGTGCGTGTTTCTGAAAATCCCCTGAGAGACACAGCCTCATCGGTTCAGAAAACCGATGTGAACAGCCTTACTGAGAAAGAGATAATGAAAATACTCTCTCAGGTAAGTAAAGGTGCAAAAATAACATTCTGATTAAAAGGAGACAATTTATGAAATTCAACGAGATAACACTTACACATTTTTCAGCAGGAGATGTGTTGAATTCAACACAGGGCACAGTGGAAAACGGTGCAGTTGCAAATCCTGATGCCCTTTCTGCCGAAATGAAAACCTTCTATGACAAGACACTCATTACACTTGCAGGTGCAAATCTTATCCATGAACAGTTTGCACAGAAAAGACCCATTCCCAAGGGAGGCGGCAAGACCATTGAATTCAGAAAGTTTTCAAAGCTTCCCAAGGCATTAAAGCCTATTACGGAAGGAGTGACTCCTGCAGGCAACAAGCTCAGTGTATCTGCAGTTTCATGTACCGTGGATCAGTACGGTGATTACATTGAGCAGACAGATCTTCTGGAGCTTACCGCTATTGATAACACTATTGTTGAAGCCACAAAGGAACTGGCTTCACAGGCAGGACTTACACTTGATACTGTTGTAAGAAACGAGCTTATGGGCGGTACAAATGTAATGTATGCTCCTGAGGTTACAGACGGCAAGGAGACAGAGATACTCAGCCGTGCGGATATTACGAAAAACTGTAAGCTCCGTGTCAAGGACATCTTCAAGGCAGCAGCTCAGCTCAAAGCTGTGAATGCTCCTAAAATTGACGGCAGTTATGTAGCCATCATTCATCCTTATGCTGCTTATGACCTTATGCAGGAAGCAGGTGAGCAGTGGATAGGTATCAGTAAATACGTAAATCCCGAAAACATTCTTAAGGGTGAAATAGGTACTCTCGGCGGTGTCCGTTTTGTGGAAAGCACCGAGGCAAAAATTTACGGTCCCGAAAAAATCAGTGATGATATTTCAAGACTTACAGTAAAGACTGCGGTCACTTCCCAGAGTGCTAAGGTTGCTGTTGAAGAAGTGCTTACTGCGGGAACTTTCTCAAAGCCTGTGGCAGTTTATTGTGCAGGAGCGGAGAATACCGTTACAGGTATCGAAAACAGCGGCGGTGTTTCATATCTTCTTCTCGGGACTGCCGTATCTTCTCTCAAAGCAGGTGATACCGTCTGCGGCAGAGGCGGCGGCAAGGACGGCACAGCAGTATTCTGTACACTTTTCCTTGGTGAAAACGCTTACGGTGTCACAGATATAGAAGGCGGCGGACTTGAACACATCGTAAAACAGAAGGGCTACGGCAATGACCCTCTTAATCAGAGAAGCTCTGTGGGCTGGAAGGCAACAAAGGTTGCAAAGAGACTTCTTGAGGAGTATATGCTCCGTGTTGAATCAGGTTCCGAGTTTTCGATGACTTCTGAGACAAACTGATATTTTTGATTTACAAAAAACTCTGCTCCGGAAAATATTTCGGAGCAGAGGAAAAGAAAAGGAGATTAATAATGAAAAAAACGAAGGAAAACATGAGAACAGTATTTATTCCCAGACTTTCAAAAAATGACGACTCTCTTTTTGTTGCAGTAAACGGGAAACGTATACTTGTAAAAAAGGGTGAAACTGTTGAGCTTCCCGCACCCTTTGCAGAGGTTATTGAAAATTCCGTAAAAGCGGGAGAACAGGCAGAGAATTTTATTGCATCTGTGACAAATGTAAACTGACGGGCAGGTGTTAATATGACGGTCAGAGAGATAATAAAAAAGGCAGACGAAGCATATCCTAATGTTTTTTCTTTTTCGCAGAAAGCCGGATGGCTTGAAGAGCTTGATAACAGGGTGTTTTCAGAGGTGTTTTCAAGATATGAGGACAGTGAAGAGAAATTTACGGGAGGGTATTGTGAAGATGATGAAACAGAGCTTCTGATTGGTAAGCCATACGATGATATTTATATCAGATACCTTGTTATGAATTTCGATATTGTGAATTCAGATATGGTAAGGTATCAGAATTCTGCGGCACTTTTCAATTCACAGTATATTGCCTTCGGCAACTTCTATAACCGCACCCACAGGATTTCAAGTGCCGTAATAGACCCGCATTAAGGAGAGATATTTATGTTGTATCCTGAATTACGCAAAGTAAAGGAAAAAATAAGCAGAACCGATGTTTTTACGGGGATAAAGGCAACGGGCAGGATATCGGAAGGTAAATTCCGTGATATGGTAAACATTTCCTTTGATGAATTTCCGTGTATGAGAACAAGACGAAAAAGGGCAATATGGACAGGCAGAACTTCTCTTGAATCAGGTGCTGTGGATTATAACGGCGGAGAGCATATTTATTACGGTAAAGGAATTCTTGAGGCTGTATCTGTCGCAGGTAAGTTTCTTTTTTGTTCTGAAAAATACCTCTATGTAGACGGTAAGCGGCTGGGAGATATAGAACTTGACCGGTCTGTTGAAAAGCGGAGTATTATCGGTTTCGGAAGAAATTTGCTTGTTCTTCCCGAAGGCGTATATATTGAGTTTTCGGATGACGGAAAATATAAATACACCGATATGCACTCGGAGATAGTATTCTCTGATGTTTCTGTTTCTTTTTGCAACAGTGCTTATGAAGATGTTACCGTAAAAAACAAGTATCTTCCGCCTTTAGTTCCTTCGGTAGGAGACACTTATATCAGAAAAGAAAACGGAGAAATGTATCTTTGGGAGTATACTTCAGGCGGTACATGGGAGAAAAACGGCAGACTTTATGTAAACATCAGAGCGGAGGGTATCGGTGAAGGGTTCTATGTCGGAGAAAAGATAAGTATAGCCGATGATATTTTTTCAGCAGAAAAAGGCAGTGTAGTTGATGCTTCAGATGACAGAATAACGGTGGATATTATTCTTGATGAAGCTTCATCTGAACACGGTGAACTGAAGTTCAGAAAATATTTTCCTTTGATGGATTTTGCAGTTGAACACAATAACCGTATATGGGGCTGTCGTTACGGAGAGGATATCGACGGAAATTTTGTCAATGAGATATATGCCTGTGCTCCCGGGAATCCTTTGAAATGGTATTGCTATGAGGGTACATCTATGGACAGCTTTGCTGCCACACTCGGCTGCAGCGGAGAGTTTACAGGTGCTTGTGTGCTGGGGAATGATGTGCTGTTTTTCAAAGAAGATTACCTGATAAGAGTAAGCGGAGATTCTCCTGCCACCTTTTCTGTCCAGACCGTCCCGTTTCAGGGTGTGGAAAAGGGAAGCAGCAAAAGTATCGTCCGTATAGCCGACCGTCTTTTTTATAAGGGGAGAGAGGGTATCTGTGTTTTTGACGGTTCGTCACAGATGGTAATATCGCGTTCTCTGGGAGACGGGAAATTCAGCGACGTTATTGCAGGTGCCGTCAACGGTAAATACTATGCAGCAATGACAGACGGCAACGGCAAACGCAGTATTTATGTTTTTGACAGTGCTGTATCTTACTGGAGCAAGGAGAACTGTGCAGATATACGATATATGATAAATATGGGCGGTTGTCTGTTTTTTGTGGAGCTGACAGAAAGAGTTGATGATTATGCCAATTTGTACAGATTTGTTTTATGGGACGAAAAGAAGAAAAATGATGCACCTGATATACTTGGGGCTTTTCTTGAAAATTCCGATCATGTTTATGTAAGTGAGGACAGTGTGTCATGGTTTGTTGAAACAGGGGAAATAGGAGAAAACACACTTCCCGAAAGGCAGATTCTGAGAAGTATTCTGATAACAGCTTCGCTTGTTGATGAATCGGATATAAAAATATTTATTTTGCCCGAGGGGGAAACTGAGTGGATAAGTCTCGGCATTATATCTTCAGCAAGGAACGGTGCATTCAGTGTGCCAGTAAATACACCCCCGTGTCACAGTTATATCATCAGAATTGAGGGACAGGGGGAGTGTATGATTCATTCCATTGTCAGACGGAGTGAAATAACAAGTGAGGTGAAAAATATTGGCAGACGATAGGATGTACAAAAACACTGAGGATATTTACAGGCTTCTTTTGTCGCTTAAAAAGGAAATGAGTGAACTTACCGTACAGGTACGGGCTATGAGAAAAGAAATGAAGGGAGATGATATTGGTGCAAAAAGTAAATAAGAAAAAAGCCGTTGAAGAGGCTTTAAGTGAGCTTTCAAAGAATAAGAGCACTTCAGACGGCAGTATACAGGACAGTCGGGAGACAAGTTCCGGTTTTCTTGCTGCTGCAAAGGATGTGGTAAATAATGTTGCTGATGCGGTTTATTATCCCGTTACAGCACAGAAATATCTCAATAAGCTGATGGCAGAATCAGATTCATTCTCTTATGATATGAAAGCAGATCCTGTTTATAAGCAGTACCGTGATATGTATGAGAAAGAGAGTGAACTTGCGGCAAAGGATATTTTCGGTCTTGCCACAGCACTTACAGGAGGATACGGGAATTCTTATGCGGCTACGGCAGTTTCGGGAGTTGTCAGTGATTATCTTAACAAACTTACGGAAAAGGGACAGCAGCTGCGTGATAATGCTTATGATGAACACCGTGACAAAATAAGCGATCTTTATGCTGCATATAAAGAGTATGCCACCATTGCAGACAAAAAGTATGAACGACGGCAACAGGAAAATGCAGCAGAAAAGGCGGAGGAAAAGGCTGTAGCTCAGGCACTTAAAGACTTTGCCTTTGATGCTGCGGATGTCGGAGATTACAGTTTTCTTGAACAGCTGGGTATAAATACCGACAGCTTAAAGGAAAAAGATGCTCTTGAAAAGGCAGATCTTTTTGCAAAATACGGGGATTATTCGGGACTTGCGGCATCGGGAATTGATATTTCCAAACTGAATGAGGAGGAAAGTTATGAGCTTGCCCGTCTGTTTGCAGAATATGGAGATTACTCTCTTCTTAATCTCATTGGGGTTGATACGGACAACATTGAAACAAAGGATTATTATAACCGTTTGCTTCTGTGGGCAAGATATCTTAAGGCTTTAAGATGATAAAAATTTATATAAATGCGGCACACACCTCTTTTTCTCCGGGAGGTGTGTGGGGTGAAAGAACAGAGCATGAGGATATGCTGAAGTTTACGAGAATGCTTTCAATAGAGCTGGAAAGAGATCCCGATATTTCATGTAAGGTTTTTACGGGGGATCTCAGAAAAACGTTTACGGGGTATGATGTTGTGCTTTCATTTCACAGGGGGACAAATATTAAGAACAGTGAAAAACACGGG
Source organism: Oscillospiraceae bacterium (assembly GCA_015065425.1). Classification (GTDB taxonomy): domain Bacteria; phylum Bacillota; class Clostridia; order Oscillospirales; family Acutalibacteraceae; genus RUG806. Next base: position 55,553 of record SVQH01000018.1, read on the forward strand.
GCACAGGTATTTGTACAGGAGAATGCATCTGCAGATATACAGTATGAAGCGTTCAGATTGCTTGAAAGCATAAGCTCGGAAAAATATTTCAGAATGCTGGGTGTACATACAGCCACAAGTAAAAATATTCCTGCAAGTATCAATCATACGGGTTGTGAGAGGACATTTCTGTTTCATATAGGCTTTATTGATTCACAAAGAGATAACAGATTGTTTGACAGCTGTTATGAGGAACTCGCACGGGAACTTTCGGAAAGAATAAAAGAAGTGTTTAAGGAGGAGAAAAATGAAGATAACACCTGATTTTCAAAGACTTCATACGGGAGAAAACAAATCGCGGGTGATTCTTGTTGATATAAGTGACCTTCTTGTGAATGTTACAGCAAGACTTTCTTTTGTGACTCCCAGGGGAAGAATTTTTATAACAGATCCGCTGAAATTTACTGATGATGTATGCAGGTACCGTATTCCCGACAATGTTCTTGACGGAAAGGGATTGCTTCTCGTTCAGCTGAGTGCATACGGAAATGATGACTATGTCATAAAATCTCCCGTAGTTGAATTTCCTGTTTATTCTTCCGTAGATGATATGAGCTGTCCTGCGGTGAGTGAAGAAGGACTCAGAAGTCTTTCGGAACTGCTTGAAATGGCAGAAAGTAAGCAGGATAAGCTTATTTTTGATGATGCTCCCGTAACAGGAAGTCTTAATCCTGTAACATCATCCGGTATAGCACAGGCCCTGAAGGATATCGCTGAAGAAATAAGTGCGGGAACTGATGGTTTTTCTCCTGTTGTTTCGGTTAATTATGTCGCCGGGGGACATGAAATTACGATTACCGATAAAGAAGGGGAGAAAATATTTATTGTTTATGACGGAGAAAAAGGTGAGAAGGGCGATAAGGGTGACAAGGGGGAAAACGGAGCAAACGGAGCCAAGGGCGACAGAGGCTCTGACGGTTATTCGCCCGTAAAAGGAATTGATTATTTTGACGGAGAGAAGGGAGAGCCGGGTATTCCCGGTGAGAAGGGGGACAAGGGAGATCCCGGGGAGGACGGTATCACACCTGTAAGGGGTGTCGATTACTGGACTGAAGCTGATAAGGCAGAGATAAAAAGCTATGTTGATGAAGTGATACTCGGAGGTGAGTGGTAATGAGTGTTCAGTCAAAAATGACAGCCATAGCATCGGGGCTGCGTACACTTTCGGGTACGGAAAACAAAATGGGTCTTGATGCCATGAATTCTCATGTTGCAGATGCAAATGATACCGTTGATACCCAGACGGGGCTTATAAGTCAGATAAAATCGGCACTTCAGGGAAAAACTGCAGCGGGAGAAGGCAAACCCGGACAGGAGAAGGATTTCAATACAGAGAAAAACGGTGTGTTTACGGTAGAACCTGATGAGGGGTATGTACTTACAAAGGTCACTATGGCGGTAGATGTTCCTGAAGAAAAGCCTGAACAGACAAAAACAGTAGATATTACGAATAACGGAACTGTAAACATTGCCCCTGATGCAGGTAAAACACTTTCGGGGGTTACAGTGAACGTAAATGTCCCCACCGGCGGAGGCAGTGGCAGTGATGACGGAATGCTTGCCGCCGTTTTGTCAAGAACAGTGACTTCTCTGAATGTTCCTGCAGGAACCGCAAAGCTTGGTCTTTATGCTCTGAGAAACTGTGATATGATGACGGCTGTTACTCTTCCCGAGGGACTCACTGCGATTGAAGGGTCGGCATTTTATAACTGTACTTCTCTCGGAAATATTGAAATTCCTTCAACTGTAACACTTGTTGATTCACAGGTTTTTTATAACTGTACGGCTCTGAGCACTGTAACATTCAAGGGAAAACCGGCAACTATTTACTATAATGCATTTAACCGTTGTACGGCATTGACGGATATTTATGTGCCCTGGGCTGAAGGTGAGGTTGCAGAAGCACCCTGGGGTGCAACGTCAGCCAAAATTCATTACAATTCGGAGGTGTAAAAGGTGAGTAATATAAGCGACAACACGGAAGCTTTGCAGGATATTCTTGATGCCGTGAATGACCTTCCCGGAAGTGTATCCGATGACAGTCATACTCATGATGACAGATATTATACCGAAGGAGAGACGGATGCACTGCTTCTTATGAAAAGTGACAAGAACCACGACCACGACGGAAGATATTATACCGATGATGAGACAGATTTGCTTCTTTTGAGTAAGAGTGATGTTACTCATTCTCATGATGAAACATATAATACAAGGGAAGAAATAACTGCTCTTCTCTCGGGGAAAAGTGATGTGTCACATAAGCACAGTGAGTATGCAGATAAAACGGATATACCCACGGTCCCGTTAAATGTATCGGAATTTGCCAATGATGTGGGATATGTTAACTCGACCCTGATGAATGAGGCACTGTCCGTAAAGAGTGATATAGCTCATACTCACGGTGAATATGCTCAAAAACAACATACTCACGATTATGCAGATAAAAAGCATGACCACTTATGTATAGTAAGTTTTCCGGGACCAATAACAGTATCAGGCTATTTGTCCTGTTCTATTGCAACTTCGCCAAGTTTTGAAAACAGTATTTATGGTGACGAGTTAAGAATAGAAGGTAATCAAAGTGCCGTTATAGCAAGTCACGGAGGTTATATTGCCAATGATTCTTATGAAGTCTGTTTATGTGCAAGCGAATTATGTGAAGCAACCGAAGATGCATTAAATGCTTTTGCAACAGGTCTTAAGACAAAAGTGAACGGACAAAATACTTTTGCAGCAGGCTATAAAAACACAGCCAATAACAATCAATTTGTAATAGGAAAAAACAGCAGGGAAGTGACAGGCTGTTCAGATACCGATGAACAAACGGATGATAGTTCCGTTTTTATAATCGGATACGGGACAGAACATACACCTGCAAATGCAATGAGAGTGACTTCATCAGGTAAATGCATGGGAGCGAGTGCTTTTGTCGGAAGCGGTGCTGACTTTGCTGAGTACTTTGAATGGCTTGACGGAAATCCCGATAACGAGGACAGACGAGGCAGAATAGTCACTCTTGACGGTGACAAAATAAGATTTGCTGTTTCTGAAGATGATTATATCTTAGGTGTTGTATCAGGCTCGGGCTGTTTTATCGGAAATTCACAGAGTGAAGAATGGCAAGGAAAATATCTTAAGGATATATTCGGAGAAAATCTCACCCGGCAAGCGGAAGTACCTGAAAGTATTAAAGAAAAGAAAATACTTGTAGAAGATGAAAAGGGAGAAAGGGTTGAACAAACGATAACTGAAGTCATTCCTGCACACACAGTAACGCAGTTTATTGTCAATCCCGATTATGACCGTGAACAGGAATATGTAAGCCGTGAGTTCAGAAAAGAATGGTCTCCTGTAGGCTTCCACGGTCAGATAGTTGTAGCGGATGACGGAACTTGTCAGGTTAACTCATATTGTAAACCTTCAAAAAACGGTATCGGTACGGCAGCTGAAAGCGGTTTCAGAGTTATGGCAAGACTTGATGATACGCATATCAGGGTTCTTGTTAAATAGGCGGTAACTGAAAAAGTATCACTTTTAAGTAAAAACATTTATATAAACCATCTTAATTTTAACAGAAACGAGGGAAAATATGGCATTTTTAATACCCGATAAAGTACGTACCGAGTACGGGCTTGAAATAAAAGAAAAGATCCTTCCCGCAGCATTGAAGCCGGACACAAAGCTTTCAAACGGAACGGGAAAGGTTGAGTACATAACCATTCATAACACAGATGATATCAATGAAGCGGCAGATACAAACGATGCTGAACAGTATGCAAGAGCCACATTCAACGGTAATATGGGCGGAGTGACGGTTCATTATTACATAGATGAAACGGATTGCTGGCAGATACTGAAAGAAGATGAGATAGGTTATCATGCAGCAGACGGCAAAACGGGTCCCGGGAACGGAACGAGCCTTGCCATTGAAATAATTATGGACGGTTCAGGCAGTAATGCTGATACTGCAGCAGAGAACAGAGGGGCAAAACTTGCCGCAATTCTTCTTTACAGACACGGCCTTAGTATCGACAGACTTGCAAACCATAATATATGGTACCCGAATAAATACTGTCCTGCATATATTCTTCCTCATTGGGATGAATTCAAAAACAAGGTTGAGGCTTATCTTCTTGAGATAATTTCAACTGACAATAATATAAATGAGGGGGCGGGAAAAGTGGCTGACACAGACGATATTATTTACAGAGTTCAGGTAGGTGCATTCAAAAACAAGGAAAACGCTGACAATTATGTAAAAACCTTAAAAGCGGCAGGCTTTGAGGCATTTACTGTTATTGCAGGTTATGTTGACGGAGACGGACAGATAACCTCTGCTGATGCAAGAACTGCTCTGAGGAAATCGGTAGGACTGGAGGAATAAGGATGTTGATGAAAGAAAGACTGAAGTCATGGGCAGTGTGGCTGTCCGTATTCGGTGCATTGGGGGTAATACTCAACGCATTCGGAGTATTTGAAAAGATAGGCATTGACAGTGCAACATTTGATGTTGTTGTAAATGCAGTGGGAAGTGTTCTTATAGCCTTCGGGATACTTAATAATCCTACGGATAAAACCGGCTTTTAAGGAGGATTTCTTATGAGTGATAATTGTCCTTGTGAGGCTGTGAGAGAACTGAAAACAATAGTTGAACGTCACGACAGGCAGCTGAATAAAGACCACACAGAGTTTGCCGAGATTCAGAAAGACCTTCAGTACATAAAAGAAAGTCTTGACAAAAAGAGCCGTCTTAATATGACGACTGTGACTGCTGTGATTCAGGCATTATGTACACTTGCCGTTATGATTATTGCGGCAAAGCTGGGAGTGTAATAAGAGTAATATAATAAATTTACGGTTTCAGTTTTCGGCAGATATATAACACTTTGTTATGTGTTGCAGTATAAAACAAACCCGACTCGCTTTTCTGAGTCGGGTTTGTTGTTATCAGTCTGATATTCTTTGACTGCCGTATTCTACGGTAATACTTTTAAGTGTGTTAGGGTTATAAACAGGGATCCACTGGTCGCCTGTTTCTGTATTTTCCTTGAATGTATCCTTATCCGCAGCGACGTTTATTCTGTCAAGTCCCTTTATCTCACCGTTTTCAAGATAGCAGGTTTCCCAGAACGCATGATGTCCTATATATTTAACGGATTCGGGGATGTATACATAAGTCATTGCCTTGTTGTAACTGAATGCATCGGTGCCTATTTTTTCAAGGCCTTCAGGAAGAGAAATGTAATAAGCAAGATCCTTTACGGAGACATAATCAGTGTTTTCAACGGCAATCTCTGTTTTATATGTATAAAAATCCTTCATGTTAGGCATTTCAAAGAAAGCAAGATTATCAATAACCTTCAGATTTTCGGGAAGATATACCGTTGCAAGATTTGCATAATTAAAGCACAGCTCTCCTATTTTTGAAACCGTAGAGGGGACAGTGTATGTCATTACAAGAGTTTTGTATTCTTCAAATATTTCATTGTATATTTCCTCAGAAACGAGAGGCTCATTGTTTTCGTCAAGAGGAACACCCTGCCACAATTCCTTGGGATAGTTATACTTTTCTCTGAGATACTGGTCATGGTCACAGGGGTAACAGATTACCTCTGTCTTGTCCTTATTGTATAAAACACCGTCTACATCGCAGTAATTCGGGTTGTTTTCATCTACAAAAATGGCTTTTAATGACCAGCATGAATAGAAAGCCTTTGCATCGATCTGAGTGACATTTTCACCGATGTATACGACCTTGAGATATCCGTCACAGTTGAAGGTATAGTCTTTAAGATGAGTGACAGGTTTTTCTTTATCTTCAACTATTTCAAAGTAGGGTTTAGGCACTGCGGAGAGAGCAGCTTTTTCATTTTCAGCTTTTACCTGTGCCGCCTGATATGCAAGAAATTCTTCTTTAGAACTGAGATAATTCTTTTCTTCTTCAGACAGAGTAGTTTCTTCCTCGGTCAGCTCTTCTTCTGAGGTGCTTTCCTCAATGTTGGCAGTGGTATCTTCTTCTGCAGAAGTATTCTCTTCCGTTGTTGCTTCTTCAGAAGAGTTTTCTTCAGCAGTTGTGTCATATTTATCGGGATAAACTATGTCCATAACATAGTTTATGTGTAATTCTTCTATGTATCCCGGATTGCTGAATTTTGAAAATTGATAGTTACCGTCATCAATTTCAGCAAAGGTGAAGGTGTCGCTCTGAAGAATCATCAATGAAAAATACATAGACAGTGAAACAGCAATGATTATAACAGCTATAAAAATTATCTTTTTGAGGGTATAGTGCTTATAGGGTTTGTTGATATGAGGTGCTGCCAGTCCTTCTATCTTATATGTATATATCTCATCCTCGGGGATATCGAGTATTATGTCTTCCTGAGGTAAGTTATTCATTTTCTTTTCTTTATCATTTTTACTCATGATACTTTCCTCCTTAACCCGTATATCCGCCTGAAATATCCTCGCCTTGTTCTCTTGCCCTTTTTTCGGTGACTTCGGCACGGCGTTTCAGTACCTGTATAACTTTGTTCTGTTTATTTGTGTCATAGTCCCAGAAGATATAGGGAATGGTCATAAGCAGGAAGCCTACAACGTCAATAAGCAGCGGAACTACAACGATTTTAAGTCTCGCTTCATCAAGGAAGAGAATATCCCAGTTGCTGTTGAAGCCGTATGAGAGAAGAAGAAGAGGAATTATAAGACCTACAAACGATGTGATAGGTCCCGTGAACCATCCGAAAATACCTGAAAAGCTTTCAAGTCTTTCACCTGAAAGATACATCTGATAGTCATTGATTCGTACATTCATATCGTGACCTGCAGAGGTCGGAACGGTTTTTGTCATTTCCATCAGGAACATAACAATACAGCAGACAGTACCGCAAATTACAAGATTATCACCGCAGAACCATATAGCTGCAACAAGTGCACCGTTACCTGCAGCACGGGTCAACTGATAGAATATCATTATCTGTTTATAAGAGAACCTTTTTAAGAAATAGGGAGTTAAAAGATCCGGCGGAGTACCCGCAAAGGATATTACCAACTGAATTATTGAATAGGGAAGACCTGCAAGTCGGAATGTGTACAGGTAAAGAATGCTTGTGAATGCAAGCATTCCGTTTCCGAGTGAGTCCAGAAGTCCTACCATTGTATTTATCCAGCGGTATTTGTTATGTAAAACACCGAACATACCGTCCCAGAATTTGATGTTGACCTTTTTTTCGAGAGGCGGCTGAGGTATTCTTTCTTTTATTCTGCCTGCAAAGATCATGGTAAGAACTGCACAGAAAATGAAGGTTCCGGGAATTACCCAGCGGTAGAAATTGATATCTGCCCATTTATTTTTAAGAGTTCCCACTATAGCGGGAAGAATTAACGTCATAATGGTCTGCAGGAAGTGCGAAAGTTTTACGGGATAAGTTCTTACAAGAATTCTTTCATTCACATTGGGGGAGATGTTCTGTGTTGTGGTTTCAAGATTATTGGCAAATCCGAATACGTTATAACAGGCAAACAGGAGGTTTGCAGCCCATACACGTGTGGAAACATCTGCGATTTCATATATGGGAAGCCAACCGATAAGTATTACCATTACACACTTTGGGATGACATCCGAATAAAGAGAGTATTTGTAGCGTCCGTACTTGGGAATAAGCTTTTTTCGCCAGAAAATATTTCTTGCACCTACCCAGCCCGAGTATAAAAAGTGCGTACCGAATACTTTGAAGCATGCCGTTGCACTCATTCCTTCAAGGGAGTTCAGATAAATTATGAATTTACTGCCGGGATCAAACAGGGAAGATACATCAAACAGTATCAGAGACAGCCCGAATAAAGCCATACTTATGTAGACCGCATACAGCTTTTTTTCTGTTTTCCCGGGCAGGAATCCCAGATTGTCACATACGAACCACCATATAAGTGCCGTCACATATCCGAGGGGCATATTTATTATGCTTATAATTGAAAATGTGAGATACGGGAGGTTGTAATGATGCATGATAAGAAAACATCCGGTTGCAAAGGTAATGTATTCAAGTACCTTTGATGCCGTATAGTTTGAGCCTACAGCAACAAAAATGTCCCTGTATTCTTTATAAGGGACATATTTTCCTTCTGCAGGAGTGTTCCAGTGTGTTTTTACCTCGGTAAAGAAATTCCGGAAAGTTTCCTTGTTTACTTTAGCCATAACACATCTCCTTTCTGTAATTGTTAATATAATATAATATTTTTACTCAAAATACAACAGATTTTTGATAAATAATATA
>SVQH01000046.1:0-13873 GCA_015065425.1 Oscillospiraceae bacterium
GGCAACACCGTGTTGCCTCTCATTTTTTGGCACATTTACCTTCGATGGTGAGTAAGTGCACCTTTCTTTTTCGGAATTTATATTCAGCTTATATCTCAGCCTATAACTTCGCCCTTTGAATTGAAAAGAGGAAGCTTTTCAAGATATATGATGTCCTCTCTGTTCTGAGAGTCACCCTCGGCAAGAACTGCCACCTTTCCGCAGATGATGCCACCTGCTTTTTCAACAAGCTGCTCTACAGCATAAAGAGATTCTCCCGTTGATATGACATCATCAACTATCAGGATTCTTTTTCCTTTCATAAGCTCGGCATCGGCAACATCAAGATAAAGCTTCTGATCCTTTGCGGTTGTGATGGAACGCACGTCTACCTCAAACACGCCTGTCATATAAAGCTTCGGGTTTTTTCTGGCAATAAAATATGTTGCATCCTGATGCTGTTTTGCCATTTCATAAGCAAGAGGAATTCCCTTTGCTTCAGCGGTGATGATGTAATCATATTCAGGAGCTACTTCCAAAAGTGCTTTTGCACAGGCAACCGTAAGCTCGGTATCTCCGAAAATAACAAAAGCTCCTATCATCAGTTCATCATTCAGTTTGCAAAGCGGAAGATTTCTTTCAAGCCCTGCAATATTCATTGTATAATGCATGATATCACCCTTTCTGTTTAATATTATATAACTGCTGAAAGGTGAATGTCAACACATTAAGAGGAAAAGTCTTCAATGAGACTGTAAAGCTCTTCTTCTGAGTTGACATGTATTCCGTTTTTCAGTGTTTGTCTGTCCTTTTCGGGCAGATTTTTTATTTCAATTTCATCGATAAAATGCGGGGAAGTTTTTTTGCCTGCAAATACTGCAATCTTACCGTTATATTCTGTCAGAATATAAGCAGGGGACTCTCTGAGACTTTTCTCATCCGAAGTGAAATGAATTCCGGTTATCAGGATGCAAATGAGGGTAATTGAAAGGAAAATAAATGGTTTTATGGTTTTTCTGTTCATATTATCAACTTTCTTAAAGTATTTTTAAATAATATTTGGTAAATTTTTTTTAAAATATACTAAACATTTCAGAAAATATGTGTTATAATGTCTTTCGTATATGTCAACAGGTACAAATCTGACAAAATTTAGAAAAAGAAGGATGAGTGCTTTGAATAAAGAAAATGTCAATCCTGAAAAGAAAAAGAAAAGAAGAAGAAAAAAGAAAAAGCCCATGAGTAAAGGACTTACCATTTTCCTTACCGTGTTCCTGATGGTTTTTATGGTAGGAATTCTTACGGCAACATTCATCGGTGTTGAGGTTCTAACTGATGTCGGGCTTATTTCCATCGGTGCTTCATCACCTGAAAATGACATTGCCGGTGTCGATTATATCGACCTTGATTCATATCTTAAGAATCAGAGTAAGACGACAATAATTTACGGCGGCGGAAATCCGAATGATGAGGATGCCGAAATCGTTGAAATTGCCCGTCTTCACGGTGCTGAAAACAGAGAGTGGGTAGACCTTGAGGAGGTCTGCGACAATCTTAAGAAGGCTGTCGTTGCACTTGAAGATAAGCGTTTTTACGATCACCACGGTGTAGACTGGATAAGAACAGTGGGTGTTGTTGTCAAATACAGCTTTTCACAGGGCGGTTCAACCATTACTCAGCAGCTTATCAAGAATCTTACAGGTGAAAATGCAGGTACATTCGTAAGAAAGTATAATGAAATTAAGAATGCACTTGCTCTTGAGCAGCATTTTGATAAGGATGAAATACTTGAAGCATATCTTAATACCATTTACCTTGATATGGGATGTTACGGTATAAAGACAGGTGCAGAGTATTATTTCAACAAGACTGTTGATGACCTTACTCTTATGGAAAGTGCAATTCTCGCTTCCATTACAAATGCTCCGAGAAAGTATAATCCCATTGTGAATTATGATAATAACCGTGACAGAGCCATTCAGTGTCTTGATTACATGCTTGAACTTACATGGATAGACCAGGCACAGTACGATGCGGCACTTGCTGAGGATGTTAAATTCTACGGCGATGATGTAAAAAGGGAAGACGGAGAAGAGGAAGAAGCGGAGACAGCAGTTGTTGAGACTGAATACAACAGCTATTATGTCGACCTTGTTATTGAGGAACTCATGACTGACCTTCAGAAAAAATACGGCTACAGTGAATCCGAAGCCTTCCGTCAGGTTTATTACGGCGGTCTGAAGGTTTACGCGGCTCTTGATATGAGTATTCAGGACGAGCTTGAATACTGTTATGAAAACAGATTACCTCTTCCGAAGGAAACAGACACACCTGAAAATCCTGCTCTTCAGTCATCTATGATAATTATGGACTATGACGGAAGAATAGTGGCAACAGTAGGCCGATTTGATAAGAAAACAGGTAACCGTACACTTAATATCGGTACATCTTCACCCAGACAGCCCGGTTCTTGTATTAAGCCTCTTACGGCTTATGCACCGGGAATTGAACTCGGATATTTCACATGGTCTTCACTTATTGCCAACTACGGTATTTCCATTCCCGGTGAGGCAAACCCCTGGCCTACAAACTACGGCGGTGTAACCGGTAGCCCCAATGACCTTTATAATCTACCGCAGGCTATAGCTCCTTCACTGAATACCGTTCCCGCAAGAATCATTAATTCAATTTCAACTGATTCTTCCTATGCGTTTTTAAGAGATAATTTCCATATTACGACTCTTGAAGAAACAGATAACGATTATGCACCTCTTTCCATAGGTGCTATGGCTTACGGACTTACCTGTCTTGAAATGACGGCTGCATATATTACCTTCGGAAACGGCGGTATATATCATGACCCGTGGACATATTATCTTGTTACGGATTCTTCAGGCGAAGAAGTGCTTCTTGAACCCGACCTTGAAGGAGAAAGAGTACTCTCGGAAGCTACATCGGAAATTATGCTTCAGCTTCTCAGATGTGTTGTAACTTATCCCACAGGTACGGGCGGAGCTTTTGCTGTAAGCGGTCAGCAGTGCTGGGCTAAAACAGGTACGACTTCAAATAACCGAGACAGATGGATAGTCGGCGGTACGCCTTATTATGTCGGTTGTGTATGGACAGGATATGAAAATGTCATGAAGGCAATAAACCTTGGTTATTACGGCGGTAACCCTGCAGGTCGTGTTTACAAAGAGGTTATGACCAGAATCCATAAGGGACTTGAATACGCAGAATTTGAGAAGCCTGATGCCGCTGTTCAGAGAACTTACTGCACAGCAACAGGTTGTCTTGCAAAATCAGGATGCCCCACAGGTGTCGGCTGGTATGACCCCGAAAAGCTTCCCAGTGTATGTAACGGTAATCACGGCGGTGGTGGCGGCGATTCAGGATCTGAACCCGGCTATGATATTCCTCAGTTCTGATAAAGGTGTTATATGGTTATTCTTGCAGTAGATTACGGTGATGTCCGCACAGGACTTGCCGTGTGCGATAAAAGTGAATTTCTGGCTTCTCCCGTATGCGTGTTTACCGAAAGAAACAGCGATACTCTTGCAAAGCTCATTTGTGAAAAGGCAAAAGAGCTGAAAGTCGAAGAGATTGCTGTAGGACTGCCGAAGAATATGGACGGTTCAGAAGGCTTCAGAGCAGATGCCTGTAAAGAGTTTGCACAGAAACTTTACGAAATTTCGGGTATAAACACCGTTTTGCGTGACGAAAGGCTCACTACCGTCAGTGCACATAAAATCATGAATATGACCGATGTAAGAGGCAAAAAACGCAAAAATACTGTAGATGCAGTTGCTGCAGTAATTATACTTGAAGATTATATCGCATTCAGAAAAAATAACAGATAAATTATAAGCTGTGTTTCTTCGAAAAAAACGGAGCAACACAGCTTGTTTTTTTAACAAATAAAAGGCACTGACGGTAAAATCAGTGCCTTTAAGTTTTAAGTGCCTATTGAAGTTTTAAGTATAAGTCTTGCATCTGCTGCGGTTATGTCGCCGTCAGAATCCATGTCAGCAATTTTTTTCTGCAGTGCAGTAAACTTTTCGAGCGAAACGGCATTTCTGAGAGCGAGTCTTGCATCCCCTGCGGAAACTGTTCCGTCACAGTCAACGTCGCCTTTTTCAATAAGTCCGTTTTCAAGCTTGTCGTTGTTTATAAGTGCAGGGTAGTCAATATACATACGGTTAAGGTCTAGGTCACATGCGGCACCGTCCAGTTTTCCGTTTTCCGTGTACTGCCACATATCAACTCTGCCGTTGAATGTACATACATCGGGTCCCCACTGAGCTATCCATGCTGATCGTCCTTCAAAGAGGTCGTGGTTAATAAGGTTTCTGGCGAAGTCGAGGTTTGTATAAATACCTGCATAATAACCTGCATTTTCAACAGTCTTGCAGAATTCATCAATTACCATGGAGCAGACAGTTTTTCCCGCTGTTATATGCTGAGTATCTCCGGGAAGGTCTTCCATATCGATATATACGGGAAGATCAAGAACACAGTTATTTTTTTTAAGAGTGTCAACGGTGTACTGTGCTTCTGCTATTGCTTCTGCCTTTGAAAGTGCGTAGGAGAAGAAATAAACACCTACATGCATTCCTGCTGCCTTTGCTGCCTTATAGTGCTGAAGGAAAGAGTCATCTGCGTAAATAGATTTTTCACCCGATGAACCTCTGCCGCCTATGCGGATGATAACACCCTTGACACCTTCCGCTTTAAGTTTAGTCCAGTTAAGCTCGGAAGGAGCATTCCACTGTGAAATATCCATTACAAGCCAGTCAACCTCGGGAGCAAACTCAACGCTCCAATTAAGACTTATCCAGCCTGTAACGCCTTGGTATGTGACTTTACCCCAATTATCGTCTGTAACTTCATCGACCTGAATAAGTGTTCCTTCGGGAACTGAACCGACGAAGCTTCCTGAGGTTGAAGCAGAGGAACGCATATTCATGGTTTCTGTAACGCGGTACTGCTTCTTTCCGTCAGATGGGGTAGAAGGCGTTGAAGGAGTAGAGGGAACAGAGGGAGTTTCCGTCTCCTCATTTTCCTCAGAGACTTCAATATATGTACTGTATTCGAGGGATATCCAGCCTTCATAGCCGTTATATGAGGTTTTGCCCCATACACCCTGAATAGCTGTTATTTCAAGTGTTGTGTCCTTGGGAATTGTGAAATACACTGTTCCCCCGGGAACGTTTCTGAAATTCATGATTTCGTTTGTCTTATATGTACCTGCCTTGTAAGGGGACTCCGGTGTTACGGTGTCACCCAGTTCAACACCTTCATAAGCGGGAGTTGCATATCCTACTATGTAATTTGTGTGAGAACGGTTAAGCTGACGGACTCTGTCAGGACAGTTTCCTTCAATGCAGGTAACATAAGATGATGTTGCACCGAGGACTATGCCGATGTGTGTAATATTGTTCGTACTTCTCTGATAAGCATTTGTGCTTGTAAAGAATACAAGGTCACCCTTTTTTGGAGTGTATGAGCCGCCCCACTGAGGAGCGAGATGATAAAGTCCTTTCTGTATGAATGCATCACGCATTGCAGTACAAGAAAGATTTGAAGGAATTACGCTTTCTGATATACCGGATGTTCTTGCACACCATGAAACGAAAGCACAGCACCATGCTACATAGGGAGAGCCGAAGTAGGCACCGTATTTTGTGTAACCGCCGGATTCATAAGTTCCGACCTGAGATATTGCTGTATTGCAGATAGCATCTGCACCGTTAACTGTCTGAGTTGCACTTGCTGAAATTGAAATCGTTGAGAAGCATAAGGCGAGAGCTAAAACAAGACTTAAAGCTCTGAGCATTAACTTTTTCTGCATTAAAAAACCTCCGAAAATTTGAAAATTCAAATCTGATTTTTTTCAACAATGTTTATTATGCCTTATTTGGTAACAAAAATCAAGTAAATAATTACAAAAAGTTACAAATTGGAGATATCTTTGTTAACAATCAATAAAAAAAGACGGCACAGCACCGTCTTTATGTTGATATGTACAACGAAAAATGTTACAGTTTTTCAACTTCATTTAAGAGTTCAGTGAAAAGCTCTTCTTCTTTTACCTTTTTGATTATCTCACCTTTTTTGAATATAAGCCCTTCTCCGTTGCCGCCTGCAATACCGATATCTGCCTCTTTTGCTTCTCCGGGGCCGTTTACTATGCATCCCATTACGGCAACCGTAATGTCCTTGTTACAGCCTCTTAAGGCTTCCTCAACTTTTGTTGCAAGAGAGATAAGGTCTATTTTTGTTCTTCCGCATGTGGGGCATGAAACAAGGTTTACTCCGTTTTTGTAAAGCCCTGCCGCCCGAAGGATGTCAAAGCCTGCATAAACTTCATGCATGGGAGGGGCAGTGAGTGAAACTCTTATTGTATCTCCTATGCCGTCAAGAAGAAGTGAACCTATACCCATGGAGGATTTTATAAGTCCCATTCTCTGAGTTCCGGCTTCCGTTACACCGAGATGAAGGGGATAGTCCGTTTTCTGTGCCATAAGGCGGTACGCTTTACAAGTCGTTACAACATCAGATGATTTTATTGAAATAACGATATCATCAAAATCAAACTTTTCAAGAAGTCCCACATGATAAAGTGCACTTTCAACAAGAGCTTCGGGACAGGGAGAACCGTATTTTGCAAGTATCTCTTTTTCAACCGAACCTGAGTTTACTCCTATTCTTATGGGAACGCCCCGTCTTCTGCATTCATCTGCAACGGCCTTTACTCTTTCATCGGAGCCGATATTCCCGGGGTTTATTCTTATTTTATCAACACCTGCCGAAAGAGCTTCCAATGCCATTCTGTAATCAAAATGTATGTCTGCAACTATTGGCACCGAAACATTTTCTTTTAGTGCGGCAATGGTTTTTACGCTCTGAAGAGTGGGAACTGTTGCCCTTATTATTTCGCAGCCGGCATTTTCCAGCTCTTTTGCCTGATTTACCGATGCCTCAATGTCCTCAGCCGGGGTATTGAGCATAGATTGAACTCTTACTCTCTCGTTGCCGCCCAGTATATAGGGGCCTACTTTTACCTGTTTTTTACTTGCCATTTATATCATCCTCTGAAAAGATTGATTATGTCATTCAGTGAAATGACTGCCATTAATACGAGAAGAAGTATAAGACCTGCTGCATGAACTATTGCTTCAAATTTCTTGGGGACAGGTCGTCTTATTATGAATTCTATTGCAATAAACAGAAGTCTTCCGCCGTCAAGTGCGGGAAGGGGAAGAAGGTTTACTATTCCGATGTTTACGGTTATGAATGCCAGCATGAAAATTATCATTGAATAGTCTGCAGAGGATACTGCATCCGTGGCAGTTTCTGCAACGATTCCTATTGTACCGATGGGACCTGAAAGGTCTTTCATGCTGAATTGACCCTTTATCATATCAAGAAGACTTAAGAATATCATTTTTGACATGGACATGGTCTCTTTTACTGCACCGGGAATAATGTTAAGTGCTGTTACTTTTTCGTTTCCTACGATAACGGAGCTCATGCTGTTTTCAAGGTCGTAAATTATCTCTACATCCTGAAGTTTTATTTTTTCGCCGTTTCTTCTGAGAACGATATCGTATATACCCTCATTATTTCTGTAAAGACAGTAATAGAAATCTCTTGCAGAATGTACCTTTGTGCCGTCAACCTTAAGTATTTTGTCGCCTGTGAGTATACCGTTTTCTTCGGTATACATTCCTTCTGTCACATCACTTACTTCAGTTGTAGGGACACTTCCGCTCATGCCGAGCATCACGGCAATAAGCACAAGTCCGAGTATTATGTTAAGAGTTGCACCTGCGGCGATTACAATAAATCTCTTCCATGCTTTCTGATTTCCGAATGCCCGCGGGTCTTCAGAAGTTTCATCTTCGCCTTCAAGAGAGACAAATCCGCCTATGGGAAGAAGTCTCAGAGCATAGAGAGTTTCGCCTTTTTGTTTTTTGAAAAGAGCAGGTCCCATGCCGATTGAAAATTCGTTTACCTTTATTCCGAAGCTTTTAGCGGTGATAAAATGTCCGAATTCATGAAGTGCAATTATTATTCCGAAAAAGAGTATGGCAAATAGTATCGGCCATACCTTACCCCAGACAGAGGCTACGGAAAGTGAAAGTAATAAATCCTGCAAAAAGATCACCCTTTGATAAATTTATAGTAAAATATGTTTATATAATATATATACATTATATATTGTCATGAACTGCCTGTCTTGCTGCCTTGTCTGTTTCAAAAATGTCGCTGAGAGTGTAATCCTTTTTGTCGGGAGTTACACTGAATGCAGTTCTTATAAGTCTTCCGAGGTCTGTAAATCCTATTTTTCCTTCCCTGAAAAGACGATTTGCCTCTTCGTTTGCACTGTTGACTGCGGCGGGGTAAAGACCTCCCCTTGTTATTGCCTCTCTGCAGATGCCGAGGCAGTCAAATACTTCATAATCAGGCTTGAAAAATGTAAGCTTGCCGATTTCCGAGAGGTCGAGTTCGCCTACGGGGGAGGGATATCTTTCAGGGTATGTAAGAGCATACTGAATGGGAATTCTCATATCTGAAAGTCCCAACTGTGCTATAACCGAATTGTCATCATACATTACCATGGAATGAATGATGCTTTCTCTGTGAACGAGGATATCAATATCTTCAGGGGCTACACCAAAAAGGAAATGTGCCTCAATGAGTTCAAGTCCTTTATTGAACATTGAAGCCGAATCTATGGTTATTTTTGCCCCCATATCCCATGTGGGATGCTTCAGTGCATCAGCGGCAGTGACATTTTTTATTTCATCCTTTGTTTTTCCGAAAAAAGGTCCGCCCGATGCTGTAAGTATTATTTTTTTGAGTGCCTTGTTTGAGGGTTTACCTTCAAGACACTGGAAAATTGCGGAATGTTCGCTGTCAACGGGCAGTATCTGTTTTCCTGTCTTTTTTGCGGCATCAAGTACAAGATGTCCTCCTGCAACAAGTGCCTCCTTGTTTGCAAGAGCAAGAGTTTTTCCGCTTTCAAGAATTTTCATGGCAGGGAGAAGCCCTGCAAGACCTACAATGGAATCTATGGCTGTGTCTGCATCAGATTCTTCTGCACATAAGCACACACCTTCAGCTCCGGAATATACTTTGGTTGCGGTATCCCTTACTCTGAGTCTCAGTTCGGCGGCGGCTGCCGTATCTGCAAGAGCCGCAAAACGGGGCTTGAATTTTCTTATCTGAGCTTCAAGTGTTTTGAAATCTTTGTTGGCGGTAATTGCATCCACCGTATATCCTGATTTTTCCGCAACATCAAGAGATTGTACACCTATAGAACCTGTAGAGCCTAAAACGGCTATAGTCTTTTTCATCTTATTACCTCATTATTATATGGCATTTATTGTTATAATAATCGCATAAAGGGCAGGAAAAACTGCAACTGAACTGTCGAAACGATCCATTACTCCGCCGTGACCGGGAAGAAGATTTCCGAAATCCTTGATTCCCTTATGTCTTTTTATTGTAGATGCGGAAAGATCTCCGAATATACTTAAAATCGAGAGCAGAACAGATGAAATGAGAATGAGTGGGAGAGTTATTTCTTCGGAAAGATTAAATTTATACTTAAACAGGAAGAAAAGTCCCACATTGAAAAGAGCACAGCATACTATACCGCCTATTGCTCCTTCAACGGTTTTTTTCGGTGATATAACGGGAGCGAGCTTATGCTTTCCGAATTTCATGCCTACAAGTAAAGCGAAAATATCCGAAAGCCAACAGCAGAAGAATGCAAAAATAAGGAAAAACAAACCGTCACTCTTATTTTTATATGCATCAGGGAAGTTTATATATACATCTCTGAAAAGAACGACACATGAAAGTGCAGAGGGAATAAATACTGCCGAAAAAGCAGAGCATATCACTTGTTCAAATTTCAGATTCTTGAAATCGAGTACCATAACAACAAGGGAGAACAGTACTATTGCGGTTATTACAGGGAAAAGAGGAATATCCGCTTTTGTTCTGAATTCAAAATAGAAGGGGATAATAGCGGCGATGATGATATAAAAAACTCTTAATACAATGTTTTTCATTTCAAATGCTTTCATCATTTCATACACGCCTACGGCACAGAAAAATGCAAGTAATGCCGCAAAAAACGGAGTATACATTGCAACCATCCATACGATAACAAGGGCAATTCCTACAACAGTAGTCAGAATACGGTTTTTCATAATCTAATTTTCCTTAACTTAACTTTATTTACTGAAACAAAGCGGATGCATAAACATCCGCTTGAACTCATACTCCGCCGAAACGGCGATTTCTTTTTTCAAAGGCCCTGAGAGCCTCGTCAAAATCATTTTCTGTAAAATCGGGCCACAGTACATCCGAGTACCAGAACTCTGCATAAGCAGACTGCCATAAAAGAAAGTTACTCAGTCTCTGTTCGCCGCTGGGTCTTATTACAAGGTCAACAGGCGGCTGTTCTCCGGTGTAAAGTCCTTTTTGTATGCGTTCCAAGGTTATGCCCTCAGGCTTAATTTTGCCTGAAAGTATATCTTCCGCAATATTTTTCACACTGTGAAGAATTTCCTGCTGACCGCCGTAATTGACGGCAACGTTGACATGTACCTTGGACATATTTTTTGTCTCGTTTTCAAGAAATTCCATTTTTTCAACAAGGTCGGAACGCAGCTTATCTCTGTCTCCCAGAAACCTCAGGCGGATACCTTTTTCAAGATTATCGTCAAGCTTTTCTTCAGCTTCTCTCAGATAATCTCCAAAAAGATCCATAATTGCGTTTATTTCCTCTTCAGGACGGGACCAGTTTTCGGTGGAAAAGGCATAGAAGGAAATATGACGAATACCTAAGTTTCCTGCGTATTCGCCTATTTTTCTGAAGGTTTTTGCACCCTCAATATGTCCCATAGAGCGGGGAAGACCGCGATTTTTTGCCCATCTTCCGTTTCCGTCCATGATAATTCCCACATGTGCGGGAAGAATTGAAAATTTACTGTCAGCCATATCAGATTTCCATTATCTCAGCTTCTTTTTCAGCTGCAACAGAGTCTACCTGCTTGATGAAATCATCAGTAATCTTCTGTACTTCTGTTTCGCCGTACTTAAGGTCGTCCTCTGTGATTTCAGAATTCTTCTTCATAGTTTTGAGCTTTTCAAGAGCATCTCTTCTGATGTTTCTTACAGCAACCTTTGAATTTTCAGCGGTTGCCTTGACTTCTTTTACAAGAGCCTTTCTTCTTTCCTCTGTAAGAGGGGGGAAGGTAAGACGGATAACGGTACCGTCATTCTGAGGATTGATTCCGATATCAGAAGTCTGTATTGCCTTTTCAATAAGCTTGAGTGCAGATTTGTCCCATGGCTGGATGACAAGGATTCTTGCTTCTGCAACGGATACAGCAGCCATCTGGTTTACGGGAGTGGGTACGCCCCAATAGTCAACTCTGAGGGAGTCAAGGACAGCGGGATTTGCTCTGCCTGCACGGATTGAATTATATTCAGAATTAAGTGCTGAAATGGTTTTGCTCATTTTTTCCTTTGCAAATTCAAATACGGTTTTCATTGTTTTTACCTCCGAAAATTTATTAATTAAAAATTGCTTTGTGCAATTCAGTAATTACTTTACTGTTGTGCCTATGTTTTCACCGAGAACGGCTCTTTTTATGTTTTCAGGGTCATTAAGATTGAAAACAAGAACGGGAAGACGGCTGTTGCCTGCAAGAGCTGCTGCAGTGTTATCCATTACTCCCAGATGCTTTTCAAGTATTTCATCATAAGTCAGGGTGTCATATTTTACGGCATCAGCGAATTTGTTGGGGTCTTTGTCATAAACACCGTCAACATTGGTTGCCTTGAAGAAAATGTCACATTCTGTCTCAATGGCTCTGAGTGCGGCACCTGTATCGGTGCTGAAAAGAGGATTTCCCGTACCGCAGCCGAAAATTACGGTTCTTCCGCTTTCCATATACTTTACTGCTTCGTCCTTATTAAAAGGAAGTGCCATTCTCTGAATGTCAAGGGCTGTCATTACTACGGCATCGTTTCCTGCCTGGATGAGACCCTCCTGAAGTGCAAGTGAATTTATAACAGTTGCAAGCATTCCCATCTGATCTGCTCTTGTTCTGTCCATGTTGCCGCCGGTACGGCCTCTCCAGAAGTTTCCGCCTCCGACTACGATACCTACCTGAACTCCCAGGTCGCACACCTCTTTGATAACGGAACAAACACTATTTACGGTGTCAAAATCAATTCCGTGACCTGCATCTCCTGCAAGTACCTCACCGCTGAGCTTCAGAAGTATTCTTTTATAAACAGGTTTCATATTTTCCTCCTAAACTTTCTCTATCCTATATTCTAACCGAAAAAAAACAATATGTAAAGAAGAAAAATCCAAACTTGACTATTTTTTTCTTTGTGATATAATTTTTACAGTAACAATAGGAGGAATTGACTATGTTTACTAATGAAGAAATCAAATCAATACTTGATAATTTTGCTATAGCAGGGGAGTTTATTGAGTTTTATCCCATTGATGACGGTCATATAAATGATACTCTTACTGTTGTTTATAATGTAGAGGGTATGGAAATGCGTCACCTTCTGCAGAGAATAAATACCGCAGTTTTCAAAAATCCCGATCAGCTTATGGCAAATGTTGACTGTGTTACATCGTTTTTGAGAGATAAGATAATTGCTTCCGGCGGCGACAGCGAAAGAGAAGCTCTTTACTGTAAGCCTACAAGAACAGGCAAAAAATATTTTGCAGATGCAGAAAACAGAGTATGGCGTCTTTATAATTTTGTTGAAAACAGTTTTTCGAGAAATTCTATAGATTCTCCCGAAATTTTCTTCAATGCAGGTAAGGCTTTCGGTGAATTCCAGAGACAGCTTGCAGATTTTCCCATTGATAAGCTTTATGAAACCATACCCGATTTCCATAATACCGGAAAGCGTTACAGGAATCTTGTAAATGCCATTGCTTCTGACCCCAAAGGCAGAGTAAAGCATCTCAGTGAGGAAATTGATTTCTGCCGTGAACGCCGCGATGAAACCTATGTACTTACGGGAAAGACCGTTATCGGTGACCTTCCTTTAAGAGTAACTCATAATGATACAAAGCTCAATAACATACTGTTTGATAAAACAACAGATGAGCCTGTTTGTATTGTTGACCTTGATACTGTTATGCCGGGACTCAGCCTCTATGATTTCGGTGATGCTATACGTTTCGGTGCAAACACTGCCGCTGAGGATGAAAAGGATATTTCCAAGGTTTCTCTTGACCTCGGTCTTTACGAGCAGTATGTAAGAGGTTTCCTTACTTCTGCAGGAAAATCTCTTGTTTCCGAAGAAGTAAGACTTCTTCCGTTCTCTGCAAAAATGATGACCCTTGAATGCGGTATGCGTTTCCTTACGGACTACATTGACGGTGATGTTTATTTCAAAATTCATTATCCTGACCACAACCTTGTCCGTTGTCATACTCAGTTTGCACTTGTTGCCGACATTGAAAGAAAGTATGACGAAATGATGAAAATCACGGAAAATGCTTATAAAGAAATTTGCGGAAAAACTCTTTGATGATTTTCAGACATTTGCTAAAAAAATCGTTTAATTAATGTTATGTTAACATAAAACAGAAATCTTTGGCTATGTTGTCACAGTCAAAGGTTTCTTTTTTGTTATAATGTACAATTTAATTTTAAATACCTGTATGGTAAAATAATTATAACTATAAATATATTTTTATAGAAAAAAGTTTTTATGATATTTTTCGTAAAAAACAGAAAAGGAGATGTCAAAAATGACAAAAAAGAAGTCTTACGGAAAAAAAGCATTGAGCATATTCCTGACCTTAATAATGTGCTTGACGCTTATCCCC
>SVQH01000046.1:13973-16513 GCA_015065425.1 Oscillospiraceae bacterium
ACGGCTGCTACAACCTCTGCTACGGTTTATGACCAGTACGGAGTAGAGTGGTATCAGGAGCCTTATTATGCTCTTAATACAGGTTCTTCCCCCGCTTCATCAAGCACAACTATTTCAGGTGTCACAAGAACAACCTCCCAGGCAGATACCTGTACGGTAAGTGTTACAAATGCCGCAAAAACATGGGTTGATAACGGTGGCGGTACATCGAGAGATGTTTATATTACAGCATATCTTTCTAATGCAAAGACTACCGCAACCACAAAGTTTACCATAAATCAGGTACAGTATACGGTTAAGTTCTATAATGAAGGAACACTTCTTAATAGTGCATCTGCAAATCAGCTCTTCTACTATAATAAACAGCCTTTCTACAACGGAACACCCACAAAGACGGCTGATGCACAGTATACTTATGTGTTTGACGGCTGGACAACATCCTCTGACGGCAGCGGAACTGTTTATACTGCAGCAAATCTTCCCGTTGCAACCGCAGATGTAAATTATTATGCACATTATAATAAAATAACGAATCAGTACACCGTTACATTCAAAAACTATGACGGAACAACTCTTCAGTCGGGTAAACTCTATTACGGTGCAACACCTTCTTATGATGGCACACCCGTAAGACCCAATACTCCCGAATACAGCTATACATTCGCAGGTTGGACTCCTTCAATCAGTACGGTTACGGGGGAAGCTATATACACAGCCTACTTTACCGAGACTAAAAATAAGTACAGTGTAGAATTCCGTAATGAAGACGGAACAACTCTTCAGGCAGAGGTTCTTGAATACGGTTCAATGCCCAAATACGCAGGTGATACACCTACAAAGGAATCCACAGATGAATACGACTATACTTTTTCAGGCTGGACACCTGAAATAACAACAGTTACAACACAGGCTGTCTATAAGGCAACTTATGATGCGGTCAAGAGAAAGTATGATGTTGTATTTAAGGACGAGGACGGAACGGTTCTTCAGAATACAAAATGGGAATACGGCACAACACCCACATATTCCGCAACACCTACAAAGGCTGCAACAGCAGAATATACATACACGTTCAAAGGCTGGAGCCCTGCAGTTGTTCCTGTTAGTGGAAACGCCGACTATACAGCAGTTTATGATGCAGTTAAGAATGAATATAATGTATATTATAAAAATTATGACGGTTCAGCCATAACAGAAGAAGCTGTAGCTTACGGCGAAGCCGCACAGATGGCAGATTCACTCAATCCCACAAAGCCCGCAGCTGACGGCAAGACTTATGTATTTGCCGGTTGGAGTGCAGATCTTTCTTCTATTACAAAGAACACCTATGCAGTAGCACAGTATGCTGTTGAAGGAGCAGAAAACTATTGGGTAACCTTCGTTGATCCTGACGGCAGTGTTCTTTACAAGACTATAGTTGAAGAAGGCGGAACTGCAGTTTACGGCGGAGAAGAGGTAACAAAGGAAGGTTATGAATTTGTCGGCTGGGATAAGGCTCTTGATAACATAACCGAAGACACAACAGTTACAGCTCTTTATTCAAAGAACGGTGAACAGTATGTTGTAACTTATGTTGACTGGGATGATACCTTTATTAAATCAATGGTAGTAAATCACGGCGAAAGTGCCGTAGCTCCCGCTGACCCCACAAGAGAAGGCGACGAAAACACAATTTATACTTTCTCAGGTTGGGATAATGACGGAACAAATATAACATCCAATCTTGTCATCAAGGCAACTTACAGTGTTCATACTCACGAATATAATACTTATGTAGAAAATGTTATCCCCGCAGATTGCGTGACAAACAGAACGGATAAATTCTCCTGTTCCTGCGGACTTACAAAGGATATCGAAATTGCAGATTCTAAGGATGCAGAAAAACACATAGGAGTTCTTACTCTCACAGGTGCAAAAACAGAAAACTGTACCGAAGACGGTTATACAGGTGATATGGTCTGCGATGCCTGTGGCGAAGTAGCCGTACCCGGTGAAACAATCACAGCTCCCGGACATACAAAGGGCGAAGTAACCGTTGAAAATACCGAAGGCGGTTCCTGCACAGTTCCCGGAACTTATGAGGAAGTATATTACTGCACAGTTTGCGACGAAGAAATCAGCCGTGAAAAGAAGACAGGCGAGCTTCTTCCTCACACTCCCGCTGAAGCCGTAAAAGAAAACGAAGTCGCTCCCGATTGTACAGAGGACGGAAGCTATGACGAAGTTGTTTACTGCTCAGTCTGCGGCACAGAAATTTCAAAAGAAAACAAGGTTGACCCCGCAAAGGGACATACAGAAGAAGAAATTCCCGCAGTAGAAGCAACCTGTACAGAAACAGGGCTTACAGCCGGTGTTAAGTGCTCGGTATGCGGAGAAGTTCTCACAGCACAGGAAGAAACACCCGCACTCGACCATGATATGGGTGCTTATGTTGTAACAACCCCAGCAACCTGCACAGCAGAAGGTGAGGAAAGAGCAGACTGTTCAAGATGTGATTACTTTGAAACAAGAGAAATCGAAAAGATAGCTCACACAGAAGA
>SVQH01000019.1 GCA_015065425.1 Oscillospiraceae bacterium
CGTTGATAAGATTCTTTTCCATAAAAAAAAGGAAGAAAAATAAGATAAATCATATTATTTTAGGGACTGTATCAAATGATACAGTCCCCTTTTTACGGTGTGATTCTGTTAGTTGTGATATGTTTTATTCCGAACATATTGAGAAGGTCTGCATGAAGGGGAATATCTACTGTCCATGCGGCTGTTTCAAGTCCGCATTCTTCTGCATAACTGAGAGCGTCTTTCATCTTGAAAATGTTTCCGCCGTTTATGTCAACTCCGATGTTTCCGTTTTCTTTGCAGATATCTACATCTTCTTTTGTAAGATTGTTTGTAAGATACATAAGTTTAATATCTTTATTGAGTTCTCTTATTCCGAGAAGTGCTTCCATGTCAAAGGAAATAATTACTGCTGTATCGGAATATTCGTATTCGTCAATAATTTCAAGAAGAGAAGCAAATGCTATCGGGTCATATCCTTTTATTTCAATAAAAGGAATAACATCACTGTTTTTAAGAATATCAAGAGCATCGCTTAATTTCGGAAGCTTCATTTCAGGATAATTTTCAATTCCGTTTCCGTTATCTATCGTGAATTCCTGGAGTTCTTCAAAAGTGTACTCCTTTATATCACCGCTGCCATCGGTCATTTTATCAATGTTGCTGTCGTGGTTAAGTATCCATATCCCGTCTTTGGTTGTGTGAATATCAAATTCACAACCGTAAAAGCCTTCATTTACTGCACCTTCAATGGCAGGAAGGGTATTTTCAGGTAAAACAGAAGAGAAACCTCTGTGTGCAATGAATACCTGCGGTGCTTTTGTGTGTGCCGTAATTGTAATTGAACTTCCTATAGGTGACTTACTCAGTTGAACAGCTGCAGTAATTCCCAGTGCGATTACAAGGACGAGAAATATGCATATTGTCGCTTTTGTTTTCTTTTTCATTGTGTACCTCCGGCGTTTTTTTAATATTATATAATGAAATGTAATTTTAATCAATATTATCGTAATTTTTAGCAGTTGTTTTTTCTTTATTGATGTGTTAAATTATCTATGGTCATAAAAGGAGAGTCTTTATATGAAAGAATTTGAATTAAAAGCTACTAAGGTTGAGAATGTAGAATTTATCAATAAATTGCCTCCCAATACTAAAATTGAATTGAGCAATAAGTATTCATATAATGTAGGATATTCAAAACTTAATACATGTGCAGGAGAATTCCGTGCTGAGATTTTTGATAAAAATTCTCCCGATACATTCAGATTGACCGTTATATATAAAGGGTTCTTTGCAACGGCACCTGATACAGAAAAAGAGAGACTTCATGTTGCTACCTACAATGCACTTTTCCCTTATGTAAGAGCATTTGTAAGTACACTTACGGTCAATTCAGGCATGCCTCCGATAAATATGCCGTTTATTGATATCTCTGAGCAGAGCATATACAGAGTTCAGATGCCCGATTTCAGGAAGGATAATGAGGAAAATTCATGAAGAAAAAAGATATTGCACTTATAATACTTCGCTGTGTGACAGCTCTCGTTCTTTTTGCTGTTGCAATCGTATATTATGAAGAACTTTCAACCATTGATGTAGGTTCCATAGTTTCTGTTACAGACAGTCTCGGAATGATGATATGTATCATTCTTGCCATTTATCTTGTTAAAGCATTGGTATTTGTTGTACCTGCCTCTCTCGTTTATGTTGCTGTAGGAGCAATAATGAGTCCGTTTGTTGCTGTTGCCGTAAATCTTACCGGTATTTTCATTGAAGTCAGCGTAACTTATTTTCTCGGAAGATTTCTTGGTAAAGATGCTGTTTATTCGCTTCTCTCCAAAAAGGAAATCGGCAGAAAAATACTCAGCAAGGATATCGGAAACAAGGCAAGTGTACTTGTTGGAATACGTGCAATACCTGCATTCCCCATAGATTTTATAAGCCTGTTCTACGGTGCATCCGGATGTAAATATTTTAAGTATGCCTTGCTTTCCGTTGCCGGGATTTCATGGAGAGTTATACTGTTTACAATACTCGGTGACGCAATATTCAAGTGGATACCCATGGATAAAATAATCCTTGTTGCAATTTGTCTTATTCCGGTTGGGGTTGTTTATTATCTTCTTAAGAAATTCCGTTTTGATGTAAAAAAACAGGAACGCAAAAAAGCCTGATAAGGAGCATTTCTTATGAAACTTACTGTTATTGGGGGCGGAGGAGTCCGTTCCATGTTCCTTGCAAAATCTATAGCTCAAAGTGCAGCAAAGCTCGGCATTGACGAGCTTTGTTTTATGGATAATGACAGTATAAAGCTGAATATTTTCGGAAAAATGGCAAAAAGAGTCGCTGGAATGATATGTCCGTCTTTAAGTTTTTCTTTGACAACTGACAGTGTTGAGGCTGTAACAGATGCCGATTATGTAATTACAACCATCCGTGTCGGAGGAGATATAATGCGTGTAAGAGATGAACGCATAGCTCTCAGTAAAGGAGTACTCGGACAGGAAACAACAGGTGCTGCAGGCTTCAGTTTTGCAATGAGAAGCATTCCGGTACTTATAAAATATTGTGAAGAAATCAAAAAATATGCAAAAAAGAATGTAAAGATGTTTAACTTTACAAATCCTGCAGGCTTGGTTTCTCAGGCACTTTCCGATAAAGGCTTTGACTTTACATACGGAATATGTGATGCACCCTCGGGAATGCTTAATTCTTTCGCTGTATTGCTGGGTGTTGAATCTCAGAGAGTATACGGAGATATCTACGGTTTGAACCATCTTTCATTTTTCAACAGAATTACTCTGGACGGGGAAGATGTCCTGAATCGTATAATCACAGATAACAGAGCTTATGAGGAGACAGATCTCAGATATTTTTCAAAGTCAATGCTTCTTGAAAAAGGATTTATTCCCAACGAATATCTCTACTATTTTTTTTACAGAGAATCTGCTGTTGAAAATATACTTGCAGCCAAAAAGACAAGAGGCGAACAGATAGCTGAAATCAATGAAGCTATGATTAAGGAACTCTCTCTCATTGATATAGACAGAGATTTTGATACTGCTCTTGAAATTTTTGAGAAGTATTACGGTATGAGAGAAAATTCTTATATGGCGAGTGAAACCGGTGTCACTCGGAAAAACAAGTGGCGATTTGACCCGTTTTCGGAAGATGCAGGTGGGTATGCCGGAGTTGCTTTGAGGTTCATTGATATTATAGAAAACGGAAAATCGGGAGAAATGATATTCTGCACAAAGAATAACGGTGCTCTTTCATGGCTTTATGATGACGATATTGTGGAAATTACCTGTGAAATTTCAGAAAACTCAATCAAAGGAAAAAAGTTTGATGAGACAAATACCGATGCTTATGCAAGAGAGCTTATCAGACGCATGAAGGTATATGAGAGAGAGGCAGCTACTGCCATACTTTCCTGTGACAGGCAGAAAGCTGTAGATGCCATAGCTTTGCACCCGCTTGTTGAATCATATAACATCGCAAACAAACTTGTAGATGAATATATCTGTCTTAATAAAGATTATATTTCCGGATGGGATAAATGAATCCTGACAGTACTTTTGAGTTTGTTTTAATATAAATAAAACAGCCGTAAATTCAATTACGAATTTACGGCTTAAGTTTATAAAAGCTTTGCAGCTTCTTTGTCTATAAGAAGTATTGCATCTGAATGGTTTTTAAGAACAGAAGCAGGACAGATAGGAGTAACTTCTCCGTCAACTGTAGCCTTAATTGCATCAGCCTTTGCTTCACCTGTTGCTATAAGAACAATTTTCTTTGCTTTCATAATTGAATTGATGCCCATTGTGAGAGCGAATCTCGGCATAGAATCATTTTCAAAGTAAATGCTGTTTGATTTGATGGTGCTGTCGGTAAGTTTTACCTTGAATGTACCGTCAGAGAAAGAGTCGCTGGGTTCATTGAAGCCAATGTGACCGTTAGTTCCGATTCCGAGAAGCTGAATATCAATTCCGCCTGCCTCATCAATGGCTGCATCAAAATCTGCTGCTTCCTTATCCGCATCTGCTGCGTTGCCGTCAAGAATATGTACGTTTTCTTCTTTGATATCTACATAATTGAATAAATTTTCATGCATGAAAGTATAATAGCTGTTTTTGTCATCTCTGGGAAGATCGCAATATTCATCAAGATTGAATGTTTTAACCTGTGAAAAACTGATTTCACCGTTTTTGCACTTTTTAATAAGCTCATTATATGTTTTTACAGGTGATGCACCTGTTGCAAGACCGAGTACGCTGTCGGGCTTTTTTATAAGCTGTTCTGCAAATATTTCAGCACAGGCTGCAGCGATTTCTTCTGCTGTATTAAAAATTTTTACCTCCATTAAGGCTACCTCCAAATATTTAATTATATTAATTATAAACTTACTTATGTTTATTGTCAATATAAATAATACTAATCTAAATAATCGAAAAATGCTTGTAATTAATACTTTGTTATGATAAAATTAATTAAATATAAAAGTGGGGGCAAAATGATATGTCTGAAAATTATTCTTTCCGTTCTGCCATGGGCGGATTTAACAGAAATGATGTTATTTCATACATTGAAAAGATTTTAGCTGAAAAAAATTGTCTTGTTGCTAAATTGCAGGAGGCAGAAAAAGTTAATTCTCAGCTTAAAAATGAGGTACAATGTCTGAAAAAAGATAATGAATCTCTTAATACTGAGCTCAGTGAAGCAAAAGCAAAAATTGAAGACAGCAACAAGTGTGACGAATGTGATATCGCAAAAAAATATGAAGCTCATCTCGGTGCTGCCATGCTTGATGCTAAGAGATTTTCCGATACTCTTGTAAAAGAAGCAAATGAAAAGGCTTTCGGAATTTTTGATGAAGCTTACAAAAAAGCCGATGTTACCGCAGTGAATGCAGGTAAACTTTCAGCAGAAATTGTTGATCTCAATTCTCAGTTTAATCGTTATTTCAAAATGCTTCTTGACAATATCAAAGGACTTGAAAAGTCCCTTGACACATTCAAGGGGGATGTCAAATCTGCAAAGCTTCCTTTTGCCTGTAACGAAAAACTCGTCACAGAAACCATTGACAGTATAGCTGATAAAAGCCGCAGTGCAGAGCAGGAAATTTTCCGTCCCCACCGTGATATAAATTTTGATGATGCTGATGAGTTTGATATAAGAGTTGATATCTGATGGCAAAGTATTATATTAATACATCTGAGCTCAGTGACTTTACTGCAAAATTAAAAACAGGGGACAGGGTGTATCTCAGCGGTACGGTTTATACTGCCCGTGATGCGGCACACAGTGCCGTATTCAGAATGCTTGATAACGGAGAAAAGCTTCCCTTTGATATAAAGGGTGCTGTGATTTATTATGCCGGTCCTACTCCTACAAACGACAGAGGCAGAATAGGCAGTTTCGGACCTACGACATCTTCAAGAATGGATGCATTTTCTCCCCGTCTTCTGGATCTCGGTCTTCTTGCCATGATAGGTAAAGGAAACAGAAGTGCTGAAGTTGTGAAAGCTATAAAACGCAATAATGCTGTTTATTTTTGTGCAGGCGGCGGTCTTGGTGCTCTTATCAGTAAAAGTATAATATCCTCTGAGGTTATTGCTTTTCCGGAACTTGGTTGTGAGAGTATAAAAAAGCTTGAAATTTCAGATATGCCCCTTATAACAGCCATTGACTGTTCGGGTAACAGCATTTTTGACAGATAAACAAGGTGAGAACATGTCCCATAAGATAATTGAAATCAGAAAAAAAATAATTGAAAAAGACTTTTCAAGAATGAACAGTATGCAGTTTTCGGCAGTGACCACGGTTAAGGGGCCACTGCTTATTCTTGCAGGTGCCGGAAGCGGAAAAACCACCGTTATTGTTAACAGAATAATCAATCTGATAAAATACGGAAATGCATATAATTCGGATAAGGCAACTGTCGGATTTGTTAAAGAAGCTGAGAGCAAGCTTATGCGATATCTTGAGGGGGACAGTTCTGTTTATGAGGAGATACGTCATATTCTCAGCGTTGATGCTCCTGAACCCTGGCAGATACTTGCAATTACATTTACCAATAAAGCCGCAGATGAACTTAAAGAGCGTCTTGTAAATTCACTTGGTGATGTAGGTAATGATATCTGGGCAAGTACCTTTCATTCAGCCTGTGTAAGAATACTAAGACGTTTCGGTGACAGGCTCGGGTATACATCTCATTTTACCATATATGATACGGACGATTCAAAAAGAGTCATTAAAGAATGTCAGCGTCAGCTTAATATAGATGATAAATTCCTTCCGCATAAATCTGTTATGAACGAAATAAGCAGAGCGAAGGATTCTCTTGTCGGTCCTGAAGAATATAAAAAAGAAGCCGCCGGTGATATTAGAAGAAATGATATTGCAAGGATATATACTTTGTATCAGCAGCTTCTTAAAAATGCTGATGCCATGGATTTTGATGATATAATCGTTAATACCGTAAATCTTCTTAAATCAGACAGGGAAGTGCTTGATTATTATCAGAATCGGTTCAGATATATAATGGTGGATGAGTACCAGGATACCAACCACGCACAGTATGTTCTTGTAAGCCTTCTTGCGGGCGGACACAATAATCTGTGTGTTGTGGGTGATGATGACCAGAGTATTTACAGCTTCCGCGGTGCTACCATAGAAAACATTCTCAGCTTTGAAGAGCAGTTTTCAGATGCTGTTGTTATAAGGCTTGAAGAAAACTATCGTTCAACTCAGACAATTCTTGATGCTGCCAATGCCGTTATTGCAAATAATAACGGCAGAAAAGGTAAAAATCTGTGGACTTCACAGGGAAAAGGCGACAAGATAACGCTGAAATTTTTGTATGATGATATTTCAGAAGGTAACTTTGTTGCAGATACCATTATGGATAATGCTTCGGAAAAGGTATCTTTTTCCGACCATGCAGTGCTGTACAGAATGAATTCACAGTCCAATATAATTGAACGTGCTCTGGTAAAATCAGGTATTCCTTACAGAATAATCGGCGGTCACAGATTCTATGACAGAAAAGAAATAAAAGATGCTTTGTCTTATCTCGCAGTTGTTTCAAATCCCAATGATAACATACGTCTCAGACGTATTATAAATGAACCCAAAAGAGGAATAGGTGAGACAACGGTTAATAATCTTTTTGAAATATCATATCGTCTCGGTGAGAGTGTTTTTGAAATAATGGATACCTCAGATGAATATTCAGCCTTGTCAAGAAGCTCATCAAAATTGAAACTTTTTGCACGGATGATAAGATATTTTTCTGACCTTAGGGAACAGAATTCTCTTGCTCAGCTTTTCAGAATAATCATGAATGAGTCAGGGTACATAGAAGCACTCGCTTCCGATGAAAAGAAGGATGAACGTCTTGAAAACCTTGATGAACTTTATTCTACAATAGCAAGATATGAAGAAGAAAACGGGGACTATGCCACGCTTGAAGGGTTTCTTGAGGAAGTTGCCCTTCTTTCTGATATCGATAATTATAATTCAGAGCTTGATACTGTTACTCTTATGACACTTCATTCTGCAAAAGGACTTGAATTTCCTCATGTTTTTATAGTCGGAATGGAAAACGGTATTTTCCCGTCCATGCAGTCTGTCAGTGAACCTTTCCAGCTTGAAGAGGAAAGAAGACTTGCTTATGTCGGTATTACGAGAGCTAAGGAAAAATTGTATCTTACCGGGGCAAAAAGCAGAATGCAGTTCGGAAAAACCTGTATGAATCCCCCGTCAAGATTTATCAGTGAAATTCCTCAGGAACTTATTGACGGTGCGGATGAACTTAATTCTCCCGTAAGATCCCGTTTTGCAGACGAATACGGTTACGGTTATTCGGCATCTTACAGTAACGGTTTTTCTTATTCAAAAGAAAATTCGTTTAATAAGTCATCGGCTGATATAATAAAACCCGAAATCGATATACTTGATTCCGTAAAAGGAATAAGCAGGAATGCGGATAACGGTGTAGAACTCAAAAAAGGTGACAGTGTCATGCATAAAAAATTCGGCAGAGGACTCGTACTTGGTATGCAGCCTCTCGGTAATGATGTTTTGCTTGAAGTTGCTTTTGAAAGTGTCGGTACAAAAAAACTTATGAAGAAAATGGCACGACTTGAAAAAATTTAATGCCCTCAGTAATCCCGAGGGCATTTCAGTGAATGTTATGTAAACAGTGCTTTTCTGTTCAGAGTATAATCAGTCACTTCCTTTTCTTTATCAAAACGGTATATGCTCATAATAAGTCCTATTCCTATGTAAATACATAAGTTGGACGAGCCGCCTGCACTGAAGAAGGGAAGCGTAATTCCGATAACAGGGAAAATGACAAGGCACATTCCTATATTTATTATTACCTGTGCGGCAATCATTGCTGCCATTCCGTAGCACATAAAAGCGGTTGCTTCTGTTTTTGATTTCTTTCCCGTAAATACTATTTTTATCATAACTGCACCAAGTATTGCAAGTGCAAGTATGCAGCCGATAAGACCAAGTTCTTCGCCGATACATGTAAATATCATGTCGTTTTCACTTTCGGGGACAATTTCATTCTGTGTATATGTACCGTTGAAAAGTCCCTGACCTGAAAATCCTCCTGAGGCTATTGCTTCCATACCTCTTGTCTGCTGATACATAATGTCGGGATATCTGTCAGGATATATAAGTCCGAGGAAACGTTCTTTTTGTGTTTCACTGAAGAAAAAGTACCATACAGCAGGTGTTGCGGCACAAAGTCCTGCGATTCCTATTATGAAATATCTTAACTGAACTCCTGCACAGAATAACATGATAACTGATATGACCATGAAGACAAGTGCACTTCCGAGGTCGCCCGATATAATGACAAGACCTGTCGGTATAAGTGCATGTAAGCAAAGCAGGAAAAGATGAAAGATGCTTTTCAGTTTATCTCTTACATATTCGATGTGCATACCGAAGGTGATAATAAAGCCGATTTTCACAAGCTCTGACGGTTGGAAATATAAGCCCGTAGAGCCCAGCACTATCCATGTTTTTGCATCAGGTCTTTCCTCGGGACCAACACCGATAAGAAGCGTAAGCAACATAAGTCCGATACATACGGCACCTATAAGCGGAAACATTTTTGTTATAAAACGATAATCAATAAACGATATAAATATCGCCATTACCGCACCAAGGGCAACACCGAAAATCATCGTACGGGCATCTCTTGAAATGATATCGCCTTCAGCCATGGAGCCTCTTGTTGCACTGTGAACCATAATAATACCGAAGGCAGATGCCGCAAGGCACAGAAAAAGCAGAAAGAGGTCAGTTTCTCTTACTGTTGTTTTGAATAATTTTATTAGTTTAGACATTTTTCAGAACTCCTGAATTATTTCTACTACAGTATACATTTATTTTTATAAATTTTCAATAGTAACTTGATTTAAGGCAGGTGGAAACATGAAAGAATTTGTTTCATATTCCGAAGAAGATACCTATTGCATTGCGAAAGAGATATGTTCTTCTGTTGGCGGCGGCAGTGTCGTTGCTTTTTCAGGCGGTATGGGCATGGGAAAGACAGCATTTGTCAGAGGTGCACTTAAGGCTTACGGTAATGATTCCTTTGTAAGCTCTCCGACATTTTCTCTTGTTCATGATTACGGGGGCACCCCGCATATTTATCATTTTGATATGTATAGAGTAACTTCATTTGACGATCTTTATTCTACAGGTTTTTTTGATTATCTTGATAATGACAGCATTCTTTTTATCGAATGGAGTGAAAACATCACTGATGCTTTACCTGAGAATACGGTGTATATTTCACTTGAGAAAGGTGACAGTGAAGATATTCGGATAATTAAAGTCAGAGGAGGCGGTTTCTGATGCTGATACTCGGAATTGATACTTCAGCAGTTTCTGCGGGGGCAGCTCTTGTTTCAGACGGAAAACTCATCAGTGAAACATATATAAATACGGGGCTTACACATTCGCAGACACTTATGTGTCTTGTGGATTCAGCTCTCAAGAACGCAGATAAATCCCTTGAGGATATAGATATCGTTGCCGTATCGTCGGGACCCGGTTCATTTACAGGGATACGCATTGGTGTGTCGGCTGTAAAAGGTCTGTGTTTTGCTGAAAATAAACCTTGTTACGGCATTTCTACTCTTGAAGCACTTGCAAACTGCGTAGATATTGAAGGCTATATTATCTGTCCCGTTATGGATGCAAGATGTATGCAGGTATATACTGCATTGTTCAAAAAAAGCGATGGTGACATAGTAAGGCTGATGCAGGACTCTCCAATGACACTTGAGCAGTTAAGTGATGAACTTATAAAAATAGGCAAAAAAGTCATGCTCATAGGTGACGGCAGTGATATTGCCTATAAGTTTTTATCGGAAAAACCTCTTGATGTATCAGTTTTTTCTGAAATTTTTAAATTTCAGCATGCTTCGGGAGTTGCAATTACAGCATACAGAAATTATAATAGAGGTGTAAAGCCTGTCAGTGCAGACACGCTTCAGCCGAATTATCTGCGTTTATCACAGGCAGAAAGAGAATTAAAAAACAGGAGTGAAAAATAATGATCGCATTAA
Source organism: Oscillospiraceae bacterium (assembly GCA_015065425.1). Lineage (GTDB taxonomy): Bacteria > Bacillota > Clostridia > Oscillospirales > Acutalibacteraceae > RUG806. The sequence continues at coordinate 10,581 of SVQH01000019.1, forward strand.
GCAGTGACCATGCAGGCTATCCTCTTAAGGAAGCCATCAAAGAGTATTTTGTAGAAAACGGAATTGAGTTTGAAGATTGCGGAGCTTTCAGTACAGACAGTGTTGACTATCCTTATCAGGCAAAAAAGGCATGTGATCTTGTTGTCTGCGGAAAATGCGATAAGGCTGTGCTTTGCTGCGGAACAGGTATAGGAATTTCTATGGCTGCAAATAAAGTTAAAGGAATCAGAGCTGCTTGTTGCTCCGATTATTTCAGTGCAAAGTATACCAGACTCCATAATGATGCAAATGCTCTTTGTCTCGGTGCAAGAGTCATTGGTGTCGGTGCGGCACTTGAACTTGTAGATGTGTTTATCAATACCGAATTTGAAGGCGGTCGCCATCAGAGAAGGGTAGATCAGATTACGGAAATTGAAAACATGTAAAATAAAAGAAACATATTCCACGGTTCCTGTGGTACAGGTGGCAGAGTTGTCAGTATAAAATTAATTTTTAAAATGTAAGATCCCACGGTGTATTCCGCGGGATCTTTTTCAGTTAATATTCTTTTTTGAATCAACGCAATCTGAATTGGTTAAATAAGTTTCATGAACATGGCGAGTATTCGTTTTACGCAAAGTTCAAGTTCAGCTCTCGTAAGCTCACCGTTCTTTACAGCTTCAAGAAGCTCTTCGGGATAGCCGCAGTGCATTTTCATGTCGTTACCTGCTTTTACTTCTGTAACAGGTCTGTTTTTTACGCCCCAGTCAGTTACGACCATTCCCTTAAAGCCCCATTCATCTCTGAGAATACAAGTGAGAAGTTCATAGCTTTCACTTGTGTGAAGTCCGTTGATAAGATTGTATGAGGACATTACAGTCCAGGGATCAGCTTCTTTAACGGCGATTTCAAAGCCTTTGAGATATATTTCTCTCAGTGCTCTTTCTGAAAGTCTGGAATCACACGCAAATCTGTTGGCTTCTTTATTATTACAGGCGAAATGCTTGAGTGAAACAGCGGTTTTCTGTGATTGTATACCTTTAATTGCGGCAGCGGCACACTTTCCTGCAAGAAGGGGATCTTCTGAGTAATATTCAAAGTTTCTGCCGCACAAAGGATCTCTGTGAATATTCATTGCAGGTGCAAGCCATACTCCGAGATTATTTTCTCTGAGTTCAGCTCCGCCGCCTGTACCTACTTTTTCAATAAGCTGTGTATTCCAAGTACAAGCAAGAAGTGTGGCACATGGCCATGCTGTTGTGGGAATTCCGGTTTCAGGGTCAAGTCTCAGTCCTGCAGGACCGTCTGCTGTCGGTACGGCAGGGATTCTGAGTCTGTTGAGCCCCCCGAAACAACCCGTATTTGCGACTCCCGTTGGCGGCTGACCTCCAACAAGAAATGCCAGTTCATCAAGTGTCAGCTGAGAAACAAATTCATCAAGACTTATATCTTCATTTACTTTATCGAACGGGATTTCCTTTTCAGGTTTACTTGCTGTATTTTCTGTGACGGTGCCGTAATAGTATTCAGGCTCACCTGTGGGAAGTTTTTCAAAGCTTCCGTCGGAAAGCATTCTTTTTTCAAGTTTGAAAGGTCTTAAAAGTTTGTTGCATTTTTCTGTAACAGTGTCTTCGTTTACCCGATAGGCGAAATCAGCTTTTGTATTATCTCTGACGGATGTCCCGATATAGAAATTATATTCCCCTTTTTCGAGAACATAACAGGACTCTGATATTTTCCCGAGGTCGTCAAAGCTTGACATGGAATTTATCGGAAAAGACAAAAACAGAGTTTCTGTTTCACCGGGAGATAAAAGGGAAGTCTTTTTGAATGCGGATAAAACCTTTGAGGGCTTTCCGAGTTTTCCCTGCGGGGCACTGTGATAAATCTGAATAACTTCTTTGCCGCTGACTTTACCAGTATTTGTTACATTTACGGTGGCATTTATCTTACCTGAATGTTCAAAGAACAGAATATCATCTATTCTGAATTTAGTATAAGAAAGACCGAAACCGAAGGGATATCTGACATGTCCGGAAGCTGCCGGAATTGTTTCAAAATAACGGTAACCTACATATATGTCATCGGAATAGTCGAGATGGTCGAAGCACTCCCAGAAATCATTTTTTGTGGGATAATAATCATAGCTTTTTGCTATTGTGTCCGAAAGCTTGCCGGAAGGTGTCACATCGCCGCAAATAATATCTGCGAGAGCACTTCCGCCTTCCATACCGCCCTGCCATGCAAAAAGAACTGCCTCAATTCTATTGTTGTCGGCAAAAAATTCGCAGTCAATGACGGCACCTGAATTGATTACAATGATAACTTTTTTGAAAAGCTCACAGCATCTGTCAATAAGTTTCTTTTCAAGAGAGGAGAGATAGTAATCACCCTCAATGGGGCGTCTGTCAACACCTTCTGCGGAAAATCTGCTGAGAGTAATAATAGCCGTATCTGCATTTTTTGCTGAGCTTTCAATAAGTTCATCAGGAACTTCAGCTTCTTTTACATGCATGGCAGCAAAAGTGTCGTAAGTCATATCGTCACGCTCAGTACAGAATTCCATATTGTTTACAATATCCCAGCGTGCATTTATCTGTTCCTGAGTCAGAACGTTTACACTTTCTTTGCGTACATAATCTTTGTAGAATTCAACAAGAGGCTTGTATATAAAAACTTTTTCCTCATTTTCTTTCTGCGAAAAGCCTTCATATATGTTTCTTATGTAAGGGCAGTGAACATCACCGCTTCCTCCGCCGCCTTTTATGTATTCAATGGTAGCTTTTCCGAATAAAGCGATGGTTTCTCCTTTTTTGAGGGGCAGGGCATTATTTTCATTTTTGAGAAGCACTATTCCTTCAGTTGCTGCCGTTCTTGAAAGGTTGATATGCTCGTCCGAAGCTGTGACACGCCTTCCGTCTTTGCCGAGAGGAAGACAGGGTTGATATCTGAATCTTGCATATTTATCAATCATATTTTTGCCATCCTTATAATTTTGATAAATATATTTTAATATTAATAATATACTTCGTCAACATCTGTCGCTTAAATTGCTGATAAATTTTTCGGAATTTCTGAAACTGTTAAAATGCTGATGACATTAAAAATAACAAAAAATAACGGGTACCGAAAATGAGTACCCGTTTAAGCAATTATCTGATTTTTTCAAGAATGAGCTTTGCACAATCGATCTGATTGGGAATATTGCCGTCAGTATCTTTGACTCTCCAGATGTCAGGTGTGATTTCATCAGCAACAAAAATCTTGCCGCTTTCATCATAACCGACTTCAATTTTGAAGTCAATAAGAGTAAGATTCATTGTAGCAAGTTCGTTTTTAAGAACTTCGCCTACTTTGAGAACGACATTCTGAGCTTCTTCATACTGTCCTTCTTTAAGAATGCCCTTCATAAGGCAGATTCTTTCACTGATAAGAGGATCACCCTGTTCATCATCTTTAAGGGTTACTTCTGCGTATGGAGGATTAAAGGGAATTCCTTCTTCAAGAGTGAATCTGCGGCACATGCTGCCTGCAGTGAAATAACGGACGATGAATTCAAGTCTCGGAACAGTAAGATTGCGAACCTTCATAAGTCCTTTTTCGATATCTGCTCCGAGATAATGAGTGGGAATATCGTTCTTTTCCATAAGCTCAAAGAAGTATTTAGAAACTTCAAGTCCTACCTTGCCTTTACCTTCAACACTTCCGCCGACCGTGTTTGAACCGGGATCAAATACACCGTTTTCACCTGTTGCACTGTCTTTGAAGAAAAGATGAACTATACCTGTCTCTTCATCAAGCATTACGTTTTTTGTTTTTCCTTCATAAAGCTGTTTCATATTTTGACACTCCTAACATGGGTCAATCTTTTTCCGGTAAAGGTTGACTTGTTTTTTTCTTGATTATATCACAGGGCTATAATCTATTGCAATAAAAAAATTATGTAGAATATTATAAGATTTTAATGTGTTTTATTATTTTTTTTATTTAATCTATCTGTTCAAGTCCCGAAAGCATCTGTGCAAACAGAGAATTTGCCCATGCAAACCATTCACGGGTAAAATCAGACGCATCATCTTTATTGAAGGATTCATGCATGAAGTTTGTTTCCGCATGGGTCTGTGACAGCATTCTGAGGCATTCCGCAATCTCATTTTTGTCGGTTGAAGTCAGTATCTGCATGGTAAGGGCAATGTGCCATATTTTGTCTTTTCCTGTATGAGGACTTCCGATGCCTTTTGCGGCTTTTCCTTCAAAGTAGAACGGATTATTTTCAGAAAGTATAAATTTTCTTGTATTCTGATATATTTTATTGTTTACATCACAATATCCAAGATAAGGAGCTGAAAGAAGGCTCGGCGAATTGGCATCATCCATAAGAAGGAAGTTTCCGAGACCGTCAGTTTCATAGGCATATATTTTCCCGAAGTCAGGATGATCATATACACCGTATTTTTCGATGCCGCTTTTTACTTCTTCCGAAAGTATCAGACATTTTTCGGCTGTCTCATTATCAGAATAACCAGTAATAAGAAGCTCTGCCGCTTTTTTCATTGCAACATGACACATCATGTTTGCAGGTATAAGATAATTATACTTACATCTGTCGTCTGAAGGTCTGAAGCCTGACCATGTCATACCCGTAATACCTACGGGATTTCCTTTTCCGTCGTTGGGCATGGTGTCGGTTTCGGGACAGTCGGTTCTTCTGAAATAATATGACGAATTTTTTGCATGATCCTGTTCTTTTACAAATGTATCGGCTATTGTAATGAACATCTTGTGTAATTCGGGAGTGAATATTGTTTTGTCGGAGGTTGCATCATAATAATCGGAAACAAGATAAACTGAAGCACAAAGAGAATCTACTTCATATTTTCTTTCCCATATATACGGTGAAGAAAAATCTGTGTCGTCTTCATGTGATTCATCATGCTTTATTTCATTGAAGGCATTTGAATAGGGATCAAGATTGACATAAAAAGCATGTCTTCTTATAACACCTCTGAAAATTTCACAGAGCTCTTCGCTGTCTTTGCAGTGAACGGCATAAGGACGCAGCTGAGCGGAACTGTCTCTGAGCCATAATGCTGGAATATCACCTGTGATGACGAAATAATCACCGTTGTCACAGGGCTTTACGGTAGTCTCAATGGTGTTGAGGTAGCACTGCTTTGCAAGAGCAGCCAAAGGCGGATATGTCTTTTTTGTTTTGTTTTCAAGATAATCTGCATAATCTGTAAGTACAGAAGGGATTTTCATTCATAACACCTTTCTTTCTGATAAGCGAGCCTTTCATCGCCCGAGAGTAAATGTATAATTCCGCAATACTTAAATCCGTTTTTTTTCAATGAATTCTGCATGGGAATATTGTCTTTATGAGTATCAATTCTGATAACAGGTGATTTTTTCAGACATTCTTTATATACAAAAGAAGCGACCCCTTTTCTGTGGACACTGACAGCTATCCTGTGAATAACATGATAGGGTCTGTCATTTGGCCATGCTCCGTCATAAATTTTTGCATAAGTTATGTCAGGGCCTTCAAGAAAAGCGAAAACACAGATGATTTCCTCAGATGCTTTATCAATAACAACATAAGAGACTCCGTTTTTTATGTCTTCTTCAATAAGACTTTGCGGCGGAAAGCCGCCTGCCCATTGTTCATGGTTTCCGTTGAGTCTCATGTATTTACGACCTTCATCATATATCTTCATCACCGTTGAGATATCTTCAGACGCGGTTTTTCTGATGTACATATTATCCTCCGCTTATTATAACTTGTTCATTATTTTTTTTCTTGTATAAGAAATTTCCATGTAAATGCTGCAAGAACTGCACCAATAAGGGGGGCGATGATGAATATCCAGACATCTGAAAGTGCAGTTATTCCCGCAAACAGTGCAGGGCCAAGGCTTCTGGCAGGATTTACGGATGTGCCTGTGAAATGAATACCGATAATATGAACCATTGTAAGAGCGGCACCTATTATAATACCTGAAATGCTTGAATTCTCTTTCTTTGATGTAGCACCGAAAATGGCAAGAATAAAGGTGAATGTAAGAATTATTTCTATTGCAAGTGCAACAATAATACCGACACCTGCAGATGAATTTGAACCGAGACCTTTTTCGGGCTTGAAGAATACACTGAGAAGACCTCCTGCAAGCACTGCACCTATGACCTGTGATACAGCATAAGAGAGAGCATCATAGCCCTTGATTTTTTTATTTATAAACATTGCAAGAGTTACTGCAGGATTTACATGACAGCCGGATATGGGGCCTATGCAATAGCACATAACAGTAAGTATAAGACCGAACGTGAGTGCTGTCATAAAATAGCCGCCCTTTACTTCGGTTCCTACCGTACAAGCAGCAGCACAGCCGAAAAACGTGAGCATGAAGGTGCCGAGAAACTCAGCGATACAGGCTCGGAAATTGACTTTTTTCATTTTACACACTTCCTTAAAATTAATTGTGTAATAATTATACAATACCATAAAACTTAAATGCAATAGAGTAAGTAAAATATTAACAAATTTATAAATTAAATATGTTATCATTGAAAAATATTATAAAATATATTATAATGTATAAAATCGAAAATTTTGCAGTTTTATAGGTGTTTTTAATGTTTTATGTAATAATGGATCTTGAATGGAATAATTCGTATAATAAAATAAAAAAATGCTTTGTTAATGAAGTCCTTGAAATAGGTGCCGTTATGGTTGATGAGGAGCTTGAGGTCATTGACACTTTTTCTGTTATTATACGTTCTCAGCTTATTAAAAAATTAAGCGGAAGAGTCAAAAATCTTACCCACATATCAAATGAGGATATGAGTTCAGGCGTTTCTTTTCAGCGTGCTGTATCTGATTTTTCAAAATGGATAGGCGGCAGAAAATGCATTTTTATGTCATGGGGTAATTCCGATATAAGGGTTCTTGTTGACAATTTTTCAATGTTCTGCGGTATGAGTACCATTCCTTTTCTTACTCAATATGTTGATTTGCAGAAGTACTGTCAGGAATTTATTGTTGGTGTAGGAAATCAGCAGATAGGACTCGTAAATGCAGCTGTGCACATGGGGATAGATGTATCAAAATGCAGCTTTCACAGAGCTCTTGAGGACAGCCTTCTCGGTCTTCGTTGTCTGAAAAAGTGTTTTAACAGGGAGCATCTTCTCAATACTGCAGTTATATGTGACAGTGCATTTTATCAAAAACTTTTGTTTAAATCTGTTGTGATAACAAATATAAACAATCCTAAAGTAGATAAAAGCAAAATGAAATGTGATTGCTCAATCTGCAAAGTACCCATGAAGAGATTAAGCGACTGGAAGGTTGCAAATCAATCATTTTCTGCAATGTTTTACTGTAAAAACTGTGAGCGATTGATTAATTTTTCAATCAGATTCAAGGAATATTATGACAGAATAGATGTCAGGACAAATATTGTTGAAATGAAAAAGAATGAAGAAAATGAATTTTAATAGATTTTTTGTAAAAGAGGTTGACGAATGAGTAAATTCAAGAGGAGCATTCTCCCGATTGTTTTTATTGTTTTTGCATTAGCTGTAATATGTACAGGGCTTTATTTTCTGAATGTGTTTTCGGGAATAACGCTTCCGGTAGCAGGAAAACCTGATGACAGTACTGTTAAAAGTAATTCTGAAATTATAGATGAACTGCTTTTGTTGAATCTTGCGGACAGCACTGCTGCGTTATCTGATGACATGCGTGCTTTGTGGCTGAATGCAGGTGAAGATTTCGGTGTCGCACCCGAAGAGGGAACAGAGGCTGTTAAATATGCTGTTTATTCAGATATGAATTATTATAAAAACTTTCTTCCGGACACACTTTTTATTAAGCCCGATATAAAAGGTGTTTATTCTTCTCTTAAGGAAAATGACGGAACCGTTTTTGATATTCTTTCTTATATTTTTTATTATGCCGATCAGTTTTCTTTGGATAAGGTTCTGATAGCAGACGAAGACATTCTGTTTTCAGAGTCAGGAGAATTTACTACGGATAATATAGTTTCATATCTTTCTGCATATTCTTTTGACGGTGTGCTTTTCTCTGCTGAATCACTTTTCGGCACTTCCGATTTGTGTGAATATGTCGAAAAACTCAGTAAATTTCTTTCTGATAATTATCCTGATATTATTTTCGGTACAGAGGTAAATACTGATACCGAAGCAATGTTTGCCGATGAGTTTGTTGTCTCTCTGTTTGAAAAGAAGATATGTGATTTCGGCTATGTTGACATAAGTTTCAGTACTGAAGACGAAAATTATCCTTTCAAGTCTGTTGCATTGTGGTGGAACTCTTTTGCGGATTATTATGACATTCCTTTTTACTGTGAACACAGACTTGATAAAGTATTTGTAAATAATGGCGGTTGGTCTTACGGCAGTGAAATCAGCAGTCAGATGGAGGCATTGCATTTTTGTCCTGCTTTCGACGGAAGTGTGTTTTACGGAGTTTCTTCTGTTGAAGAAAAAAAGCCTCTGGCAATGGATCTTTCCATTTTTATCAATGACGTTGCAGGTACCATTCAGAAAAGCATGAATATTCAGAGTCTTGAAATAAACACTGATAATTCAGTTACATTTGCAGGTCTTGTAAATGTTGAAAATGTCAATGTTTATTGTTCTGATGAAATTGTTGAAACACAAGACGGCGAATTTCGTGTTACATATCCTTTGCTGCCTTCAAGAAATGTTTTTGATTTCAGAAGTAACGGTGCAATATATAACTATAAAATAGATAATAATGTAAAACTTATACATGCCTATACGCCGACTGAGAATGTCTCAACTGAAGCGGATAAGATTGTCAGCTCTGTTGCGGTGTGTCCTTCGGGTGCAAAGGTATTTGCTGTTGTCGGTGGAAATTATTATGAGATGAACGAAAATACAGCGGTTTCTTCTGCCGATATTCCTTCGGGATATTCGCTGTATTCATGTTCTGTTGATTTTTCGGATATTGCCGTAAAATCGGAATTGCTTTCTCTTCTTTGCTGTTACAAAGGAAAGCATGAACGTGTGGACTGTTGTTATATCGGAAATGATACGACTTCTCTTACTGAAGAAGGTGTTTACTCTGACGGTTTTTCGGCTGTTTTATCTCCCTATTCTGATAACGGCTGCGGAACTTCTCTTATGTGTATAACCGATTGCGATAATACTGAGCAAATCAGTAAACCGGATGATTATGATACATATCACCCCGACAGATCTGCTCTTCTTAAGGGAACTATTGATTATATTGATAAGATAAGTGTTTCTCCCGAAGGGTATCTGATATACGAATTAAAAAGCGGAATAAATGTTTACGGTGTTGACAGTGTACTTATCAATAACGGATATAATATGCCGCTAAATAATGTTGTTCTTACGGGATTTGATGATTCCTCCGATAAAGAAACAAAATTTACTTTCAAAGTAGATTGGTTATCTCCCATTACCGTTTCTCCTCAACAGCTGGATTACAAGGTCGGACACATGGAGTTTGCCTATAACATTTCGGAATTCAACGCACAGTATTTTGATTTGACTTTCCATTATACAGGTTCTTTAAGCGGAGACTCGCTTATTGCACTTACTTCGTCATCCGTATTTTCTTCTTATGAGATATATAAAACTGATAATGACGGCATGATTCTGCGTCTTTATCTTTCAAAGCCGGGAAAGTTTTACGGCTTTGATCTCAATGAAGTGTCCGACGGAGTTGTTGAAGTTACTTTTAAAAAGAGACTTGATGATTCCATAAGCGGTAAGGTCATTATGGTTGACCCGGGTCACGGCGGATTGTCGATGATCGGAACTGCTGTAAAGGATAACAGTGTGGGTGAGGCGGCTGTTACACTCAATATTGCAGGATATGTCAAGACATATCTTGAAAATAAGGGTGCTACTGTTATTATGACCAGAGTATCTGATACAAGTATGCTTCTTTCAGAACGGACATATATGAGTGAGACCATAAATCCGGATATTTTTGTCAGTATTCACTGTGACGGTTCCGATTCTTTATATGAAAGCGGTACGCATACCTTCTATTATACGCCATTCTCACAACCGCTTGCTTCGGCTATACATAATTCTCTTGTGAAAACATACACGGAAAATATCTATTCGGAAGCTGATGAGAATTTTGGACGGATAGACAGAAAAATAAAGTATTATCCTTTCTATGTCACACGCATTGACAATTGCCCGTCTGTTCTCATTGAAACAGGCTTTATGACAAATTATGTGGAAGGAAATGTATTGATAAATCCTGTTAATCAGGATATTCTTGCAAAAGCCATTGCAGAAGGTATTGCTGATTACTTTCGGGTAACTTATTGATTTCGGTTTTATTCAATAACTTGGAAACAGTAAGATTTTATTGATGGAGTGGTGGTTTTATGGCTTCTTTTAATGTTGACAGAAAGAAAAATGGTTGGGGAAAGAGAAAAAAAGAACGCGAAGCTGAATTGCACAAGAATCACAGACAAAGAGTGAAAGAAAAGTTCAGGGAAACAGGTCTTCAGGGGTTTCATGCTCACAATGTACTTGAGATGCTTCTTTTTTACAGTGTTCCAAGAATTGATACCAATGAAACTGCTCATCGTCTTTTGAATGAATTCGGGGCATTTGATGCTGTTCTTGATGCACCGTTGGAAGCACTGATGAGAGTTGACGGTGTCGGTCTTGAATCTGCTACACTTCTCAAGTTTATTACCGAAGTCTGCAGTTATTATATTGCAAGTAAAGTACAGCATAAAACGCTTATTGATAATTCCGAGGCAGCTGCAGAATATCTTCGTTCTTATTTTATCAATGCTGTTTCCGAAAAGTTCGTTGTTATGTATCTTGACGGCAGAAGTAACATAATAAAATGTACCGAATTTTCACAGAATGAAAATAATATGGTTTATTCTGATTTCAGAACGATTACAAAAGAGGGGTACCTTCTTGATGCAGCAGGTGTGATTATCGCTCATAATCATCCCTGCGGTTTTGCAAATCCTTCAAATAATGATAAAATATTGACCGAGAATCTTTCTGCAACCCTCAATTCATTTGATATGCATCTTTGTGAACATATCATATTCAGCAATGATGATGTATGTTTCTGTTCAAGACTCAGTAAATTCAAGAAAAATATTTTCGCTTTCGGTTAAAATAAGTGAAAAAATTCCCGTAATATGACAGCTGACATTTAATGTGTTGCCGTCCTTATTACGGGAATTGTTTTAATTATTTCTGTGCTTTTCTTTAATCAGAATAAATATTACTTGAAAGATATCAATTCGTCCTCTGATTTCCTCTTTTTTGTGCGAAGCTTATCGTTTTCAGCGGGGTAGCCGAGGGAAATTACAAGTCTGACAGGATTTTTTATTGAGCAGATTTTTCTGATTTTATCATCATCAAACCATCCGAGTATACAAGTGCCAAGTCCCAGTGCTGTTGCCTGTGCAGTGAGATATGCACTTAAAATTCCGATATCTATCGAGCGGTAATCATTACCTTTAACTTTTGCACCGAACGCGGCTGATGAGACATAGTTTTCTTCGGATATAACAATCATGACAGGAGCTTTTTCCGTGAATTTGTTCATTCCCATTCCCATTGTGGCTTTTGCTGTTTCCTTGGCGGTGGTACCTGTACATACAGTAATGTGATAAGGCTGTCCGTTACAGGCTGACGGCGAGAGTCTTCCTGCTTCAAGTATGAGCTCAAGCTTTTCTTTTTCAACAAGACGTTTTTCGTCATAATTTCTGCAGGATTGTCTTGTTTTTGCAATTTCGAGAAAATCCATTATTTTCCTCCTTAGCTTTCTGTTATTATTTCTATGCAATCAGGGGCAGAATATTCAATTTCTGTAGCTGTACCGTTTTTTCTGCACTTTACTTTTATGATTCCGTGAGGCGTCGGATATGTCCCTTCTGCGAAAGAAAGATTTCCGAGACTGGGAGTAATTTTAATCTTTTTACACCCCTCTGACAGTATTTTTATTCCGAGTACTTCTTCTGCAAGAAATGCAGCGGGACCTGATGCCCAACCGTGACAAAGACTATGTCTGAGACCCTTGTAGCAAAATGCACCGTTGTCGGCATGAATGTCTGTTTTTCCTTTGACAGGTATTTCATCAACGGGCGAGGCATTTTCTGTCCATCTGATATCAAAATCTTCCCAGAATGTGGTGGCTCCCATTTTAATCATACCGCCATAATATTCTTCAAGTGCTTCTAATGTTGCTTCCATATTTTTTTCTGATGCAGCCTTCAGCAAATAATAGCTCATGAAGGTTGACCAACCTTCGCAGCCGTTATGTAAAATAATTTCTGCTGCCTTATCTTTATCGGTGAAACCTGCGAGGGCAGACATTGCTGTTACCTGTTTTGCACCGTAAGATTCTATGACGGTGCCGAGGAGTATTTGTTTGCTTCTTAAACAGCTTGTTGCAATGTCCTTTTCATTATAATAAGTACAAAGATTTAAGGCAGCTTCAAGGGCAAGACACAGAAGAGCTCTTGAACCGCTCTCGGATTGCGGTTTGTTATTGCAGGGCCAATCAAGAAAATATGATGGAAGATTATCTGTTCCGTCATCATTAATAAGTTCAGATATAATTTTGCAAAGAGCAACTGCATATTCTCTGTTTTCTTCAAGAAAGTCCCTGTTTCCCGAGTAGAAGTACCAATCACGGAGAATGAGAAGCCACCAGAGGGAATATGTCGGCATTCCGTTCATCCATGAAGGAAGGGGAGTCTGTTCACGCATAAATCTGAGGCTTGACGGGATGATATCGTGATTTCCGAATACGGTTCTCACGGTCAGCATTTCGGGATGCATATCACCGACCCATACGAGTCGGTCTCTTTTTATTCCGTCCCATATATAATTTTGCATTGTCAGATGACAGGTGTATGCAGATATATCATATATTTTGTTGAGTGTTTCGTTGTCACATCTGAAAGAACCGAGATAAGGAATGTCCCTGTATTTTGCGACTGCCGTTACAGCTTTGATTTTTACGCTTGTATTTTTACTCAGAAGTGTGATTTTTGCAAATCTGAACCCACTTTCATTGAATGTCATATCGCTGTAATCGGGAAGATAATATATAAAATCTCTTATGGCATGATCATTTGTTGAGTTTTTGTGTCCCACGGGGTGCATGGTCTCAGAAACTGATTCTCCGTAAGTTATGCTGACTTTTACGGGTGACACCCCGTCAGATGTATATGTAAGTACTCTGAGAGAGGCATTTATTTCTTTGCCGAAATCAAGTATGATTTCAGCATTTTTTCCGGTTTTTTTATTTTTAAGGCAGATACATTTGTTTTCATCTGTTGTTATTTGTAAATCTTGCTTTTTCAGTAATGCTTCACTGTCAGTAACAGTTCCTGACAGAGATACAATTCGCACGGGAAAGATGTTTTTTCTTATAAATTCTTTGCTGTCAATCATGTTATCACCTCTTGAACATATTAACAGAAACTGTTGAAATTGGCAATGTATATTATAAATTTTTCTTGTAAAAAAGTCCGGAATCATGTATAGTGAATATATAAATATCAAAGGAGTGCTTCAAAATGAAAATGCGTCCGCCTGCAATACCTCTTATTACTGTTGACCCATATTTTTCTGTATGGTCATGTTCCGATAAGCTCTATGATTCAGATACTGTTCATTGGACAGGTTCGCCTAATACAATAAAGGGTACTGTTATTGTTGGCGGTGAGGAATTCTCTTTTATGGGAAAGAGTGGTGTTCCTGTTCTTGAACAAATATCTTTTGACATGACTGCTCTTACAACTCATTATTCTTTTTATAATGATAAGATAGCACTTAATATAGATTTTTTCTCTTCTTTATTTCCCGATGATGTATACAGGCTTTCACGTCCCGTATCATATATGAAGGCATCATATTCATCCGTTGACGGAAATCAGCATGATGTTAAACTTGTTATAAGTGTCTCAGAAGAGCTTTGTCTTGATAAAAAAGGTGACGATGATGTTGATACTTCCGTCTTTGTCAAAGACGGTCTTGTTACGGGCAGTATCGGAAGCAGAAAGCAGAAAATACTCAATCGTTCGGGTGATGACCTGAGAATTGATTGGGGCAGATTTTATATTTCCGTTGCACAAAAGGGAAGTGTAGAGGTCTCAGATATAGATTCAATGAAATGTCTGAAGGTTGTTCTTCCTGTTGATGAAAAGGAAGAAGCTTTTGTTTTGTTTTCTTATGATGATATAAAAGCACTGAATTATTTCGGTACGGAAGTTCCCGCTTTCTGGAAGACAAAAGGTATTTCAATAGAAGATGCCATAACCGAAGCTTATAATGAAGCAGATGAAATATATTCCCGTTGTGTTAAGCTTTCTCTTGATATGTTTTCTCGTGCAGAGTGTGCAGGAGGAGAAAAATATGCAGAGCTTCTGACCCTTGCTTTCAAGCAGGTCATAGCAGCACACAAGACAGCCGTAGATGAAAACGGAGACATAATTTTTATTTCAAAGGAATGCTTCAGTAACGGTTGTGCAGCGACCGTTGATGTAACATATCCGTCTTCTCCCTTTTTCCTCCTTTATAATACGGAGCTTCTGAAGGGAATGCTGCGTCCTGTTTTCAGATTTTCCGTATCAGATGAATGGAAGTTTGACTTTGCACCTCATGATGTGGGCCAGTATCCTCTTATTCTCGGACAGGTTTACGGCAAGAATCATGAAGCAGAAGGAAAGTATCTTGATTATCAGATGCCTGTTGAAGAATGCGGTAATATGCTCATTATGATGGCTAATATTGCACTTGTTGATAAGAATACGGATTTTGCCGATATGCATGATGATATATTGAAAGATTGGGTAAAGTATCTTATCAGATACGGCATGGACCCTGAAAATCAGCTGTGCACAGACGATTTTGCAGGACATCTTGCTCATAACTGTAATTTATCACTTAAAGCTATTATGGGTATTGCAGGATATTCTATTATTCTCAGAATGAAAGGTGATACGGCAGAAGCGGATAAATATTTCGATATTGCCAAGGAAATGGCAGATAACTGGGTAAAAACAGCAGCCAATTCTGACGGCAGTTTCAGGCTTACTTTCGATAAATGCGATACATTCAGCATGAAATATAATATGATATGGGACAAAATCTGGCATACGGGACTTTTTGCACCGAGTGTATATTATTCTGAGTTTTCTTCAAACAAGAAGCATGTCAACGCTTACGGAATGCCTTTGGATAACAGGAAAACTTACACAAAATCCGACTGGCTTTTGTGGACGGCATGTCTTGCACCCTCAAAGAAAGAATTTGAAGAGTTTATCTCACCTATGTGGAACTGCTTCAATGTAACACCTTCAAGAGTTCCGATGACAGATTGGTATGATACGATAACTTCTCTTGTTGTCGGCTTCCGTCACCGTTCGGTTCAGGGTGGACTTTTTGTGAAGCTTCTCGAAACAATGGTTTATTAATTGAATTCAGGAGTGATATTATGCTTTTGGTTATTGATATCGGGAATACCAATCTTTCAATCGGTATTTTTAAAGATGATGAACTTATTTTTACTTCAAGACTTGCGACAGCTGCAAGGCGTACCGCTGATCAGTATGCACTTGAACTTCATTATTCCACTCTTTTGAAAAGTATTAATATAAAAGAGGTTTCAGGGGCGATAATAAGTTCTGTTGTGCCTGAACTTACAAATACCGTGAAAGAAGCAATAAGACTTCTGACAGGTGTTGTTCCGTTGGTTCTCGGACCGGGTATCAAAAGCGGAATCAATATAAAAATTGATAATCCCGCTCAGCTCGGTGCTGATTTTGTTGCCGGTGCTGTCGGTGCTGTTGAAATGTTTCCGCTGCCGTGTCTTCTGATGGACCTTGGAACTGCCACAAAAATAAGTGTCATTGATGAAGAGGGTTCCTTCAGGGGTTGTACAATTTCTCCAGGTGTCGGAATATCCGTAAGTGCTCTTTCTTCAAAAGCATCTCTGCTTCCCAGTCTTAATCTTTCAGTTGCGGAATGTCCTGCTTTCGGTACGAATACGGTTGCGAGTATGCAGGCGGGGATAATCAGAGGAACTGCAGCTATGCTTGACGGGTTGTGTGACGGAATTGAGGAAGCTTTGGGGCAGAAAATAAAGTGTTTTGCCGCAACAGGAGGCTTGGGAGAAAACATAGTAAAATATTGCAGACATGAGGTTATATACGAGCCGGACCTTCTGCTTTTCGGTCTTAAAAGCATTTACGAGAAAAATATTAAATAAATTTTTTCTGAAAAAGGCGGAGAACTGTTCAGGACAGTTTTTTGCCTTTTTTGAGTTACTCACTTTGGGAATAATTTGAATATAACAAAAAAATCCCCTGTCCATGATTATTGGAAAAGGGGCTTGATAATTTACATCATTTATTATTTTTCATTAAGAAGAGTTTTTAATTCCGCCATAAAGGATTCGATATCCTTAAAGTCACGGTATACGGAAGCAAATCTGACATAAGCGATTTCATCTATGTTTTTAAGCTTTTCAAGTGCCATTTCTCCGATAGCAACAGAAGGAACCTCTCTTTCAAGAGAATTCTGAAGCTGACTTTCAATTTCATCAATGGCATTTTCAAGTGTATCAAGCGAAACTGGTCTTTTTTCACAAGCTCGGAGCATTCCGCTTAAAAGTTTGTTTCTGTCGAACACCTGTCTGGATTTATCGCGTTTGATAATTATAACAGGCTGACCTTCAATGGCTTCATAAGTTGTAAATCTTTTACAGCATTTTATGCACTCTCTTCTGCGTCTGATACGCTGTCCGTCGTCAGCAGGTCTTGAGTCAATAACTTTACTTTCAGGGTAGAGACAGTAAGGACATTTCATAAATAATAACCAACCAATCGTTTAGTGAATAAATAATAACACAGTTTTTATCAATAATCAACGAGTAATTTATTAATTTTACGCAGAGAATCGTATATCTGCTCGTCTTTTTCATAGGAAAAATCGTAAAGCTCGATTATAAATTTACCGTCATAACCGAATTCTTTCAGTTTATCAAAAAACTCGGGAAAATTGAAATTGCCTTCAAGTGGGGGAATGCATACACAGTTTTCATCATAATCACTTATGTGAATGTGTCTGATATGTTTTCCCGCCTTGTCAATGAAGTCATAAGGGGAAAAACTTGCTTTTCTTGCTTGCTTTATATCAAGAACCATAGAGAAGTCGTTACCTATGCTGTTTTTCATCTGTTCGATAAAAAGGGGATTTTCTGATATAAATTTGACAACATTTTCCTGACATACTTTTATACCTTCTTTTTTGCCGATATCGGTAAGCATTGCAAAACGCTCAATATACAAATCCCCGTGAATCGTCCCCGGTAATTTCATTCCGTGAAAAATAAAATAGTCTGCTCCGAGTTTATTTGTGATTTCAAAGAATCGTTTGTAGAAGTCAATGCTTTCATGAAAACGGCGTTCATAAGAACTGAAAAGAAAGTACGGCTCTGCAAATGACATGAATGGATGTACTGACGGGATACAGACATCATAATATTCCTTTATTGCAATAAGTTCATTAATAAAACTCTTTTCAAGCTCCGAAAATGCGTTAAAAAAGACTTCAATATTTTTAACACCTGCTTTGCATGCTTTTAAAAATGATTTTTCCGTTGTTTCCGGATAAAAACAAGCAGAAGATATTCCCGCTCTTTCCATGATGTACTCCTTTCGGGTAAATGTACCTGTTGATTGTCGGTGCTTCTTTATATATAATAAATACGGTGATAATTATGAAGGTTTTAAATTATATTATGGAATCTGTCAACAGGACAGACATAAGCATAAGAAGATTGTATCATTTATTATACATAGCAGTCACCGGACTTTATTCCTTATCTTTGATTTTTATTGCTTTAGGAGACAGACTTCTTCCTGATGTTGATACTGCTTATTATTGGTCGCATGAATTGTTTTTATCTGCTACGTATTCTATGAACATTGCACTTATGATTTTTATTTTTCTGAATCTGACAGGAATAGGTCAGAGGAACAGTGAAAATTAAAATAAAAAAGAAGCACTTCCTGAGAAGTGCTTCCTTTTTTGGTGATCCAGCGGAGATTCGAACTCCGGACACCCTGCTTAAAAGGCAGGTGCTCTGCCGACTGAGCTACTGGATCATCGGGATATCATAAATGCCAGGAAGAATGTACAGAAAAGAGCGACTACGAAGAAAACAACCCCCAGAATCTTTGTTAACTTTGCGAGTTTTGCCTCAAAAGAACGGGACTTGTTCTTTCCGAAGAAAGTATCAGCTCCACCGGCGATGGCACCTGAAAGACCTGCTCTGCGGCTCTGCTGTAAAAGAACAAGAACAACAATAGCTATTGATATTACTATAAGTAAAACACCTATAAGAATTTCGTACCATGCCATAATGATAATCACCTTTCAATTAAACGTCGCATTTCCATTGGCGCTTAAGTATATTAACACAACAAATATCAAAAATCAAGTCTTTTTTTGAAATTTTTTTCATTTTTATAAAATAATTCTTGTTACAACAGCAGATTTGGTTAATTTTTAATTATATTGAATAATTTTTAACAAACGGTTGATTATTTTTAGGTAAAGTTATATAATTAAAGAAAAAAGAAAGAAGGAATATTATTATGAACAAATTTACTCTTAACGAAACATCATATCACGGTGCAGGGGCAATAAGTGCTATTCCCGAAGAAATTAATGCACGCGGTTTCAAAAAAGCATTTGTTGTTACTGACCCTGATCTTATTAAATTCAATGTTACTTCAAAAGTTACCGATATTCTTGCAGCTGCAGGAATTGAATATGATGTTTATTCTGATATAAAAGCCAATCCTACAATAGAAAATGTCAAAAACGGTGTTGAAGCATTTAAGAAAGCTGCTGCTGATTGCATCGTTGCTGTAGGCGGCGGCTCAGCAATGGATACAGCAAAGGCTATCGGTATTATAATAACAAATCCCGAATATGCCGATGTGCGTTCACTTGAGGGCGTAGCACCCACAAAAAATAAGTGTGTGCCTACAATAGCTGTTCCCACTACTGCAGGTACAGCAGCCGAAGTTACCATAAACTATGTTATCACCGATGTTGAAAAGAAGCGTAAATTTGTCTGTGTAGACGTAAACGATATTCCTGTTGTTGCCGTCGTTGATCCCGATATGATGTCATCAATGCCTGCTTCTCTTACTGCTGCTACGGGCATGGATGCTCTTACGCATGCCATTGAAGGTTATATCACCAAGGGTGCATGGGAGCTTTCCGATATGTTCCATATCAAGGCCATTGAAGTTATCGGAAAATCTCTTCGTGCTGCTGTTAAAAATGAAAAAGAAGGCAGAGAAGGTATGGCTCTCGGTCAATACATTGCAGGCATGGGCTTTTCAAATGTCGGTCTTGGTGTAGATCACTCAATGGCTCATACTTTATCGGCTTATTATGATATGCCTCACGGTAAGGCTTGTGCTGTGCTTCTTCCTGCCGTTATGGCTTATAATGCTGATTACACAGGAGAAAAATACCGTGATATAGCCCGTGCGATGGGTGTTGAAGGAGTAGATTCAATGTCTCAGGCTGAATACAGAAAAGCAGCTTGTGATGCAGTTGCAAAACTTGCTGAGGATGTCGGTATCGTATGCTCCCTTAAAGGTATCGTTAAAGAGGAAGATATAGAAGCACTTGCAAATGATGCTTTTGCTGATGCTTGCCGTCCCGGTAATCCCAGAGAAACAAATGTGGAAGACATTATTGCTATTTACAGAAGTCTTATGTGATAAAAAATAACCGAAGACATTTTCAGTCTTCGGTCGGATGTGTCACTATGCAAGACCGTTGCTTATGAGCTTGTCATAAGCTTTTCCGATGATATAATCCCTTATTATATCGTTGTAATGTTCGGGTGATACATCGTTACTGATTCGTTTGAGCAGAGAAACGACTTCCTCTCTGTCTTCTGAAATATTCGGGAATCTGAATTTGCGATCCTTATTCTCGATAAGTATTCCGTACAGAATTACGCCGTTTATCTGCTCTTCGATTATACTTGCTTCTTTTTGCATTATTTCACCTTCTTTCACTATTTTGTGATATGATATCACAAAATAGTGAAAATTTCAACAAGAAATTGTGAATGCAGGTCACAAATTATTTTTACTATTTTTGTGAGTTATTTTCAAGTTTTTGCGAGGAAAAATTTATGAAAACAAAACTTAAAAAACTTTTAGGTGTATTTTTGTCATTGCTGACTATATTTTCTTCTGTTAGTTTTACATTTTCTGCCGGTGCTGAAACCGTCGGTTTTACCGATGAGGATTTTCTCATAACACGCGGCCAGGATATTGTCAATAGAAAAGGCGAAAAAATCATTCTTAAGGGCGTTAATCTCGGAGCATGGCTTATATGGGAAGACTGGTTATGTCCTTATGAAGAGGCAAGTGATCATGCTGAAGTTTTTGATGTACTTACAGAAAGATTTGGCATTGAGGGTGCTTATGAACTTATGGACACCTATATGGACAACTGGATCACTGAATATGACCTTGATGAAATAAAGGAAATGGGCTTTAATTGTGTCAGAGTTCCTTTCTGGTACAGAAATTTCTATTATGATGACAATGGTACAAAGATTCTTGATGAAAACGGTGAATGGGATTTTTCCCGTCTTGACTGGATAGTTAAAGAATGTGCCGAGCGAGAGATTTATGTTATTCTTGATATGCACGGTGCCGTCGGTTATCAGAGTGATGCTCCTCATAACGGAAAAGCGGATTCCTGCGGGCTTTATGATCAGACAGAACAGGGCGAAAGATACAGAGAGCTTACCGACGATCTCTGGACAGCCATTGCCGCAAGATTCAGAGGAAATCCTGCTGTTGCAATGTATGACCTTCTTAATGAACCCATGTGTGATGTTGATTGCGGTGAAATAACCAGAAGAATTAAAAATGAATATATTTATACAAGACTATATGATACTGTACGTGCTGCAGATCCCGAGCATATCATAACACTTGAATGTATATGGACTCCTCTTGCACTTCCTCTGTCATATCTCAAGGGCTGGGAGAATGTCGTATATCAGGTTCATTTCTATAACAATTCCAATTTTATTTTCAATCTTTTTGTGCTTCTTACAAAAATAATACATTGGAATGTTCCTATGCTTATGGGCGAATTTTTTCCTCATCAGAGAACAACATGGGATAACTGCTTTACCTTTATGGAAAAGACTAATTTTAACTGGTGCTTATGGACATATAAAGCAACAGGTCATTTGATGTGGGAGTCCGATTGGTGTCTCAGAGGCAGTAAGGACGGCTTCCACAGAGCAAAGGTATGTACGGATTCCTTTGAAGAAATAGCCCGTAAATGGGGTGAATGTGTTCGTACTGATATCGGTTTTCAGGATACAGGGCATTACGAGACAAATGTAAAAGAGCATATAAAATAGTGTAAGGTTATGGATATTCTGCATTATTCATGGTCTGTATTATGAGGATATCATCTATATAATGAAAAATAAGGAGTAGGGAAGACCCACTCCTTATTTTTATGAAATATCAATATTGACTCCGTTTACTTCAACGCCGTCGTTGGCTCTTATAAGAATATATCTCGAGCCGTTAATAATCTGTGTTGAGACAAGATCGCTTCTTTCGGGATCCACTTTTATTGAGACATAAGGTGTTGCAATTTCAAATTTTTTAATGTCCATAATAGCAGTGGGTGCTACTTCTGCATTTTTTCCGAATTCTGCTTCAAACTTATTTTCAAATTCCTCTACTTTTTCATCGGAAACACCGCAGGATTCAAGCACATTCTTAAAACTTGTTTTTGAAAGTGTCAGGGGCTCTTCCTGTTTTGTCATTTTGTACTCCTGTACAAGTTCATTTACATGTTCGTGTACGGATTTTATTACATTGAGATTACAATCTTCTGAAAGAGTCTGAGTGAGGCACTCACCGAAGCATTCCTTCTGTTCTGCCGATGCTTTCGGAATTTCCGTATTGAAGACATTTTTTATAAAGTCAGGATGTGCATTTGCAATATCTTTTGAATAGAAAAGAGCTTTGTAAATGTTTGCTGCTCTGTCATCAAATGCCGGGAACATAAAGCCAATTTCAGGATTTGAGAGAAGTGCATGTTGGTCTGTCATCCTGAAGCTGTTGTCAAATCCGCTGTAATAAATTGCGGGTTTTGATTCCTTAATGGGACATATAACACATACTATGTAACTGAACACGGTAGTTGAGTCTTCTTCCCGTTCTCCCGATTCAGTATATGAAAAAACATCATAATTATCACAGGCGAGAAGTATTGCATATTCACTTTCAAATATCACACTATCGATAATTTTAGAATATAAAACATTCAATGCATCTTCATTTCCGAGATTGGTGTTTTTGATTTCCATAAGAAGTTTGTGTTCATCGCTCTCCATAACCTGTGCAGCAGAGTATTCAAGCTCATATAGACTTGTTCCGACATTACCTGAAAGAGTCTTTTTCATAACGCTTAAAAGCTTTTCACAGTCATCTGATATCGTGTTTATCATGGATTGATTTATGTAAGATTTTATCGTTTTATCTCTGTCAACAATACAGCCTCTTATGCTTAATATGTTGCTTTTATTGTGTCTGAATCTTCTTCTTATTTCTCTTAATTCCTTATCATTCATTATAATTGCTCCTTGAAATTTATAGTGATAATTATATCATCAGGGGATTGTGAAAATCAATCAGAAATTTTCTTGAAAATATTATTAATTACTATTATAATTTAGAGGAGGTGTTTTTGATGAAATATAATAAGATATCCCCGAATTATTCCGAGATGAACAGTGCAGAGATATATTCACATCAGCTTGATACTGAATATTTGCAATGCATAGAAGAAGGTCTTGATATCGCTGATTTTGAGGGGCTTTTTGCCGTTGTTGAAAAACTGCCCGACGGAAAAAACCGTGAACAAGTTGCAGATGTACTTTTTGATTATATAAGCAATGCTGATATTAAAAGCGATTATCCTTATAATGAACCTTCCGTTTTTTCCGAAATAAAACAGCTTTGTGATTATACAGTGAAGGATGAAGTGAGAATTGCTGATAATATCGAAAGCAGAATTGCAGGTGCATGGTACGGTCGGATATGCGGATGCCTTCTCGGAAAAACTGTTGAGGGAATAAGAACCGATGAATTCTATCCGTTTCTTAAAGAAACAAACAACTATCCTCTCAGCAGATATATTCTGTCAACAGATATAAATGATGAAATCTGCAATAAATATAAATTCGGATTCTGTCACAGATGTTATGCTGATAAAATCGATGGTATGCCGGTCGATGACGATACTAATTATACTGTTTTTTACCAGTATATAATTGATAAATACGGCAGAGAGTTTACTTCCTCCGATATAGCAAATGAATGGCTGAAAAATCAAACCAAGGAAACATATTTTACTGCTGAAAGAGTTGCTTATTTCAATTTTATCAAAGGATATCTTCCTCCTTTTTCTGCAATTTGTAAAAATCCATACCGAGAATGGATTGGAGCCCAGATAAGAGGAGATTATTTCGGTTATATAAATCCCGGGAAACCGGAAATTGCAGCGGAAATGGCTTACAGGGATGCATGCATTTCTCATGTTAAAAACGGAATTTACGGCGAAATGTTCGCTGCTGCAATTATTGCTGAAGCAGCTGTGAATGACGATATGCTGTGTGTAATAAAAACAGGTCTTAATAACATTCCGTCAACTTCAAGGTTTTATCAAAAAATCAATTATATTATTGAAATGTATAACAGTGGCTTGTCTTATGAAGAGTGCATTGCCTGTATACATAATGAATTCAATGAACATATTTCTCATCATTGGTGCCATACAATACCGAATGCGATGATTGTGGTTGCCGCTTTGTTGTACGGCGAAGGGGACTATGGGAAAACAATCTGTTTTGCTGTTGAAGCTGGTTTTGATACCGATTGCAACGGAGCTACAGTAGGTTCTGTTATCGGTATTATGAAAGGACGCGGTGCAATAGGTGTGGAATGGACATATCCTCTTAATGATAAGCTGCAGACTTATATGTATATCTGTCCTGAAGTGAGTATTAAAGAATGTATTGCCAAAACATTGAAGCATATTATATAAGAATTCAGCCGCCGTTTTTCTACGGTGGCTGAATTATTGAGAAATATAACGATTACAGATAATCTCTCATGTCTACCGTAAGTCGTTCTTCCAAATTGATAAGCTTCTTTGTAATGTCTTTTGAATACTCATCTGCTGCTTTGTATTCATTGAGATACGAATTGAGAGACTTTACGCCCATGTTGCACCCGTCTGTCAGAAGGTCTGCAATGGTTTTGTCTGAATTATCGATTCCTATCATTACATTTGTCTTTATCCATGACATACCTTTTGCCATTGGATTGGGGTCTTTTCCGTTATCTTTGAATTCAATAAGTTTTTCCTGAATCTCTGATTCAAGTTTTTCATGTTCAAGTTTACACTTGTTGAGAATAATTTTCAAATCTTCACTGTGAACTCTGTCAATGACATCACTTATTGAAGTTATCCCCATCTTCACACCTGCATCGCATTCTCTTAAAAGTTTGATTGTATCGTTTTCTATCATCGTTAATCATCCTTTCTTTGTTTAGTATGTACTGTAAAGAAGGAAATATTCTGTAATTATCATGTTTTTCATCTGTAAATCAAATGGATTTACAGACGAAAAACATGTAAAGTAAAATTGTTTCTCGGTTGAAATATGCCTTATTTTCTCGCATATTGTTTGTTCTCTTACTGGTGCTTTTAACGATATATAATGATATAACATCTGTTTTTTTATATGAAAAAGGCATATATCATCAAACGAAGTGCGGATATTATAACGAATTGTATATCATCCGTTCCGACAAGGTCGTGATAGCATTGAAAAACGACAAGTTTCAGTTGAAACTTGTCGTTTTCATGGCGGAGACGGAGAGATTCGAACTCTCGAGCCCGAAAGGGCTAACGCATTTCGAGTGCGCCCCGTTATGACCACTTCGATACGTCTCCATATTTTGCTTTGTTATTTTAGCAAATGTTTGTTTGATTGTCAAGGAATACAAAAAAATTTCTGTATTATTTAATTTATCAATGATAAATTATTGATTTTTCAGATAAAAAGTTATAATATTGCAATTAATGTATGCAAATCTGAGGTATTTTATAAATGAATAATTATGGTATTCTTGCCATTTCAATGGCTGCCAATCTTTCGGGCGGTATTATCAAAAAGCATATCAACGACAGGTTTGAGAATAACAAGTTTGCCTATCAGTTCTATAATTGCATTGTGTCTTTTGCTTCAGCTTTTACTTTGCTTATTATGTCGGAATGTCTGAAAGTATCTTTTTTTACTGTTATTTTTGCTCTTGCTTTCGGTGTTGTAACTCTCATTCAGCAGATTACAAATCTTTATGCACTTGAAAAAGGTCCGTTTTCATACACCAGTGTCATAATCTCCCTGTCCACTCTCATCCCGACTCTTTCTGGAGCATTGTTCTGGAATGAAAAGATTTCAGTTGTACAGTTTGTCGGTATTTTTTTGCTGGTATTGTGTTTTGTATTGTCTGTTAATTTTAAGAATTCCGATAAAAAGGCATCTTTACAATGGTTTTTTTATTGCATTGCTGCATTTATATGCACGGGGCTTATCGGAGTTATGCAAAAGGTGCATCAGAGTTCTGAGTATAAAAATGAATTGGACGGGTTACTTGTTATCGCGTTTACTTTTTCCTTCCTGTGTTCAGGTGTGCTGTCCTTATTTATGATGAAAAGCAGAACCGCTACCGTTAATTCCGATAAAAAGTCTGTTGTTTCCGTTATCCCTGCTATTCTGATGCTTCTAAGCGGTGTTTTTGTTGCACTTAATAATAAATTCAATCTGTTTTTATCAGGTGTTATGGACAGTGCAGTGTTTTTTCCTGTGGTAAACGGAGGAGGACTTGTTCTGACTGCGTTATCTGCCGTTGTTATATTCAGAGAAAAGCTTTCTCTGAAGAGGTGGATAGGTATCATAATCGGGATTCTGTCTGTTTTACTTTTATGTGATCCGTTATACTGATTTAATATTACATTTTTATTTCGGAGGAAGAGAAAGAATGTTAAGAAGATTTATTGTCTATTACAAGTCTCATGGTAAAATGCTGTTTTTTGATATGGTTGCGGCTCTGCTTATATCTGTTATAGGTATGGTATATCCCATTGTAACCAATAAGATGCTGAATGAATACATACCGAATAAAATGTATTCTACAATAGTTGTTGCAGGTGTCATTGTACTTACTCTTTATTTTGTCAGAATGCTTCTGCGTTACTTTGTTGATTATTACGGTCATGTAATAGGTGTAAAAATGCAGTCTCAGATGAGACAGGACCTTTTCTCACACCTTCAGAAACTGCCTTTTAAGTTTTATGATAATAATGAAACCGGCAGAATAATGACAAGAATGACAAGTGATTTGTTTGAAGTATGTGAACTTGCACATCACGGCCCTGAAAATTTACTTATAAGTTCGGTAATGATAGTGCTTTCATTTATTTATCTCCTTACAATAGATTGGATTCTGACACTTATCATTTTTGCCTGTGTTCCCATTCTTGTTGTTGTCACTGTTCACTACAGAAAGGCAATGCAGCAGGCTTTTGATGACAGAAGAACAAGCAATGCAACCATAAATGCTTCTGTTGAAAGCAGTGTCACGGGTATACGCGTTACAAAGGCATATACTAATTCCGAAAGAGAAGTTGAAAAATTCAGTAAAGGAGACAGGGCTTTTGTTGATGCTTCAAGAAGAGCATACTCTGCCATGGCAAAGTTTCATTCTTCAACTACTTTTGTGACTGATGTTTTTAATGTTTTTATACTTATTGCAGGCGGTCTTTTTCTGTATTCCGGAAGAATTTCCTTCGGCGATTATTCTACCTTTATTGTTTCCGTAAATCTTTTTATCAGTCCCGTAAATACTCTTATAAGCTTCATGGAACAGTTTCAGAACGGTGTCAGCGGCTTTAAGAGATTTGTTGAAATTATGGATGAAGAGCCTGAAAAGGACAGCGAAAATGCAAGAGAGCTTCGTGATGTAAAAGGTGAAATCGAATTCAGAAATGTTTCCTATTCTTATGAAGAAGAAAAAGAAGTTTTAAGGAACGTTGACTTAAGGCTTGATAAAGGCAGAAAGCTTGCACTTGTAGGTCCTTCGGGCGGTGGTAAAACAACCCTTTGTCATCTGCTTCCGAATTTTTATAAGCTTGAAGAAGACTGCGGTGCCATTCTCATTGACGGTACAGATATCAAAAAACTCACTCTTGAATCTGTTCGCCGTAATATCGGTATTGTTCAGCAGGATGTTTTTCTTTTTGTCGGAACAATAAGGGATAATATTATGTACGGAAGACCCGATGCTTCTGAGGAAGATATGATAAAAGCAGCTCAGCGTGCCAATATTCATGATTACATAATGTCTCTTGAAAACGGTTATGATACAGAGATTGGTGAGAGGGGTGTCAAGCTTTCAGGTGGTCAGAAGCAAAGGCTCAGTATTGCAAGGGTTTTCCTTAAAGACCCTGCCATTCTTATTCTTGATGAAGCCACAAGTGCACTTGATAATACGACAGAAGTTCTGATACAGCAGGCACTTGATGAGCTTTGTAAGGGAAGAACCACACTTGTCGTTGCTCACAGACTTTCAACCATCAGAAATGCCGATGAAATTGCTGTTGTAATCGACGGCAGAATAAAAGAAAGAGGAACACACGAAGAACTTATACAGCTTGACGGAACTTACAAAAAGCTTTATTCTTTACAGTTCCGTGAGAATGATTTGTTTGAATAATTCTCATTATGGAAAGGACATGATATGGTCTTTTTATATGTTTCAGATGTAACTTCTTTGCCTGACCCTGCTGAATTTCCCGAAATTCTGAATGAACTTTCTTCTGAAAGATGTAAAAAAACTCTCGCCTTCAGACGGACTTCTGACAGAAAACTAAGTCTCGGGGCAGGTCTTCTTTTAAAAAAAGTTCTGAAAATTCACGGTTTTTCAGATGCAGCAATAAGATATTCCGAAAACGGAAAACCCGAAACTGACGGTATTTATTTTAATCTTTCCCACTCGGGGGACTATGTAATATGTACCGTAAGTGAATTCCCTGTTGGTTGTGATATTGAAAAGGAAAGGGAAGTCGGAGAAAAGCTTGCACAGAAATTTCTGTCCGAAAATGAAATGGCATATCTTTCGCAATTTGATTCTTATAAAAAACAAAAGGAATTTTTCAGGCTATGGACTATTAAAGAGAGTTATCTGAAAATGACGGGAGAGGGTATCAGTCACGGGCTTGAAAAGTTTGAAGTTCTGATGGGGGAAAGTGTTACAGTTTTACGCGAAAATAAAAAATGTTCATGCAGCATTAAAGAGTATTTACTGCCTTCATACAGTATTGCTGTTTGCTCGGAAGACAGTGATTTTACCGAGGAACCTGAAATGATTTATTTCGATTGAATCGTTTTAAGTTAATTTTATACAGAACCGGTTTTATTCATAATTAAAAGCATCATGCAGATGCTGAGTATAAATCTCCTTGTTTTACAGATAATAGTATCACTATTACTAAAACAAGGAGATTGATTTATATATGAAAGCAACAGGTATAGTTAGACGTATAGACGATTTGGGGAGAGTTGTTATTCCCAAAGAAATAAGACGCACGATGAGAATAAGAGAAGGGGATCCGCTTGAGATTTACACGGATGCGGAAGGAGAAGTAATTTTTAAGAAGTATTCGCCTATGGGTGAACTTGCTGAATTTACTTCTCAGTATTGTGAAGTTTTGTTTAAGGCTATTTCCATGCCCGTTCTTATAACCGACAGAGATCATGTGGTATGCAGTATGGGTGTTACAAAAAAGGATGCTGTTGACAAGAGAATTACTTCACAGCTTGAAAAAATAATGGAAAACAGGGCAAGTTATATTGCCACATCATTTGAAAATAATATACTCACACCTGTTGAGGGGCTTGATAAAAACGCCTGTATTGCAGTTCCCATAATCGGAAACGGCGATGTGTCGGGATGTGTCGTTGTGTTGTTTAATGACAAGGGTGAATTACCCACGAATGCGGAAACAAAACTTGCTGAAGTTGCCGCTTCCTTCCTCGGAAAACAGACAGAGGAATAATTTTGCTGATTTGCTTAAAATTACTTGACAAGATTTGCCTGTTTTGTTATTATTATTGTAAACAAAATGAGCTTGAGGGAGTAGTTTGCGCTAACTTCAGCGTGGTATGTCAACATCATGGCTATTTAGTCTGGCATATCTTAAATGACGAGACTCATGGACAGTATCTGCTGTACAGAGTCTTTTTTTGCGGACTTTGGTACAGGTGTTGTGCTGAGGTCTTTTTGTTAACAGTGAGTTTTCTCACAAAAATAATTGTAAAGGAGTCACCCCAATGAAGTACTATCTTGAAAACGTTGAGAATGTATTTGAAGAAGTCAAATCAAATCCTCAGGGTTTAAGTTCTGCTGAAGCTGCAAAGCGTGCAGAGCAGTACGGCAAAAACAAGCTTGCAGAAGCTAAAAAGGATTCAATGCTCAAAAAGTTTTTCGATCAGATGAAAGATCCGATGATTATTATTCTTATCATTGCTGCTGCCATTTCTGCCGTAACGGAGTACATTGAAGCAACTTCCGCAGGTCACAGCTTTTTTCCAACCGATACTTTCATTATTCTTGCAGTTGTAATTATTAATGCCGTGCTCGGTGTTATGCAGGAGAGTAAAGCTGAAAAGGCTGTTGAAGCACTTCAGAAAATGTCTGCTGCCACTACGAAAACTCTCCGTGACGGAAAAGTTGAAGTCATTAAGAGTGAAGACCTTGTAGTTGGTGATGTTATTCTTCTTGATGCCGGTGATGCAATTCCCGCCGACTGTCGTATTTTTGAATGTGCAAGCATGAAAATTGAAGAAGCGGCTCTTACAGGTGAATCCGTTCCTGTTACCAAGCTTGTAAATGCTCTCATGGGCAAGAAGGAAAATGACGAAGTACCTCTCGGTGACCGTAAAAACATGGCATACATGGGTTCAACTCTTGTATACGGCCGAGGTAAAGCTGTTGTTGTTGCAACAGGTATGAATACCGAAATGGGTAAAATTGCAAATGCAATTTCACTTGCTGAAGAAGGCAAAACTCCTCTTGAAATCAAGCTTGAACAGCTTTCAAAGATTCTTACAAAGCTCGTTCTCGGTGTTTGTGTTGTAATTTTCGGTTACAATATACTTATGCACTTTATTTCAGGCAGCGATGCAGAGTTCTATCATGTCGCTCTCGATTCATTCATAACTGCCATCGCACTTGCTGTTGCTGCAATCCCCGAAGGTCTTGTGGCGGTTATGACCATTGTTCTTTCCATTGGTGTTACCAATATGTCAAAGAAGAATGCAATCATACGAAAAATGAATGCTGTTGAAACCCTCGGATGCACTCAGATAATCTGTTCTGACAAGACAGGTACTCTTACTCAGAATGTCATGACTGTTGTTGACCATTATGCTGAGGATGAAAAAATTCTTGCTACAGCTATGGCTCTTTGTACCAATGCAGAGGTTGAAGAAGACGGTAAGAGCACAGGAGAACCCGATGAAGTTGCCCTTATAAATTATGCAAAGACCCTCGGACTTAAGAAGACTGACCTTGTTGCTGCTGCTCCCAGAGCCGGCGAAGTGCCCTTTGATTCCGGAAGAAAGATGATGAGTACCGTTCATTCCGTAAACGGAAAATTCGTACAGTACACAAAGGGTGCTCCCGATGAGATTCTTAAAAAGTGTAACCGTATTCTTACAGGTGGTAAAGTAATTGAAATTACAGATGCTCACCGTACAAAGATTGCAGAAGAAAATACAAGAATGGGTAATAAAGCTCTTCGTGTATTCGCCGTAGCTTTCAAGGAATATGGTGCAGCACCTACAGTTTATGAATCTGCAGAGCTTGAATATGATATGATATTCATAGGACTTACAGGTATGATTGACCCTGTCCGTCCTGAAGTTAAAGATGCAATTATTGAGTGCCGCGGTGCAGGTATCACGCCTATAATGATTACGGGTGACCACATCAACACTGCTAAGGCTATAGCAAGAGAACTGGGTATTCTTACAGATGACAGTCAGGCTATGATGGGTGCAGATATCGACAAGTATTCAGATGAAGAATTTGAAAAGTTAGTTGAAAATGTATTCGTATATGCCCGTGTTCAGCCCGAACATAAAACAAGAATCGTCAATGCATGGAAAAATAAAGGCTATGTTACCGCAATGACAGGTGACGGTGTTAATGATGCTCCCTCAATCAAGAGTGCTGATATTGGTGTCGGAATGGGTATCACAGGTACAGATGTTACCAAGAATGTTGCAGATATGGTTCTTACTGATGACAACTTTGCAACAATAGTTGCTGCTGTCGGTGAAGGCAGAAGAATTTACGACAACATCCGTAAGGCAATTCAGTTCCTTCTCGGTTCAAACCTTTCAGAAGTTATTTCTATTTTCTTTGCAACAATTATGGGCTTCACGATTCTTGAAGCACCCCATCTTCTCTTTATTAACCTTGTAACAGACAGTATTCCTGCACTTGCTCTCGGTCTTGAAAAGCCCGAGTCCAACATCATGAGAAGAAAGCCCAGAAGCAAGACTGACGGTATTTTTGCAGGCGGACTCGGATTTGACTGTGCTTATCAGGGAATTCTTGTAAGTATTCTTACTGTTGCTGCATTCTATATAGGTGAATTCCTTCAGTGTCAGGCAACAAATACACCTTTTGCATGGACTAACATTTCTGACAGCAGTGAAGGTATGACAATGGCATTCTTCACAATGGCTATGTGTGAAATTTTCCATTCCTTCAACATGCGTTCCCAGAGAGGTTCTGCAATAGGTATGGTATTCAAGGGACATCACAATGTTGCTCTCTACGGTGCTATGATAGGTTCATTCCTTCTTACAACTGCTGTTGTTGAAGTTGACTTCCTTTCCAATCTCTTCGGATTTGCTCATCTTGATCTTAAAGCATATCTTATTTCTCTCGGTCTTTCAGTTCTCATTATTCCCATTGTTGAAATTGTTAAACTCATTCAGAGAGCTGTCGAAAAGAATAAATAAAAATAAAATTATCGGGGCTGTAAAAACAGTCCCGATTTTTGTGTAGCTGCGGTTTATTCTTAAGAGTCATTTTTAATTATTCAAGAATATTAGAGGTTATATAATCTATCCCCCATGTGCTTAAATTTTCACCTGCGTCTTTATCGTCGCACGTCCAGCAGTTGACCTCAATTCCGTTAGCATGAAGAAGTGCAATCTTTTCTTCGGTCAGAGCTTTATATTGTATATCAAGGTCAAATTTATGTTCCTTTAGCAAAGAGGGAAGTTCATCTGAATAATCATCAACAAGATACTGAACCTTTTGAGATGGATAGATTTCACGGAGCTTCACCAGATTATTGAATGCAAATGAAATAAAAATTACATTTTCAAGGTAATTGAGTTCATTTATTTCATCGCAAATCTTTGCGATGTCATCTTTTTCAAATTCATTTTTGAGTTCAAGAACAGCAACTTTTTCATATCTTTTGCAAGTTGCAATGTACTCTTTGAGAGTGGGGATTTTAAGGTCTTCTCTGCCTTTAACACCGTCGCGATCTGTAAGAAGCAGTTTTCTTAATGTGTCAAAGGTTGTTTCTTCAATTACCATATTGTCAATAGCAACTCTGCCTGTTGTATCGTCATGGAAGCATACAAATTTCCCATCTAAAGTTTTGTGTACGTCGGTTTCAATTCCGAAATAACTTCTGTTGCCTGCTGCAATAAAAGCAGCATTCGTGTTTTCCTTTTCAATTCCGCTGAGACCTCTGTGTGCTACTACCTTAGTGTTTTTTGAATCAAATTTTACGGTATTCATTTTTTTTTGCTCCTTTTTATAGTTTTATTTCCGGCCATGAGACTTTTTACGGGAGATGAAATTACTGTTAATTCTTTACCCGAAAATATCTCGTTTGCATTTTTTGAAAAATCGCCGCATGTAAGATCTCTCGGACGGATTATGGAGTTCGGACAAGAGAACCCTATTTCATAAAGCCACGGACCTGAATAACCTGTTTTCTGCAGTTCGTTATATAGTCTGTTCCATTCGACTTTTCCTTCTCCGGGAAGCCAATGACGTTCATTGAGAAAGTCATAATCGGAAACATGTACCGATTCGATTTTATTTGCTGTTTTTTTGATGAATTCGCAGTAATCTTCACCGAGAAGGTGATTTGTGTCAAAAACGACTTTCAGCTTGTTATTTACACTTATAAGTTCAAGTATTTCATCAGAATTTCGTCCGAGACAAGTTCTCGGTAAATTTTCGCAAAGAATAACTGAACCGTAAGAAGCCGCAATTTCAGCGAGTTCATTGAGGCTTTCTTTTGCATAAGCCATTCTTTTTTTCCTGAATCGGTCAAGAATCGGCTCACCGCTCGGGTGCACAACAAACTTTGTTATGCCGATATCGGAAGCTTTCTTTATAAGCTCGGTATAATATCCGACAGTTTTCTTCTTTAGAAGCTTCTTTGATATATCAATTTCGGAAAAAGGGGAGAAAGGCAGATGAAATGACCATAAAACTATTCCGTATTTTTCGGAAAGCCGTCTTATTGTATTATAATCAAGATTTTTGTATTCATTTGCCGGTGCGGATATTTCTATATGTGAAATATTATTTTTTTTGTAATCCCTGAACAGTTTTTCATCTATTGCTTTTGAACAGGTTGATAAACCAATATTCATTGAATCACCTCTGAAATTAATCTATCACAAAAGAAACTGCACTTCAAGATAAAAATGAATTAAATTACTGCTTAATCAGTGAAAAATTAAAACACCTGCAGTTGCAAGTGTTTTGACTGATGCATATTAAATCTGTTCAGCTTCAAATCTGAGTTTATACAGATTTTTAAGCCATTCGGGGAGATAATCAGTTTCATCTTTTAATTTTGTAAGTGTCCGTTTTCCGAGACGCCCGTCAAGAATTGCAAACATTCTTACAAGTGGGTCAGATGATTTTATACTTGTGCGAATATCCTGTGTGCGATATTTTTCAAGTGCTTTACAAAATTCATCATCAGTATATTCTGTCCTGTCATTTATGGAGTATTTCTCCTTAAGTTCAGAAAAGCCGTCCCAATATTCCCGTATACCTCTTGGATCTTTAATTTTTGTATAGCCGTTTTCAATGAAATATGTCATTATGGTTTCCCATGAAAAGCGTTTGATTTGTTTACCGTCAACGCGAATCTCAAATATGTAACATCCGTCCATTCCCACATAGGTTGTGCAAGAGTATCTGATTCTGCCTTTAAGAGAATCTGCTATCATATCCTGTTCCAGATATCTTCTCATAGCACTCCAGAAACCAAGAATTTTACTCATATTATGACCTCTAACATATATTAATCTATTACTTTATGGAAAGGAATTTTCTGTAAATCAAAAACAATCCTTGCCGAAAGACAAGGATTGTTTTTTTGGCGGAGAGTAAGGGATTCGAACCCTTGATACGCTTATGACGTATACACGATTTCCAATCGTGCTCCTTCGACCAACTCGGACAACTCTCCAAAGGACGAATGTTATTATAAACGATGAAAACCGAAAAATCAAGTACTTTTTTAATTTTTTTTATTTGAATTCTTTACTCTTTGATTTTTGTCACTTTTTCAGCAAGAGCTTTCAATTCATCTAAGGTTTTTACTGTGCTGAATTCATTTCTTAATCTTGCTGAACCTCTTATACCTTTTGTATACCACAATGCATGTTTTCTTATTTCACACATACCGTGTTCCATGCCTTTGATTTTACATATTTCATCAGCATGTTTGAGCATTACTTTCATTTTTTCTTCGGGGGATGGGTCAGGGGAATAACTGCCGCGGGAAAGATATTCATTTATCTGTGAAAAAATCCATGGACGACCAAGGCAGCCTCTTCCAATCATAACAAGGTCGCAACCTGTGATATCGTACATCTGTTTTGCATCTTCAGGTGTAAAAATGTCACCGTTTCCGATTACGGGTATTCTTACTGCGTTTTTTACCGCAGTTATCGAATCGATATCTACGGGAGGAGCATACATCTGTTCTTTTGTTCTTCCGTGCAACGTAATGGCAGCAGCACCGTTTTCTTCTGTTATTTTTGCAAATTCGACACAGTTTTTGCTGTTTTCATCCCAACCCGTTCTGAATTTAACGGTAACGGGAATATCAACGGCATCGACCACTGCTTTTGTGATTTTGCCCGCAAGTACGGGATTTTTCATAAGTACACTGCCTGATTTGTTTTTTATGATTTTTGGTGCCGGACATCCCATATTTATATCTATGATGTCAGGAGAGAAGGAAAGAGCATATTTTGCAGCCTCAGCCATAATTTCGGGTTCATTTCCGAAAATCTGAATTGCACAGGGATGCTCACAGGCATCAGTTTTCATAAGTTCCTGTGATTTTCTGTCATTCATGCTGACACCTTTAGCACTTACCATTTCGCCTACAGTATAAGCTGCACCGTACTTTTTACAAAGTATTCTGAAAGGTATATCTGTTACCCCAGCCATGGGGGCAAGAGCACAAAATCCTTCTATTTTTACATTCCCGATTTTCATATAATCACCGCTGATATATTATCACAAAAAAATCAAAAAATAAAGTAGATAATTAATATTTATTGTGTTATAATAAATTAACTATGGGTAAGGAGATATGTTTATATGAAATATCTTGTTATAGACGGTAACAGCATTATAAACCGTGCGTTTTACGGTATTAAACTTCTTAATGCAAAAGACGGGCATTTTACCAATGCCATATACGGCTTTATGAATATACTTCTGGGGCTTGATGAAAAATACGCTCCCGATGCTGTAATTGCAGCTTTTGATGTTCATCAGCCTACTTTCAGGCATGAAATGTATTCTGAGTATAAAGCAGGAAGAAAGAGTCCTCCGCCCGAACTTCTTGAACAGTTTGAACCGCTGAAAACTCTTCTCAGAGCTTACGGATGTACAATAATTGAATGTCCGGGCTTTGAGGCTGACGACATTCTCGGTACGCTTTCTGTGTCAATCTCTGAGGACGATCACTGTTATATTGTAACAGGTGACCGTGACTCCTTACAGCTTGTCAGAGATAATGTTTCGGTTCTTCTGACAACAACAAAAATGGGAAAAACACAGACCGTTGAATATGATAAAAAGCAGTTGTTTGAGGAATACGGTGTTTCTCCTTCAGGTATGATAGAACTCAAGGCTTTACAGGGGGACAGCTCCGACAATATCCCGGGTGTTGCAGGTATCGGTCCTAAAACTGCAGGAGAGCTTATAAAAAAATACGGCAGTATTGACAGAATTTATGAAGATATCGATTCTGTAGAAGCAACAGCCGCTATAAAAGCAAAGCTTATTTCAGGGAAAGACAGTGCATTCTTTTCAAGAAAACTGGGTACAATTTCACTTGAAGCTCCCATTAATACAGATATGAGTGAATATCTTAAAGATACAAAAGATAATGCCTCTCTTTTGTCAGAACTTTCAAGACATGAAATGTTCAAAATGATTGCAAGACTGAAGCTTGACAATGAAAGATCGGATGCTCTTAAAGAAAGCAAAGAAACTCAAATACAGGGCAGTTCTGCAGTTTTCAGTGTGGTTGATATAAATAAAGCAAGTGCAATACTTTCTGAAAAGACAAAAGTCTGTGTTTCTTTCAGATTTGAAAATAATTATCCTGTCGCTGCAGCTTT
Organism: Oscillospiraceae bacterium; assembly: GCA_015065425.1. GTDB lineage: Bacteria > Bacillota > Clostridia > Oscillospirales > Acutalibacteraceae > RUG806. The sequence goes on from SVQH01000019.1 coordinate 47,491, forward strand.
TTCATCTGATAATGAAATTTTTGTTGTGGAAAATAATGAACTTGGTTTTATTCAGTTTATCGGTGATTTTCTCTGCAGCAGCACACAAAAAGTTACGCTTGATTGCAAAGAATTGTTTGCTTTCTGTGTGGAAAATTCCATCGAACCTGAAAATGTTGTTTTTGATATTAAACTTGCCGCATATATTCTTGATGTAAATTCCTCTGATTACTCTGTTTTGTCACTTTCTCTATCATATAATGTAAAGGCAGTTCCGCCTGAATTTTCTGACAGTGTTTCTCAGGAGTATTTTGAGGAAAACAAGGAATTCTGCGAATCGGCACTTCTTATGAGAGTTTTATCGGACAGGCTTTGTGCAATAATTACGGAGCGGGAAGAAAACAGTCTGCTGACCGATATTGAAATTCCTCTTGCTTATGTGCTCTCTTCCATGGAAAAAGTCGGCATGAAAGTCGACGTAAACGGAATTAAAGAATTTTCAGAAGTTCTCAGTGCAAGAATAGAAAATATTGAGAACTCTGTTTATGAACTTGCAGGAGAAGAATTCAATATCAATTCTCCGAAGCAGCTCGGCGTAATTCTTTTTGAAAAACTCGGGCTTCCTGCAAAGAAAAAGACAAAAACAGGATATTCAACAAATGCTGAGGTGCTTGAAAGTCTCGCGGAAGACTATCCGATAGTTTCGCTTATTCTTGAATACAGAACTTATTCAAAGCTGAAATCAACCTACTGCGATGGACTGCTGAAGGCAGTAAGTCATGACAGCAGAGTAAGATGTACATTTAATCAGACAGAAACGAGAACGGGAAGACTTTCTTCTACCGAACCTAATCTTCAGAATATCCCTGTAAGAACTCCCATTGGCAGAGAAATGCGTAAATTTTTTGTTGCAGAGGACGGCTACAGAATTATCGATGCCGACTATTCACAGATCGAATTGAGAGTTCTCGCTGCCTTATCTGATGATAAAAACATGATTGATGCATTTAATTCTGATACAGATATTCATTCTGTCACTGCTTCAAAAGTGTTTGACGTTCCGTTGAATGAGGTTACGGGAGAATTGAGAAGCAAGGCAAAAGCCGTTAATTTCGGTATAGTCTACGGTATCGGTGCTTTCTCGCTTTCAAAAGATATTAAAACCACAAGAGCTGAAGCAGACAGGTTTATTAAGTCTTATCTTTCACTTTATTCGTCTGTAAGTTCTTATATGGACAAATGTATTGCCGATGCTAAAGAAAAGGGATACAGTGAAACTCTGTTCAAGAGAAGAAGATATCTTCCCGAGCTTACATCATCAAACGGAATGCTTCGTGCATTTGGTGAAAGAGTTGCAAGAAATATGCCCATTCAGGGTACTGCCGCAGATATAATAAAAATTGCAATGATAAGAGTATTTTCACGGCTGAAAAAGGAATGTCCCGATGCAAGACTTATCATGCAGGTTCACGATGAACTCATGGCAGAAGCTCCTGAAAAGGATGCTTCAGCTGTTGCCGCAATTATTAAAGAAGAAATGGAAAATGCCGTAAAGCTGTCAGTTAACTTTGATGCTGATACGGCTGTCGGAAAATCCTGGTATGAAGCAAAAGATTGATTTTATAATAGACCGTGCCTGTATATCTGATGCAGCAGCTGTTTTTTACATTGAAAAGGAGTGCTTTTCCTTACCGTGGAGTGAAACGCAGGTAGAGGAAGAGATAAAAAAGGAGAATGTCATTTTCCTTGTCGCAAAAGGAGATGACTGCATTCTCGGATATGTCAGCGGACAGATGATACTTGACGAATTTTATATATCAAATATTGCTGTTACCGAAAAATACAGAGGTTTTGGTATAGCATCGGCTTTGCTTGAAAAACTTATAATTGAAATAGAAAAACAACCTTGTGCTTTTGCAACTCTTGAGGTCAGATATTCCAATGATACCGCAAGAAAATTATACGAAAAATTTGGTTTTATCAATCTCGGAACAAGAAAGGATTTTTATTCACATCCGAAAGAAGATGCCTGTATTTATACTTTGTATATCAGTGAAAATGAGGTGAATCACTTATGAAAATATTAGCTATAGAGTCGTCCTGTGACGATACCGCTGCCGCTGTCGTGGAAGACGGAAGGGAAGTACTGTCGAGCGTTGTTGCTTCTCAGGTGCCCGAGCATATTCTTTATGGCGGTGTCGTGCCTGAAATTGCATCAAGAAGACATTGTGAATCAATTTCATCTGTTGTAAAAAAAGCCATTGAAGATGCAAGGCTTTCTCTTGAAGACATAGATGCCGTTGCATGTACCTATGCCCCGGGACTTATCGGAGCTTTGTTGGTGGGGGTGAATTTTGCAAAAGGACTTTCTTACAGAACAGGGAAGCCTCTTGTTCCCGTTCATCATCTGAGAAGTCACATTGCATCAAATTATATTACCGATAAGAATCTTAAGCCTCCTTTTCTTGCACTTGTCGTCTCGGGAGGGCATACTCATCTTATAAATGTGAAATCTTATACAGACTATGAAGTTATCGGAAGAACGAGAGACGATGCAGCAGGGGAAGCCATGGACAAGGCTGCAAGAACAATGGGACTTGCGTACCCCGGAGGGCTGAACATGGATAAAGTCGCTTTTGACGGGGACCCCTTCTCGTATAAATTCCCGTCTCCGAAGGTTCAGGATGCTGAGCTTGATTTCAGTTTTTCGGGACTTAAAACTGCTGTTATCAATCTTATACATAATCTCAACCAGAAAGGCGAGGAGATTGATGTAAAAAATATCGGTGCTTCATATATGCACTGTGTAGTCAGTTGCCTTTGTGACAGAACCGAAAGGGCAATAAATATGCTGAAACCCGATTCTCTCGTACTTGCAGGCGGTGTTTCCGCAAACTCTGTTCTTCGTAGGGAGATGAAGATTCTTGCTGATAAGCATGAAATTAATCTTTATATGCCTGAACTCAGATTCTGCGGCGATAATGCGGCAATGGTAGGTGCACAGGCATATTATGAATATCTTGACGGCAATATTGCTTCACTTAAACTTAATGCAACTGCTGCTTTGGATATTGACAAAAAAAGCAATATATAGTAATATAGTACTGATTTTGAAATTTTTTTCTATATAAGGAGAGAACCAAATGTCACTTACAACAAATAAGTCAATTCTCAGCTGGATAGAAGAGAAGGTTGAACTTGTAAAGCCCGACAAAATCGTCTGGATTGACGGTTCAAAAGAACAGATCGAAGCTCTCAGAGCAGAGGCTTGTTCTACCGGTGAAATGATAAAGCTCAACGAAGAACTTCTTCCCGACTGCTATCTTCACAGAACTCATCCCACTGATGTTGCCCGTGTTGAAGACAGAACTCTTATCTGCACTCCTACACAGGAAGAAGCAGGTCCCACAAATCATTGGATGGAGCCCGGCGAATGCTATAAAATGCTCTATAACATTGCCCGTGATTCTTATAAGGGAAGAACTATGTATGTAATTCCTTATTCAATGGGTCCCGTAGGTTCAAAGTTCTCAAAGGCCGGTATCGAACTTACTGACTCCATCTATGTTGTACTCAACATGGCTATCATGACAAGAGTCGGCAAATCTGTTCTTGACGTGCTCGGTGATTCAAATGACTGGGTAAGAGGTCTTCACTGTAAATGTGATATCGATCCCGAAAAGCGTTGGATTTGTCAGTTCCCTCAGGACAATACCATCATCTCCGTGAACTCAGGTTACGGCGGAAATGTTCTTCTTGGTAAGAAGTGCTTTGCTCTTCGTATCGCTTCCTATCAGGGCTGGAAAGAAGGCTGGCAGGCTGAGCACATGCTTATCCTCGGTGTTGAAAATCCCCAGGGTGAAACAAAGTATATCTGTGCTGCTTTCCCCTCTGCTTGCGGTAAGACCAACCTTGCTATGCTTATTCCTCCCGAAGGATATCAGAAGGCAGGTTATAAGGTATGGTGCGTAGGCGATGATATTTCTTGGATCCGTAAGGGTGAAGACGGAAGACTTTATGCTATCAACCCCGAAAACGGTTTCTTCGGTGTTGCTCCCGGCACAAATATGAAGTCCAATCCCAATGCACTTCTTTCAACCAAGAAGGGCACAATCTTTACAAATGTTGCTCACAACCTTGATAACAATACAGTATGGTGGGAAGGACTTGACAAGAATCCTCCCGCAAATGCAAATGACTGGATAGGTGAGCCTTGGAACGGAACAACTTCCGAAGTCAAGGGTGCTCATCCCAACTCAAGATTTACAGCTCCCGCTGTAAACTGTCCTTGCCTCAGCTCAGAATTTGAGAATCCTCAGGGTGTTCCGATTTCTGCTTTTGTTTTCGGCGGCAGACGTGCTAAGCTTGCTCCTCTTGTATATCAGTCTAAGGACTGGAACAACGGCGTATTCGTAGGTTCTATCATGGCTTCCGAAACCACAGCAGCTGCTGCAGGTGCAGTAGGCGTTGTCCGTCGTGACCCCATGGCAATGCTTCCTTTCTGCGGATACAACATGGGTGACTATTGGCAGCACTGGATTGAAATCGGTAAGACTCTTGATCCCGAAAAGGCTCCCAAGATATTCAATGTTAACTGGTTCAGAAAAGATGACGAAGGTAACTTCCTCTGGCCCGGATTCGGTGATAACCTCAGAGTTCTCAACTGGATACTTGACCGTTGCGATGGTAAGGTTGACGCAAGAGAAACTGCAATCGGTTATGTTCCCTTTGCTGATGACATTGACCTTGCAGGTATTGAAGATGAAGTTTCCAAGGAAACCCTTGAATCAATTCTTGTTGTTGATAACGACCTCTGGAAGGGTGAAATCCCCGGAATCGAAGAGTTCTATGCTAAGTTCGGCGATAAACTTCCCGAAACTCTCAAAAACGAACTCGAAAATCTCAGAGCAAGTCTCAACTGATAAATATATTTTTGGTACCGTCTGTTTTTTTGGCGGTACTTTTTTTATTATATAGCAAATTACTCGCATCGTGAGTAATTTGCTTATAATTCGCTTTCAGCTCATTGAATGACGCAAGCTTATTGAACAAGAAACACCGATTCCCCCAAGACCCGGGGCAGGGGGTTGATAAATCGTAAGATTTTTTCTTATATTTATGTTGACATAATATTACAATTTATATTAAAATAAATATAAAATAAATTTAATGGTGGAAAATTTTGGAATTTGATGATAACAGTCTCAGAAATTGTGAAAAGCTGATTGAGCAATATTCTGATAACTTAAAAAGATTATGTCAAATAAAATTAAATTACAATGTAAGTGAAATTGATGATGTTATAGCAGAAACCAATTTCGCTTTTATGGTCATGTTTTCAAACGGTAAACTGCCTGATAATCCAAAGGCTTGGCTTTACGGTACTGCAAATAACATAATAAAGAAAAAATATTCTGAAATTGATAATGATAAAAAACATAAGGTGAGTTTGGATTCGGACTTTTATGACTTATCTTTTCTGTATGCTACTCCTGATTTTGCAGAAGATATGATATCTGACGAGCATATAGAACGCTTGGCTCAGGAAATCGAAAGAGAACTTGACAAAGAAGAAAATATTATACTTGAACTTTTTCACCATGAACATAAGTCATTACGTGAAATAGCAGATGTTCTTGGTAAAAGCGAAGCTGCAGTTAAACAAAAACATTACCGCCTTTGTAGGAAAATTAAGAAGCGAGTAAAAGAAATTTTAGAAAATTCTGAATATTTTTTAAAAAAATAGTGTTACTTTTTTTGAAAATTTGCACTATATATATGAAGGTGGTGTTATATTGGACAAAAATATATTAAAAAGTATATTAGAAACTGATTCTTTGCAATTTTCTCGCGAAGAAATCCAAAGTCTCTTGGATGAGGAATTGGAAAAAGAAGCTGAGTTTATGGACACAGAGCTTATTGATATGTGTATTGATGTTCTGGAGTCAAAAAAGACATTCGAAAACAAAACAACTTTTTCAAAAAAGAAGATAATAAGAAGTTCATTTGTTATAGCTGCTGTCGTAGGTATTTTGGCTTGTATGATAATTGCAGGTACTGCAAAATCATCAAGATTTGACATACCGTCTGAATACATAACCAAAGAAGGTGAATTTTATCGGTTGAACATACCTTGGCGAACCGAAACTTTTATAAAAATTCCCGCAAATTATGAAAATTATGTTTTACCGACTTTTTTTGTAAGCGATAAGTGTGTATTATCACAGCCGTCTCAGGAAGAACAGGATACAATAATACCTTTTACTGTTATTGATTCCGATATCTGCGGAACTGTCTTCATTTATGATAATACTCTGTATTTTGACAGCAGTTCAGAAAGATTTGTAACACAATGCGTAACAACCAAAACTGAGGGCATCGGACTTCTTACAAACAACGGCTTTAATGTACTGGTAATTTCCACGGGTGATGGTTATACTTCCATTTCATATTCTCTTTACGGTATGAATTATACTGTAAGATTAGAAAACTGTGATTATCCTGAAGCTATGGAAATTGCAAAAAATTTCAAAGGAGAATGAAAATGAAAAAAATTTTTAAAACTTGTATTATTTTTCTTCTTGTCGCAATAAGCATAACACCTGTTCAGGCTTTTGCTTATAATTCACAGATGCTCGAATTACAGGAGGTTTTTCTGTCTGAAGAAGAATTTTCCGCAATACTTGAAAACGGTGTAACCGTATATCCTGAAAACCGTGCAACCGGTCTTATTGTTGCTCCAACAGTTTCCGTGCAAAAGTATAATGGAGAACTTTTAATCGCAACAAGACTTGAATGTATTTCTACCGTAAAAAAATGCGGTTGCAAACTTATTGATGTATACAGACGCAAGACTTCTTCTGATTCGTGGTTCCATTACGGTTATTATGAAGATCTTTATTCGGATAGTAATATATCTGAAATTTCAAGATTACTTGATGTTCACAGCGGATATTATTACTATGTAAAAGTTACTTTCTATGCAAAGAAAAACATTTTTTCAACTGAAACTTTGGAAGTAACATCACCGACTATTTATATCTGATTTTTTTTCGCACCACCTTCAACCTGCTTCGGCAGGTTTTTTTCTTTTAAAAAATTTAATATTTTATTATATAGGAAATTACTCGTTTCGCAAGTAATTTGCATAGATCACAGTGTGGGGATAAATCGTAAAAGTTATTCTTTTTAAGAGAATATGTACAAATGAACAGCAATTTTCTTGTGTAATGTAACAAATATTAAAAAATTGTAAAATAATTTGAATTTTGTGTGTTACTTTTTTCATTTTTTTGCACGTATATAACAGCAGGAGAAAATCTTGCTTAAAGGTGAAAGGAGTGAATTGCATGAAAACATTAATG